>NZ_CP026116.1:0-316346 GCF_004101845.1 Latilactobacillus curvatus JCM 1096 = DSM 20019 | reverse complement strand
CCATTCAGCTAATGGATCGGTCAATTCAATGTGGAATGCTTGCCCGTCCGTTTCAAACGGATAAGCCAACAAGAATTCACGCACATCAACAATCCGCGCCATAAAATATGGCTTAATCGTCTGGTCAATATCACCATCTTCTAATAAGAATGAAATCGGTTCATCCTGATATTGATTACCCTTGACATGTTCAATCATTGAATAATGCGCGCCAATGAAGTTCCACAGACCAATCCGGGCTTCTTGATTAAGATAAATCATTTCTTTAATATGGAAGACTTCGTTGGCAATCCAGTATAAAACATAGCCGGTGGGTTGTTCATTTTCATCATAATAAACACCAGCAATCCGTTCTTCTTCATTTTCCCAACGCCAATATTCATCCCAGTTCAGTTCGTTACGAATCATTGCACCGTGATTTTTTAGTGCAAACCGTTGATACGTTTTAATCACGTCTTCATCGTCAATATCAAGGCGTTCAACGTGCCCATTTACCGGCCGTTGCTTAGGTAATTGGCTATCACGAATATCATAAGTTAGGTGATCAGACATGATCTCCCACCCTTTCTTACGATAAAACGGAATGCTGTATGGATATAAATACGATATCCACTGCTTATTCTCACGCATCTTGTTCAAGCCGACTTTAACCAAGTCATGCATCAAACCATGACCGGCATATTCCGGGTAAGTCCCGACACCAGTCAAACCACCCATGTTAAATACCTGGCCATGAATGTTCACGCAGCAATGATAGATGGCTAATTGTGAAATCAGTTCGTCCCCATTAAACCATCCGATTACGTCAGATTTTTCTAATACGGGACGTTTGGCGCGTTCTAATTCGCCCTCTTCGTAGCCACTATCAGAAACTTCCTGATCGGTGACTTGAAAAACATACCGTAATAAGTCATTAAATTGTTCTAAATGTTCAATTGTCACGGGTCTAATCTCTAAATTAGATCGCTGGTCAACCATTGTTTCGCCTCATTTTTCGTTAGTTGTTTACCCTATTATACACTATTTTGATTTCGGCATAAAATCGTACGGTGTCACCCCGGTCATCCCAATCATTGGATCCACTTGCTGTTGCGTTAGAACAGTCGGTGTTAAGACATAACTGATTGGCGTTTCTTGTATTGCGTCGTCGTCTTCTGGCACTAAGTTCAGTTGTTCATCAACAGCCGTTTCTGGCGCACTTGGTGGTGCCGGCTGGTCAACAATTGTTTTGGCTTCTGCCTGCCCCACACTGGCCGTCTTAATGGCGGTGCTGAGTTGTTCACCGTTAAAGACACTTTGAATCCGTTCTTTTAACGTCGTTTGCCGATTGGCCGAAAGTTCCTGAGCTGCTTTTTGGAAAGCACTCGGTTCACCAATCAGAATCAACAATGATTTAGCCCGCGTGACTGCTGTGTACAGTAAGTTTCGCTTGAGCATTCGTTGGTATTGATTGACCAATGGTAGAATCACCATTTCAAATTCAGAACCTTGCGCCTTATGAATCGACGTACAGTAAGCCAATGTAATCTTGTGCCACTCACTCCGCTTATAGGTCACTTCTGCACTATCAAAAGCAATGGTGATCTCGTCAACCTTGTCCGCACTCTTTTTAGCATAGGTAATCCCCGTAATCTGCCCGATTTCACCATTAAACACATTTTGTTCCGGACTATTGACCAGATGGAGTACTTTATCGCCAATGCGGTAGTGAACGTTACCAATGCTAACTTGTTTTTTGCGGTCATCTAGCTTTGGATTCATGATATTTTGAATCATCGGGTTTAACTGATCAATTCCGGCTGCTCCTTTGTACATCGGCGCTAGCACTTGAATGTCCTTAGTTTCAAAACCACGCGCTTTGGCCTTAGTAACGACTTGTTCAATCACCGATTCAATTTGATACGGATTACATTGAATGAAACTGCGGTCTTTTTGCGGCTTCAACAAATCCGCTGGCAGTTGGCCTTGATTAATTTCATGCGCCAACGGAATAATCGTTGACTGGTCATCTTGCCGATAAATACGTTGTAATTCAACCGCTGGAATAACCTTACTCTGCAATAAATCAAAGAAAACTTGCCCTGCCCCGACGGATGGTAATTGATCCTTATCCCCAACCAATACAACCTGCATATGACTGGGCACCGCCCGTAGTAATGAGCGAAACAAGTAAGTATCGACCATCGACATTTCATCAATAATCAATAGGCCGCCTTCCAATTCTTTGTTACCGGAAACATCTGGATTATTTTCGCGGCCAGTGATTCCGAGTAAGCGATGAATTGTACTAGCAGGCAAACCCGTTGTTTCACTCATTCGTTTTGCGGCCCGACCTGTTGGAGCGGCCAATAAAATCGGAAACGGCGTGTCTTTGTACTCATTAATATCTAATGACAGCCCGTTTAATTCAGCGTATAATGTCACGATTCCGTTAATAATCGTCGTTTTCCCAGTACCAGGTCCTCCGGTTAATAAGAACGCCCGGTGAGTCATCGCAAGCTTAATCGCCTCTTGTTGTACGTCATCGTATGTCATCTTAAACCGTTTTTCGAGGTGGCGAATTTCTTGATCTAGATCATGTTTAGGATAGCTAAGTTGATCGCGTTCATTTTCAATTCGCATTAAATGGTTCGCAATTTGCCACTCCGCATTAAATAACCCATTCGGATAAATCCGATTCTCATCACCAACGACTTTCCCATCATGTGCAAGTGCCATCAGTTGTTCAGCCACCAAGTTCGGATCAATAGCAACATTGCGTGCTTTTTCCATCAACTCAATACTAGCTGCCAATAACGGCTGGGCCTGGGTATAGGTATCCCCAGCTTGATTGGTCAACTCATTTAACGCTTGCATTAAAGCCCCTTGCACCCGCACGGCTGAATCAGCGGCAAACCCGAGGGTCTCCGCTAAATTATCTGCACGTTTAAAGCCAATCCCAGCAATGTCAGCCACGAGTTGGTACGGATTTTCTTGGATAATCTTCAGCGTATCTTCATGGTAGGTCTGATAGATGTTATAGGCCATCGAGCTCCCGAAACCATAGTTGTTTAAGCCAATAATAATCTGTTCCATCCCATTATTAATCGTCAGCGTTTCAACGAGTTGTGCTTGTTTCTTCGCATTTAGCCCCAATGGTTCTAACGCCGTCGGATCCTCTAATATTTTATCAATCGCGTCAATTCCAAGAGTATCCACGATTTTTTCGGCCGTTTTCTGCCCAATGCCTGTGAATTTTTCGCCAGACAAATAAGCGACTAAGCCGGCCTTAGTCGTTGGTTGATCCACTTGGTAATTATCGGCTTGAAACTGTTTGCCATATTTAGGATGAGTGACCACTTTGCCATAGAAGGTATATCGTTCATCTTCTTTAATGTCGCCAAAACTCCCGGTCACCACAATTTCTGTTTCGTGCCAGTCAATTGTCTTATGTGCTACTTTAACGAGTAGAATTTTAAAAAAATTATCCGGACTCTCATAGAAAATACTCTGGACGGTTCCGGTGACTGTTGGTTTGGTTTCGTCTGTCTTTGTTATATCCACAATCGCCATCCCTTATTCTTTTTGCTTTTTAGCCTGCATGAAACCTTCAATATCAATTAACTGTTGTTTGTTCTTTTTAAAATAATCCGGTGCATAGTGCTTGGCTTGTTCGAAATAAGGCTCACTATCAGCGCCTAAGACCAGTTGCGTCAAGCCATACTTAAATAATACTTCACCATTTTGAGGTGCAATGGTCAATGCCTTTTTAAGGTAGGTCTGTGCTTGATCAAAATCACCCAAGCTCGTTAAAATATCGCCCACTAAAAGATTGGCGTCTAGTTGGTCTGGTTCTTGCTCTTGAACGGTCAACGCAAACGCCAATGCCCGTGGATTCTGTTCGAGTTGATGATATGTCTGCGCAAGCATATACTGCGCATCTGTTGATTGTGAGTCTTGCACCAACTGCATGAACAATGGTACCGCTTGTTGATAAGCTTCCGCTTGATAATAGAGTGTTCCTAATGCGTAAGTCAGTGCAGCTTCATTAGGAAATTGCGTCAACGCTTTTTGCAAAAGTGCTTCAGCTTGTTCAAAATCTTTAAGCGTCGTTAAAAATGTCGCAAGGGTAACGTAAGCTTCAATGTCTTCTGAGTGATCTTGTAAATATTGTACGAGATCTTTAACAGCGGCTTCGTGGTCGCCAGCGGCCCATTTTGCTAGAATTGCTTGCACGTGATCATCTCCTATATCGTATCTGTTGCGGATAATTGCTTGCTGAGGAAGTGTGTATCATTCCACTTAATTAGTTTGAAAGATGCTCCTTGATCGTCAGTTGTCATCGTGGTCACAGATGAATTTGTCACACCGCCGTCTTTGCGGACCTGAGCCAATGGTGTCTTGAGTAAGGACTGCATCATCGCCACCATCGCTGCCCCATGGCTGACAATAATAATATGATCAGTCGGTTTAGCAGCCTTCACAATCGCGTCAATTGCTTGCGTTGTCCGTTCAATCACTTGTTCAAAGGTTTCCCCTTTAATTTCAGTTGGATCATACTCCGCTGGTGCTTCACGAAAGGCCTTCACGATTGTCGGATATTGTTTTTCGACTTCCGTAAAGCGCATCCCTTCCATTAGACCGAGATTAAATTCGTGGAGTGCATCAACAACCGTAATCGGAAAATCCTGCCCTAAGTCTCGTTTTAGCGCCGCAGACGTTACCTGTGTGCGTTTTAACGGACTCGTATATAAATGATCAAAATGAATGGGCTTTAAAAATGTGGCTAATTCTTCAATTTCAACGTAACTACTGTCTAATAATGGTGAATCACCACGTGCACCTTGATAGCGGCCTTCCAAATTCCATTCAGTCTTACCGTGGCGGATAAAATATAAGGTTGTCATGCGTTCTCTCCTTAAAATAACTTACTTTTCATTATGAAAGAGTTACGCCCTAAATTCAAGTCAATCGACTAATAAAGCAAGCATTTTTCCTGTAAAACGCCATCAAAAAAACCGCTAGGATAAAAATACTTTTTATCCTAGCGGTTTCATCTATTAGTTGCTCTAAACGTGTTTCAGTAGGCATATTTCTGCGGTTAACCCTATTTGCCAAATCCAGTTAATCCTCAAAATATGAACGCTTACTTACACACTCTTTTATTTACTTTCTGCGACAGCTTGCATTGCAATTGCGTTGACGTAGTTGACTGGTTGATCGTAGTTTGGTTGGAAGAACATGTCAACCATTGCTAATTGATCAATCGTCATCTTCGTTTGAATGGCCATTGAAATGACGTTCGCTGCTTGAGCAATATCATACATACTTGTGAATGAACCACCCAATACTTGACGCGTCTTAGGATCCCACATTAAGTTCATCAAAACCGGTGTCGTTGATGGCATGAAATCAGGGCGGTAATCTTGTTCTAACGTTGTTGTAGCGACTTCAATCCCACGCACTTTCGCGCCTTCAACTGTTAGGCCACTCCCTGAATAGGTGCGACCAAATAATTCAACGGCAGAAGTTGCTTGCGTGCCCATGTACTTTTCAGTTGGTGTTTCGATGTTGCGGCCGATTAAAAGGCCTTGGCGAACAGCGTTGGTTGCCAATGGAATGTAATCTGCTTTTTGTGTTGGATTGTAATGAACAGCTGCTGAATCGCCGGCTGCATAAACATCCTTAACAGACGTTTGCATGTATTCATCCGTCAAAATCGCACCGTTACCTAACATATCAACTTGCCCTTTGAAAAGGCCAGTATTTGGGCGGAAGCCAACACATAAAATTGCAATGTCGGCTGTGTATTCGTTCTTATCAGTTTTAACAGTGACTTGATCCGTCCCTGAGAAACTGACCACTTTTTCGCTAAGCGCGAGGGTTACACCGTGGTCACGGTAATCTTGTTCCACGATTTCTGAGATATTAGGATCGAAATTCTTGCCGAGTGCGTGTGGTAATGCATCGATTAATGTCACTTGCTTATCAGTTGTTGCATAGGCTTCTGCCAATTCGGCACCGATGTAACCTGAACCAATCACGATAACACTCTTCACATCTGGGGCGCTCTTCTTCAATTCATTGGCATGCGCCCAGTTTTTGCAGAGCTTAACGTTCGGATTGTCAATGCCTTCAATTGGTGGAATCACAGGTGATGAGCCTGTTGTGACGATGATTTTATCAAATTTTTCGGTTGTTTCTTCTTCCGTTACTAGGTTCTTAACGCGTAATATTTTTTGATCTAAGTCAGCTTCTAAAACAGTGTGTTGCATCTTCATGTGAGCGCCCGCTTGCGCTAACATTTCTGGATTTGAATAGAACATTTTCTGAGGATCGGCTACATGGCCGCCCACCCAAAGGGCAATCCCGCATGATAAGAATGATAAATTATCGTGTGTTTCATAAACCGTTACATCCCAATCAGGATGTTCTGCCAATGTTGCTTGTGTTGCAAATGTCCCTGCGTGTGTACAACCAATAACTGCTACTTTCATCATGTTACCTCCTAGAAATATCCAAAAAACGACGGTTAATCGTTGAGAATTTGTGAAATATTACTCAAATAGAACGTAACTATATTGTACGCCACTTAGTTTCGAAAAGTCAATTGCCTCCAGCTATTAAATTAATTTCACAATCTAAAACGAATAACCACTTATGTTTTAAACGTTATATTGTGATTTTATTCTAAAAAAGGTCGTTGACCACTTATTGAACAAACCCACAAAAAAAGTGCTGATAAATATAAATTCATCAGCACTTTTAACGATTAAATTAGATATATTGTAATACTTTCATGTCAGCATCATCGTTCGCAGCCTTATAAGCCACGTCAATCGTGCCGCCACCTAAACATTCTGCGCCGTCATAAAAGACAACCGCTTGACCAGGAGTAATCGCACGCACTGGATCATCAAAGACAACCGTTGCAGTTGTGTCAGATGTCATGTGGACGGTTACGCCGACGTCTTGTTGACGGTAACGGAACTTAGCCGTCACGTGGAAATCTGTCCCATGATCAACTGGTGTGATCCAAGAAATATTACTTGCATCTAATTGATCAGCATAGAGTAATTCATTATGGTAGCCTTGACCAACATATAAAATGTTTTTGTCTAAATCTTTACCAACAACGAACCATGGATCATTGGATTCGCCACCGCCACCGATTCCAAGACCGGAGCGTTGACCAATCGTGTAGTACATTAGACCGTCATGGGTGCCTTTTTCAAGACCGTCGACCGTCATCATCTTACCGGGTTGTGCTGGTAAGTATTCGCCTAAGAATTGCTTGAAGTTCCGTTCACCGATGAAACAAATCCCGGTTGAGTCCTTCTTCTTAGCAGTTGCTAAGCCAGCCTCTTCAGCTAACCGACGCACTTCTGCTTTTTGCATGTGACCGATTGGGAACATTGATTTTTGTAATTGATCTTGAGAAAGAGCGCTCAAGAAATAAGTTTGATCTTTATTGCTATCACCGCCACGCAACATGTGCGCGATGCCGTTATCATCGCGTTCAATCTGAGCATAGTGGCCCATTGCGATGAAGTCAGCGTCTAATTCCATTGCGTAATCTAAGAAAGCCTTGAATTTCACTTCTTTGTTACACATGACGTCTGGATTAGGCGTTCTGCCGTGTTTGTATTCGTCTAAGAAATATTCGAACACGCGGTCCCAATATTCTTTTTCGAAGTTGACGGAATAATAAGGAATGCCAATTTTAGAAGCAACCTTGGCAACATCCTCATAATCTTCCGTTGCGGTACAGACACCATTTTCATCTGTATCGTCCCAATTTTTCATGAAAACACCAATCACATCGTATCCTTGTTGCTTTAACAACAATGCTGTGACAGATGAATCCACCCCGCCGCTCATACCAACGACGACTCGTGTATTACTGTGGTCAACCACAATATCACCATCATTTCAAATAGATTCTAGTTTTCTACGATTTGAAGGTCGTGAATTCCAGTACTTAACATTATAGCAATCTTGGTTAATATTTCAAACTAAAACACTCACTTTTCATAAGTTAAACGTAAAAAAAGCAGTTTACCTATCAAACTCCTGGTAAACCGCTCTTAAAACGTTATTTAGCCTTCTTTAATTAACACTTCATGTGCCACTAAGTTAGCAATAATAAAATTAAATTGTTCGACGTTTTCAGCATTCTTTTCACTCTTGAAAATATCGACTGGATGTAAGCCATCTGGAGAGGTGACAGACATCTTCAACGTCTGTAACTCTTTACCAATTGTCATCTTCAACTTAATCGCACTGTTAAATGGTGAATTAGGATCTAATGGCCGTTCCATCTGGAAGTTACCATTGTTTGTGGGCACAAAGCCAACATCTCTTAATGTGTATTTTTTAACGGCGGGATTGAGTCGATATTGCACCGTACTCCCCAAAACCGTTGCTGTTGTTTTTAATAAAGCCATCTGCCTAACCTCCATACACTGAATAAGTCTATTTTAGCACAAGCACGTAAACGCTGCCTACCCCTTAGCGGCTTGCTTTGCTAAATTGCGTTTCACAATCTTCGTGAGCGCTTCGGCAAAAGCAGCGACGTCTTCGCTCGATGTTTCGTGACCAAAACTAATCCGGATGCTTTCGGCAACGCGCGGGCTATCCTCACCATACATCGCGATCAACACGTGTGAGGGTTCCAAATCGCCAGCAGTACATGCCGAACCACCTGAAATTGCAAAGCCTGCTAAATCAAGATTCATCTGCAAGACATAGGTTGAAACACCTTTAATCCAGAGGTTCACAACATGCCCGACTTGATCAGCTCCTTCTGCGTTCAGCGCAAAATCAATGTCGTTGGCTTTTAAATCAGCTAGTAATTGCTGTTTGAATCCAGCATACCGTGCTTGTAGGTCTGCTTTAACCGCTGGGGTCAATAATTCAACTGCTTTCGCAAAACCAGCTACAGCGGGCACATTTTCAGTCCCTGCGCGGCGCTTCTTTTCTTGTTCGCCACCTAGGACAAATGATGGTAAATGAATCGCGTCGTTGACATAGAGGAAGCCGATTTGCTTAGGTCCATTGATCTTGTGGGCTGAAACTGCCAGTAAATCGATATTGTCAGCTTGCACATCGATATCTAATAGGCCATACGTTTGCGTAGCATCTGTGTGGAACCAGGCGTTTGAGTCGCGGACAAGTTCACCAATTTCGTGAATTGGCATATGACTGCCGACTTCGTTATTGCCCATCATAATCGATACTAGAATCGTTTCGGGCGTTAAAGCCGCCTTCAAATCTGCGAGATCAATCACCCCTTGTTCGTTGACGGGTAAGTAAATCACATCAAACCCTTGCGTTTCTAAATAGGCCATCGGTTTTAAAACGGAATGATGTTCAATTGCCGTTGTAATAATCCGCTTGCCTTCTTTAGCACGCAGTTTGGCTGTCTGAAGGATTGCCGTGTTATTACTTTCGGTTGCCCCACTCGTTAAGATAAGCTCGTTATCTTTCGCATGAATGCTCTGTGCCAAAGTATGGCGGCTGGTATCCAACACCGTGTGGGCTTGGCGCCCAAAATAATGGGTGCTCGATGCATTCCCGAAATCGGCCTGCATCTGTTCGGTCATCGTCGCAATGACCTCTGGGGCCATGGGTGTCGTTGCCGCGTTATCTAAATAAATATGTTTCACAATTTTTCGCCTCATTTTAAAAAGTATCTATAATAGTTTAACATAGTTCGCTTTTAAAGCACGGATAAACACTTTTCGCTACCAAAAAAGGCTGGGACAAAGATACCTTGTCCCAGCCTTTAAAACACTTAATCTCAGATTAAGCAGTCATTAAAGCTGCTTTTTGATCTGCTGTTAATGATTCATTCATCCGGCCACTCTTGAAACCAGCTAAATCAACCGTTACAAATTCAAAACCAGCTTGTTGTAATGCTTGGTTGATTTGTTCGCTGTGGGTTAAGAAGTCAGCAATTTGTGCTTCTGGGACTTCAACCCGGGCGATTGATTCGTGGTAACGAACACGAACCGTTGCAAAACCTAAATCACGCAAGAATTTTTCAGATTGCATCACTTGAGCAATTTTGGCTTCAGTTAAGGCTGTGTTATATGGAAAGCGTGAAGAAACTGAACAGCTCGCTACTTTATTCCAGTTATTTAAGTTTAATGCCTTTGCTAATTGACGGACATCAATCTTATAAAAACCAGCTGTTTGAAGGACACTTTCTGCGCCAGCTTCGTCACGGGCCCGTAAACCTGGACGGAAGTCGCTGTTATCATCCATGATCATCCCATCTAAAACGTGGTCAAAGCCTTTTTCAGCAGCAATTTGGTTCAATTGTGTATAGAACATCTTCTTGCTGTAATACCATGTTTCTGGTGTGTTGTTGGCAATGTGTTCGTCAGATAAGTAGTTCAATGTTGTTGTTTCGACATTCGCGCCCATATCATGTGCCAAGTCGATGGCTTTGTTAAATTCTTCGTCTGTGAATAATTCTGAGTTAGCAACGACTGCTAAGACGTTTTCTTTGCCGAGTGTTTCTAAAGCCATTTTTAAAACTAATGTGCTATCAATCCCACCAGAAAAGGCAACAATCACTTTTTCCATTTGTTGTAAACTGACAGTTAACATTGCTTTTTTTTCAGATAATGTATTCATTGTTAAAGACTTCTTTCTATATCATTAGATTAATTGTTTTAAAGCTGTTAATTCATTTTGAATCCGATCGGCATACACCAAATCGTTGTTATCTAAACTCTTGACGATCATCAAGTTTAAATGCGCGGCACTATCAACAAAGTTTTTGAAAGTTGATTGACTAGCGGTTTGTTGCGCGTCATCAAGGCTACCATAAAGTTGTTCTGCTGTTAAAAGCGCTTGTTGCGCTTCAATTAAACTGGTTGAGATTGTCCCCGGTTGTGAGGCATGAGCAGCGACTTCGAATAAGTCGACCATCATGTTTTGCGTTTGTTTAATTTGTTCACGCATGGTTGATTCCTCCGATTAAATTAGATGCCAAAGAAACTCCGCATAAAGAGTGCGGCACATAGACCACCAACAAATGGTGCAATTCCGGGCACGATAATCCCGTATTGCCAATCTGAGTTGGCTTTATTTTTAATTGGTAAAAGCGCGTGAGCAATTCTAGGACCCATATCACGCGCAAGGTTCATTGCGAATCCGGTAGGACCGCCCATCCCCATCCCAATTGCCCAAACAAGTAACCCAACTGCGATTGGTGCAATCCCAGGTGTCTTGATTTGTGTAATGGCGATAATTGATGAAATGAAAACAAATGTTGCGAAAAATTCAACGAAGAAGTTCCGTGGTAAATTCCGGATACCAGGTGCTGTTGAGAAGATGTTACGAACCGCAACAGGATCGACATTGCCTTCTGATGCTTTAAATTCATCAGCGTACATGATATAGACGATAACTGCACCGACAACCCCGCCCAAGACTTCAGCAACTGAGTAAGGGATAAACATTGCCCATGAAACGTTGCCTAAGATACATTGTGCTAACACCATGGCTGGGTTAATTGAAACATCTCCGAAGATGAATAATGAAACTGTAATCCCAAACCCCCATGTTGTAATGGCAAATAAATGACCTGAGCCACGATACTTTGAACCTTTGAGGACTTCATCACTGTGAACCCCAACCCCGAAAATGATCATGAGCGCTGTGCCCATGAATTCTGCTAATAACTGATGAATCATGAATAAATTCCTCCAAATAATAACGATTTAATATCTAAATTTTGATAGCTTTAACGCGTTACATCAGGATAGACCCGACTCGGGCATAGTCTGATAAACAGCAAGATAAACTTGATTAAGTGCCACGTCATGCGCCTTGGCGGCAGCTAGACAATCGTCGAACTCTGGACTATATTTTTCGAGATCGTCATAGTTCACGATTTTGACCCGAATATCGCCGAAGCGCGTGGCTACAGTGATAAAATGACGTGGCATAATGGTGCGCCCCATCGTCTGGTAACGCACACCAACAGTTGCTGTGTGTTTTAAGATCAGATAAGTCATGGCTTGTTGATCGGCTGGATGAATCATGACCGTTAGCTTAATTGCGGGCCGATTTTTCTTCATTTGAATTGGACTGAAAAAGGCATCGAGCGCCCCATTGTCCATCAATAAATCCAAAACCGGCGCTAAACTTTCTGCTGACTGGTCATCAATGTTGGCCTCCAACACTAAAATCTGATCGGTATCGGTTTTAACAACCTGTTGGCTTAGTTTTTTTTTTCGCACAACATCACGCGTAATGCATTGAGTTGCGGTGTTTCCCGATTACCAAAACCATAGCCGACTTTAATGATCGTTTGATCGTCTGGGATTGGACAGAATTGGTCGACAATCGTTTTGACAATCCCCATCCCAGTTGGCGTGATCAATTCGGTCTGCAAGTCTGGGTTTTGTTTAATTGGAATCGCACTACCGACGCGCATTTGCATCACAGCGGGGACTGGTACGGGCATCATGCCATGCGCGACTTTGATAAAGCCACTCCCATCCGTTAATTCGGATGAATAGACTTGATTAACTGCCAATAATTCGAGGGCGACAAACGCTCCAACAATATCGACGATTGAATCAAGCGCCCCAACTTCATGAAAATGAACATCACTTAATGGTAGGTCATGAACGACCGCTTCTGATTGCGCAATTTCTGTAAAAACTTGTTTGGCGTTCGTTTTAACATAATCGCTTAAATCACTGTGATCGATGATGGCTTCAATGTCTTTTAAATGTCGGACGTCATCACCATGGCTGTGCGTGTGTCCATTTGCGTGTTGATGCGTGTGTGCATGGCCAGCTGCGTGTGTATGCGGATGTTGATGCTGTGCCGGTGTTGTTTCAATAAAACCTTCATCCTTGTGCATGGCTTCTGGCAAATGGACGTCAAAATCGGTGCCATAAATACTACTTTTAGCAATCCGTTCTGCATGTAGGTGGTAGCCAGGGACATTCAACTTAGCTAATTCTGTTTCAAACTGTTTGAAATCAACCCCTAAATCGAGCAAAGCGCCGATGAACATGTCCCCACTAATTCCTGAAAATGCGTCTAAATAAAGAGTTCTCATTTGTCATCCTCCGTGTCACTTAAATGATTGATCATACTTGCTGAGTAGCCCGCACCAAAGCCGTTATCGACATTGACGACGGTAATCCCGGACGCACAACTATTGAGCATGGTCATCAGCGCTGTTAGTCCGCCAAAGTTAGTGCCATAGCCAATACTGGTTGGCACGGCAATCAAAGGTTTTTCGATCAACCCACCAACCACACTGGCTAAGGCCCCTTCCATACCGGCGACCACGATGACAACTTGGGCTTGGCGAATTTCATCCAAATGTTCAAACAAGCGATGAATGCCCGCCACACCAACATCATAGATTCGTTTAACTTGATTACCGTATACTTCTGCAGTGACCGCCGCTTCTTCGGCCACTGCCATGTCGGAAGTCCCCGCTGTGACAACGGCGATATAGTGATCCGTGGTTGGTAGTGGGTCAACCATCAGCACTACACATTGCGCCATTTCATAGTACATTGCTGTCGGTTCCGCTTCTTGAATCGCAGCGTACTTTTCTGGGGAAACTCGCGTACATAAAATATTTTCGGCATGTCGTTTTAACGAACCAATGATGCCAATGATTTGGTCCGCCGTTTTACCGGCGCCATAAATCACTTCCGGATAGCCATTGCGCTTTTGCCGACTTAAATCAACCTTGGCAAAGCCTAAATCATCAATGGTCTGCGCATGTGCCAGTTGCTTTGTTGCTTCTGTCACACTGACTTTTTGGTTTGCAACAGCTTCTAAAAGCTGTTGTAGCTCATTTGTTGTGTCCAAACTACTCATTCTTTCTATTGTTATTTCACAATAACCCCTAAACCATCAGGGATCACTGTCACTTTGGCATCTGCCCCTTCAATCTCGTAGGCCCGTTCTAACGCTGCATCTAAACTGGTTGCCAATTCCATATGCATGTCTGTAATTAATTGTGGATCAACCAAATCTGACACGAAAATCACATGATGTTGGACCAGAATCCGAGCCAAGATTTGTGATGTCCATTGATCAGGGACCGTTTCAAGCCGTGGTGTATTGATTGCTTGGTCTAAGAATTCTTTAGGATCCTTAACGTCAGCAATATTGTGATAGAACCCATCACCACCATGCCCGTCACGTGCACCAGCGACCATGATAATCACGCCACCTTGTTTGTTCGTCGCTTCAGCAGCAGTCATCCCTTTAACGGCTTGGTAAATATTTTGATCAAGTGGATAGCCACCATTTGTTGAAATGGCGATATCACAATCGATCTTGTCGACTTCTGATAAACTTTCAACGAAGTCACAGCCTTTTTTGTGCGCTGTTTCTAAATTACCGGCGAATGAACCGATGATGTGCTTGTCTTCATCTAAAACAACGTTCAAGATGAATTCAAGCCCAGCTTGTTTAGCGGCATAAACCATATCTTTGTGGACTGGGTTATGCATTAAATTCCCGGTTCTTGAATAGTGGGAATTGATGAATTCACCTGAGTGGTTGGCCATAATTGTTTTGTATGAAGCCACACCCGGTAAAACAGACTTCCGCCCGCCTGAGAAACCAGCGAAGAAATGGGATTCAATGAAGCCTTCAGAAATCAATAAGTCAGCTTCAACAGCGACTTTATTGATAATGCAATCGCCACCTGATGGCAATTGACCGATTTTCACAACTGAGCTGTCATCGGTTGAAACATGCATGACGATTTCTTCATTTGCAACGATTTCTTCACCATATTTGTTAACCAATTCTTCGTGCGTTGATGGTCGATGGAACCCAGTCGCAACTAAAATCCGAATCCGTGCATCTGGTGCTACAGAACGAATCCGGCTTAGTAAAATCGGCGTGATGATATGTGAAGGAACTGGTCGTGTATGATCAGAACTGATAATCACGATATTCTTTTTCCCTTTAGCCAACTCTTCTAACTTAGGGCTATCAATGGGATTGTCCAATGATTTTTCAACCGTTTCGGCTTCGCTCATTGGATTTTGATACGTAGCAGCTTGTGAAACAAGCTTCCCGGCAAAATTCGCGTCTGCAATATTAGCCGTGATAATTTTTTGATCGTAAGGTAATTTAATGGCTACCAAACTATAGGACTTCCTTTCTCAATGCTGATTGAATGCTTTTTTAAAGCTACGTCCATAGTTATACAGATTTTCTGAAAAGGATGCGGTATAATTTATGAACAACATTTCATTATTACTTTTAGGTGTAACAAATGATAACAACTTTATAGTCTTCAAGACGTATAATTTAGATTAAAGTTATTTAATGATTAGCAGATATAATAAATCAGCACAAAGGGTAGGCAGATGCATTATGGTTTTAACAGACATTGAATTTTTAATTAACTTTTTAGAGGAACGTCACGTCCCAGTGATTACCAAAAAGAAGCACACATACTTGACGTACCACGGTTTGGAAGAACGGTATACTTATATTCTGAAAAAAGGCGTGATTAAAAACTCGATCATTTTACAAGACGGTCGTGAATTCAATCTCTCTTACATTACCCAGCCGGATGTCATTTCACTTTTACGGGATGAAATTTCAAAATATACGGATCAACCGTTTAACGTTCGCGTTGAAACAGAGGAAGCAACTTTCTATCAGATTGACCGCGTGACCTTCTGGAACTACGTGAATGCCACCCCCGAGTTACAGAATTACGTTAAAAATTACTATCGTAAAAAATTATCCGAGAATATTTATCGCTTGCAAAAAATGGTAATGAACGGTAAAAACGGCGGGCTGTGTGCCTTCTTATACAGCTTAATTGATCTCTTTGGTAAGAAACGCCGCGATGGCATCCTGATTGACTTCGTCGTTACAAACGAAGACATTGCCGGCTTCTGCGGAATTAGCTCGCGCAGTAGTGTCAATCGCATGCTCAACCAACTCAAAAAAGACGGCGTGATTGAAACCACCGAGCATAAATTCTTAATCAAAGATGTCAGTTACTTGCTTGATAATATCGCCAATTAGCGATTTGTTAACATATGTAAACATGATTCGTGATTGAAAACGGCTATGAGACGCGTAGCCTTAATAGTCGAGAACAAATCAGCGGAGGTTTTTATGTATGCATATTCCAGATAATTATTTAAGTCCCCAAACGTGTGCCGTGCTTGCAGCGGCCGCTATTCCAGTCATTGGCTTGGCACTCAAGAAAGTTAAATACCAAGTCACCGAAAAAAAAGAAACGGTACCCATGTTAGGGATTTCCGCTTCACTATCGTTTCTGATGATGATGTTTAACGTGCCAATTCCTGGCGGTACAACCGCCCATGCTGTTGGTGCAACCCTATTAGCGATTCTCATTGGGCCGTACGCCGCTAGTCTAGCGGTAACGATTGCACTCATCATGCAGGCCTTTTTATTTGGTGATGGTGGGATTCTCGCACTCGGTGCCAATATTTTCAACATGGCCATTATCATGCCATTTGTCGGCTATAGTCTCTATCGACTATTCCAAAAAGCACACCAGCCCAAAGTGGGAGTCGTAGTTGGCGCATATCTCGGGATTAATGCCGCCGCATTAATGGCCGGTATTGAACTTGGTCTGCAACCACTCGTTGCGCATAACGCAGCTGGCCAACCCATGTATGCCCCTTATCCGTTACACATTGCAATTCCAGCCATGTTGTTCGCTCATTTATTAGTCGCTGGTTGGGTTGAAGCCGGCTTTACCCTCGCCGTTTATCAATTCATTTGCCGGGTTGCACCTAACGAACTGTTCGTTGCACCACGTCAAACAGTTGATCCACAAACCAGCCGTCGTTTACATCGCGCGCTTTACAGTTTCATCGGCCTATTGATTATCTTATCGCCGATTGGCCTATTAGCTAGTGGTACTGCTTGGGGCGAATGGAGCGCAAGCGAACTCGTTACACAACTCAAACATGATCACCTAGGTCACAGTCTACCAAGTGGTATGGCCCATGGCTTAAACTTTAATGCCCTCTTTAGTGACTACACAGTTGCTGGCGTTCCATTATCACTTGGCTACATCTTATCAGCGGTAACAGCCGTCATTGTTTTTTATCTTATCGGAAAACTGGTGATGAATCATTATTCAACTCAATCCTAAATTACCAACTTGGCTTCAAACAACGGAAGCTACGCCCAAAACGGTCGCGCAATTCGACCGTTTTTTAATTCAAAATTTGTGCTTTAGTGATCGTTTGCTGCGGCGCTTTAATCAAACAAAGCCTCAACCTTTAACCGCCCATCAAACGCCTGGTATTCAACTGATTAGTTTATTGGTGACACTCATCATTCTCGTGTTAACCCATAGTCTACTTTTAATTTGGTTGATTGGTTTATTGACGTTAATTCGAATTTGCCGCTTACCAAGCCAGCATTTATGGCCGCTTTTTAAACGCGTCGGTGATATCAGTATCATTGCGATTTTATTAATTCTACCGAATTTTTGGCTCGGCCAAGTCGCCACAACGCTTTTATTTATCGTACGGACTGAAATCATGTTATTAAATATTGCTTTCTTTCTCGAGACGATCACTTGGCCCGCTTTTATTGTTGCTTTACGTCAATTAAGACTCCCCAGTCTGCTCATTTTGACACTCGAAATTAGTCTGAAATACAGCCACTTGCTCGCCCAATTTTTACAAGAATCCCTCTGGGCAATTCGGCTACGCTCAACTGGTAAAAGCCACCAACGACAAAATTTAGTCGGTTCACTGATTGGCCGCCTCTACTTAAGTTCCCGCAACTACATTACCGCTTTATACGATGCGATGATTCTCCGGGGCTACACCGGACAAGTCACCCGACGGACGCCGCTAACAGTGAATCGCTACGACTGGCGCTTAATCAGCTGGGATCTAGGGCTATTTTGCCTATTCTATTTCATTCGGAGGTAATCAGATGCTGAATTTGCAACACATTCACTACGCCTATACGCAAACCGACAGCCTTAACGATATTTCTCTTACCATCGATGCAGGCGAGGCCGTCGCGTTTATGGGGCCTAATGGTTCCGGAAAATCGACGCTGTTTAAATTAATTAACGGTTTGATTCAGCCCAGCGCAGGCCAATATTATTTTAAAGACCAACTTGTCGATGCCCGCTTCCTCAAAAAGCCTGCACAGGCGACTGCCCTCCACCGCGCAATCGGCTTTGTGTTCCAAAATAGTGACGTTCAATTATTTAACGAAACGGTGCGCGCCGAACTCGCTTTTGGTCCAGAACAGATGGGCTTAGCCCCAGATGAAGTGCAAACCCGCGTTGACGATTGCCTCGCGTTGTTACAAATCGAACACTTAGCTGATCGCGTCCCTTATCAACTTTCCGGTGGCGAAAAAAAACTCGTCGCTTTGGGCAGTGTGCTAACGATGAATCCTGAAATAATTGTGCTCGATGAACCATTCAACGGCCTATCAGCCGCCTACCAAACGCTGATTATCCACTTGCTCCAACAACTCAATCAAGCCGGCAAAGGGATTTTAATTGCAAGCCACAACCTGGCTCAAGTCAAACAAGTCGCTAAACGGGTGGTCGTCTTTAATGAAGACCATCAAGTGACCCATGACTTACCACTCGCAAAACTTGAACAAGAACCGGAACTGCAACGAACTTTAGCATTACTCTAAAGAGAGTGTGTTGTAGTTACTGTTAATCGCAGGCATATAACTGATAGCACAAATATGCGGATATCAAAAGCGGCGGATGGCACAAAAATAATTTTTGTGTCATCCGCCGCTTTTGCATTTTATATTAATCGCCTTCGATTTGTAACCATCCCTCTGTCGCATTGACCGTGATTGACTGTCCAATCGGGAAGTAGTTCATTGCTGTTATAACCACCAGTCACCGCTAAAATCGCTTTGACATTGTCATCTATGAAAGCAGCGTGCAAATCGGCAATCCGCGCTTCAATTGGACTAGAATTGAATTGGTCCATTACCAAGACATGCTGCCCAAACGTCACCTGATAACCAAGTGCACTCAATCGATCATTCGCCGGTTGATTAGCCACATATCCGCCAACACTTTGCAAACTATTACTAGGCGCGATGACCCGAATCTCATCACCTTCTGACAATCGTGTAGGAATCATCTTAATTCACGCCTCTCCGTTACCACTTCAAAACGCTCACATAAACAGGCAATTGTCGGCGTAAACACCTGCCCTGCCTCTGCATATTCAGCTTTAAAAAAAGGCTCGTGAACTGAACGCCAATAAGCAAGGGTTCGATCACCCTCGCCCTCTAAAAAGGCATGTTCAGCGTCGACTTGATTATACTTAACAATCGTGCACATTATCGTTTTCGTAATTGCAACCGGCCGGTCTCGTCCATCTAAAATAACATTATAATCCCCCACTTGTGGGACATGCTCATCGGGTTCATACAACTCAATCGCAGAAGTGGTGGCCGTTTTTTGACCGATTATTACCAATCGTGCCAATTCATTGGCCATTTGTTCTGTATTCCCAAATGAATAAATCTCCGCTGGTTGTAAATCAGGTGGTAACTGCTGTTGTTCTATAAAATGTTGCCAATACTGGCTCACTTCTGGTGTCATTGACATCCCCTCTTCCATTCGTAACGTTGTTGTTAGTTTAGCAGAATTTAACCATTTAACCAAAAAAAGAAACTTACCCATTAGGATAAGTTTCTTTTGATATTTTATGCCCACCGACGCATCTTTTTAAGCATCATCGGATAGCTTTTAATTAGGAACCATTGTTTCATCTTACCGGTTGTTTGGTCGGCACGAATCCCAGCAATCCCTTTTTCAAGCATCTGTTCAAAAGTGATTGTTGGTTCTGTCCACTGACCATCAACGTAACACAGTTGGCAATACTGATTTGACTTGGTGCCATCTTGTTCACTACCTTGGTTTTGTGCAGTCAGTGGCATGCCACAACTTTGACAGAATTTTTCCATGGGTGGACTCCTTTAACGTGCTTTTCAAACCATGTTCCTACGTTTAGCCTAATTAGCCAAACAATCGGCTTCGCCGCTTATTCGTCTAATTTTGCTAATCCTCAGAACATAACCAGTTTGAACACACTTATTTTCTTAACGTGCTTTCATCAACAGTTTCCTGCGCTTTGCTACACTTATCAAATCATCGACTATGTCGCTAATTCGTTAAGTTATGCAAATGCTCAGAAGCTAACCGTTGATGACGCACTTCTTTTATTTAACGTGCTTTTCAAACCATATGCCTGTGCCTAGCGACACAAGTCAAACGATTGCTTGCAGCAATCATTCACCTTGTTGGACTAGTGCTCGGAATATACCCGGTTTGAACGCACTTCTTCTTTAACGAGCTTGAACGCACCCATTTTATTTAATATTCTTCAAGAAGTTAAGCAACATCGCTGCTGATTTTTGGCCTGCTTCTACGATGAATTCGTCAAACGTTACGCCGGCTTCTTCGTTGCCGACGTCGCTCATTGCGCGAATGACAACGAATGGAATCTTGAATTGCGTTGCGACTTGACCAATTGCAGCGCCTTCCATTTCACAAGAGAGCGCTTCGGGGTAAATTTCTTTGATTGCCTTGATTTTATCTTGGCTCGCAACAAATTGATCACCGGTGACAATTAAACCAACACGTGGTTGTATGTCAACCGCTTTAGCCGCCGCTTCGATTTGTTGAACAATCTTAGCATCACTTTCAAATCGTTGGGGTTGTTGTGGTAATTGACCTGGTAAGTAACCAAAGGCAGTTGCTTCTGCATCGTGATAAGCGACTTCGCTTGAAATCACGACGTCGCCGATATGAAGGCCTTCACCAATCCCACCAGCTGAACCGGTATTAATCACAACATCTGGTTTTTCTTCGGCTAATAAAATCGCCGTCGTCATCCCAGCTTGCACTTTACCAATTCCTGATTCAACCAACGTCACTTCATGACCGTACAATTGACCTTTATAAAAGGTATTGCCAGCAACCGTGTGTTGTTGCACATCTTCTAATTTTGTTAAAAGCGTCCGAATTTCTTCTTCCATGGCGCAAATGACACTAATTTTCATACTAATTCTCTCCATTCTAAAAAAACATTAACTTTACCATTCTATAGGAAAAAAAGAATCAAGTAAACGATAATAATTAAGCCAAAGGTAATCCCAATCGCCCAATTCAACCGTTTCTTCATTCGTTTAACCGCTGGTGGATCGACTTTCTTAGTCCGACGCGTTGCTGTTTCTGGTTCGTCTTCAGTCACCGCTTTAAGGGCTTCTTTTTGTTGTTCACGTGCATATTCACGTTCTGTCCTGAGGCGCTCTTGATCGCGCTGTTTAAAGGCGGCTTCTTCAGCCTCTTTTTGTTGTCGATATTCTTCGCGCGTCTTAGGTTCATTCGTCATTTCTACCGCTCCTATTTTGCTTGTAATTGCCAGTAATACAACGCCATAATCGTTTTGGCATCACAGATTAAACCATCTGCAACGGCTGCTTGTGCTTCTTCTAACGTCAACTTTTCGACGTTCAAGAACTCATCGTCATCTAGCGAGCGCTTATGCGTGACCGGCGTTAGTGTATCAGTGTAGTATAAAGTCATTAATTCATTTGAAAAACCGGGTGATGAAAAGAAATCCGTCACGTGCACGAGCTTTTGCGTCGTCAAACCCGTTTCTTCATTCAATTCACGTAGTGCGACCTGATCTAAGTTCTTTTCACCTGGATCAATCTTTCCAGCAGGAATTTCTAACGTTTCACGTTGCATGGGGGCGCGCCATTGTCGCACTAAAAGGATGCTGTTATCCGCCGTAATCGGAATAATGCCAACCGCCCCATGATGATAGACAATCTCGCGACTTGCGGTTTGTCCATTTGGCAGTGCCACTTGTTGAACGGCAAGATCAATGATCTGGCCTTTGAATAATGTTTCTTCCGAGAGGACCTTTTCTGTATAATCCATCTGCTAATGCCACCTTTACCGTTTAATCGCTATTATACGCGCATTTAAAATCGTCCGCCATCGTCAATGCTAAATTCAGGTTCACGGCCGAATTAAAAATCCATCCTTAGGCGGATACTCTTTTACCTTAATTCCTGTTAGAATGAAGGCATCAATTAAATCAGGAGCTGACAATTATGTTTAAAAAAATAACGATTTGGTGCACAGGCATGCTCATTACACTTGTCTCAATCCCAATTTTGGCAACATGCTTTGATATTTATGGTGATTGGGATAATTTCATCTGGTTCAGCCTTGGTTTATTATTAGGGCTGATCTACGTTACAATCAGCCTCAAACGGCTTAAACGACAACCAGAATATAAAAAAGATCAGCATATTTCACCACAAATGCTGAAACACTACCAAGATGCTGGCATGAGTGATGACGAAATTGACTTTTTCAGACAAACGATGCAACAAGCCGAAGCGCAAATTAAGGTACTTGCAACCAACATGCAAGCTCTTCCTAAATTACGGGCAATCGATTTAAATCACGATACAACCAAGGTCAGCCAATCGCTTTTTCGTGCGATTGTGAAAGATCCAAAGCGGCTTCACAATGCTGGCGACTTTTTATACCGGCACTTACCATCAATCAATGAACTGACTAGCAAATACATCGAAATTAACCATCATGAAGTCAAGACAGCCGATACCTATCTCGTTTTAGATAAATCGGCTGCGGCAATTGATGCGCTTAGTCAACAGATTCAACAAGACTACGCGGATTTCGTGGCCGAAGACGTCGATGACTTAGACACAGAAGTCTCCGTCGCTCAACAACAAATCACCCCAGATCACAAGGAGGAAGACTAATGTCTGAAACGCCCAATCCAACAAACGATTTAATGAATGATTTATTAAAAGATCCTTTCGACCAAAGTGCGCCAGTTGTCACTGAGGAAGCAGCCCCCCAGGCAGAGGCCTCAATTATCAATAAGCTCTCCCCTGAACAACAAGCACAGGCCGAACAATTGGCACAACAGCTGGACGTCAACGACCAACAAGCCGTCTTGAATTACGGCGCTCAAGCCCAAAAGAAACTCGGCGCTTTCTCCCAAACAATGCTCAACCAAGTCCAAAGCCAAGAAACAGGCGAAATTGGTGACGCATTAACGTCATTGATGTACCGTTTAAACGAAGCCAATCCTGACGAATTACGCGCCGAAGACAGCAACGTTTTCAAGCGGATGTTTGGCAAGATTAAGAAGTCGGTCTATGAAATCACTGCGAAATATCAAAAAATTGGCGCCCAAATTGATGGGATTGCCGTTAAATTGGACAAAGAAAAAAATGCATTAATGCGCGACAATGAGACGCTTGAAACGTTGTATGCGAAGAATAAAGCCTACTTCGATGCACTCAATATTTATATTGCTGCTGGTCAGTTGAAGATTCAAGAATTAGAAACAACGACGATTCCAGAAGCCATGGAACGCGCCAAAAATGACGATAATCAAATGGTCGTGCAAGAAGTTAATGATCTCAATCAATTCAAGAACCGCTTGGAAAAACGAACTTATGATTTAGAATTAGCACGGCAAATCACGTTGCAACAAGCACCACAGATTCGCTTGATTCAAAATACCAACCAAGCATTAGCTGAAAAGATTCAGGCTTCCATTAACACGGCGATTCCACTCTGGAAAAACCAAGTTGCCATCGCCCTCACCCTGCTCCGTCAAAAAGATGCGGTCACTGCACAACGACAAGTGTCTGAAACGACCAATGACCTCTTGAAGAAAAATAGTGCGATGTTGAAGATGTCTTCAATCGAAACCGCCAAAGAAAATGAACGCGGCGTCGTTGATATCGAAACCTTACAGAAAACACAAAATGATCTTGTTGAAACCTTACAAGAAACCCTCAAGATTCAACAAGAAGGCCGCGAAAAACGCCAAGTGGCTGAAAAAGAACTCAACCACATGGAAAATGATCTGCGCGAACACTTATTGGCCTATACCCAAGGTCAAACCGCTGCTAACAGCGGACCAAAAGAAGTTAATTAAATCCACAAAAATAGCGCCGCCCATCTTTTTGATGAGCGGCGCTATTTTTGAATAGTTAAGCTATTTTGCGATGTTTCAACATCCGCCAACCGGTTAGAGCCGTTGCGATTAAACAAATCACTAGCGCAACCATAAAGGCATCATGCATCCCAGCGATGAACACATTCGCGTGACCTGGAATATACCCCGTCACTTTTTGCCCGTAATTGCGACTCATTGCGGCATATAAAACCGTCGTTGACAATGAAATCCCAAAGACCATCCCAAGATTCCGCGCGAGGGCGTTAATCCCGCCAGCAATCCCTAGATCTTCAACACCGACGGAACTCATGACAATCGTGTTATTCGGTGCTTGGAAAATCCCATTCCCAAGCCCAACTAAGCCAACGAAGAACATGAATAACCAGATCGGTGTTTGTAGATTCATCAACATATAACCGACCTGACTGATCGAAATCAACACTAACCCGATAAAGGTTAACATTTCTGGCCCAATTCGATCCGAGATACTCCCGGCAATCGGTGCGACCACCACTTGAACAATTGGGAAAATCATTAAACTGTAACCGGCAAGATTAGGCGCTAAGCCTAGCGCATTTTCCAGATAGAATGGTGAAATCACATTGAAGAAGAAGTTAACGATGAAAATTAAGAACGCACAGAGTAAACTCAAACTAAAATCGATATTTTTAAACAATCTAAACGATAATAATGGCTGTTCTACATGTTGTTCAATCCAAACAAAGATGCCAGCACTAATTAAGGCAACGACAAAGGCCGCTAAAATAATTGGTGAGGTAAATCCAATTTGTTGGCCGATGAAAATGCCGAGGAATAAACTAACAATTAAAACTACAAAACTGGCAAACCCAGCATAGTCAATTTTTTCATGTGTTTTAACAATATCCTTCGGTAAAATAAAATGCCCAAAAATAATGGTTAAAATTCCAATTGGCACGTTAATCCAGAAAATATAGCCCCAACTAAAATGCGCTAAGATTAGCCCACCAATCCCGGGCCCGGCAATGCTACCTAACGCAACGAATGATCCGGTTAACCCCAACGCTCGCCCACGCTCTTTCAGTGGGAAAACCTCGGTAATAATCCCATTATTATTGCTCATCGTCATTGATGCCCCTAAAGCCTGAAGAACGCGTGCACCTAATAACAATGGTAAGCCGCCATTAAAGCCACACAACAAGGAACCAATCACGAATAAGAAGGTTCCAATTTTAAACACTTTGACCTTCCCAAAAGCATCGCCAATTTTACCGAATAATAATAATAAGGCACAAATCATAATCAGATAAATCGACACAATCCATTCCGCTTGATTCATCGGAATCTTTAAATCACGGCTCATGACTGGAAGTGCAATATTAACGATACTGCCATCAAGCGTCGACATGAAGGTAAATAGTCCGACAGCCGTCAATATTCGCCAACGATTTTTTTGAACCTGCGGATTATCCACATAACTTAATGCCATCTGTGAGTCACTTTCTTTCTTTTAAGTTTACTCCGTCTATTATACCGTGGTTTTAGTTAAGGTAGATTGTAAAATTAATCCGAACGCTGTTCGGACAAAAAAGATCAGCTTCCTTTAAAATGGTGTTTACCACAAACCCATCTTTTAGGAGCTGATCTTTTATCTAGTATAACCTATTCCGAACGAATTAAAATCGAAACCTTTTGTGAACTAGGGCTGTCCAATATCCAAATGGGCGTTCGGCTGAACCGATCACCGTCAACAATTTCTTATGAATTATCTCGATGTCAACCTTATCAGGCTGAATTAGCACAAACAGATGCCGAATACAAGCGATCACGATGTGGTCGGAAAACTAAGCTGAGCGATGAGTTAAAGCAAAAAATTCTCAACCATTTACGTCTAAGCTGGTCACCAGGAATGATTGCTCACGAATTTAAACTAGCTACTAAATCTATTTATAATTGGCTAAATCAGGGGAGAATTGGTTTCTCCTTGAATGATCTACCTGAACATGGCGTACGCCAACGGCGTAACGTTGACCAACGATCCAAATATAATCAATCTTTGGGGCGATCAATTGAACAGCGTCCCATGATGATTAATCAACGTAAGCGCATCGGCGATTTTGAACTAGATACAGTCGTTGGTCCTCGTGGGCATAGTAAGGCAGTTTTATTAACTTTAATCGATCGCAAATCACGGTTCCTTTGGGCATACCGGTTAAAAGATCGGACGACAGCGACTGTTAATGAAGCACTAACTAAGTTCCTAACCACTTTTAATGGTCCGGTGCACAGCTTTACTGTGGACCGTGGCACTGAGTTTAGTGGGCTAGTATCACTTGAATCACAATATGGTATTAAGACCTATTACTGCCATGCTTATACGCCAGCTGAACGTGGTAGTAATGAACGCTTTAATCGGAATTTACGTTATTTTTATCCTAAAGGGACTCGTTTTGAGCACATTAGTGCTCAAGATTTAACGACGACGTTACTCCAAATTAACCAGCGACCGCTTAAAATACTCGACTGGCAAACACCGTATCAGGTTATGCTGACAAATTTGTCCAAAAATTCGGATTAAATTTGCAATCTACCATAGTATAACCCCAATCAATAGAATACGCTCATTGTCCATAAAAGCAAACATATGAAAGCGATTCCGATTTTTTAGAGTACGAAAAATAGCCGTCAAACAACGTTTGACGGCTACCTTTGCAGTTGTATTTTGGGGTTATACTATATGATCTACATTCACGAAGAACCCAGTAACATTCAGTATAGATACAAAAGCCTTCATTTAATTTTTGGAACGTCTCTAGTCAGTAACACGTGCTAAGAAGTAATTCTTCTTCCCACGGCGAATAATCACAAACTTGCCATCAAAGCTAGTCATCGGGTCAATCATCGCATCAGTTTCTTGGATACGGTCACCATTAATTGTAATGGCACCATTTTGAACATCTTCACGTGCTTGACGTTTTGAAGATTCAATACCTGTATCCACTAAGAAGTCAACAATGTTTTTAGCTTCTTTACTAATTTCAACTGATGGTGCTTTACCAAAAGCTTGTTCTGCTTCAACAACATCTAAAGCTTTGATATTACCTTCAAAAAGTAATTCAGTAATATGTTCCGCTTCATCTAATGCTTCTTGACCGTGAACAAAACGTGTCACTTCTTGTGCTAAACGTTTTTGTGCTTCACGTTTTTCAGGTTCTGTTGCAACTTTTTGTGCCAATTCTTCAATTTCGTCTTCTTCTAAGAATGTGAAGAATTTAAGGTATTTAATAACATCACGATCATCTTGATTTACCCAGAATTGGTAGAATTCGTATGGTGAAGTCTTTTCAGCATCAAGCCAGATTGCACCACCTGCTGTCTTACCAAACTTAGTTCCGTCAGCTTTCAACATTAATGGAATTGTTAAACCGTATACGGGTTCGTCGCTACCTTCAAGTTTATGAATCATATCAATCCCTGAAGTAATATTGCCCCATTGATCAGCCCCACCAATTTGCAGTTGGATGTTATGTTCATCATGTAAGTGTTTGAAATCAATTGATTGTAGAATTTGGTATGTGAATTCAGTAAATGAAATCCCCACTTCCAAACGACTAGCAACAATATCTTTAGCTAACATTGTATTGATGTTGAAATTCTTACCGTAATCTCTTAAAAAGTCCAACAATGAGATTTTTGATAACCAATCGTAGTTATTAACAAAAGTAACATTGGCATCTTTACCAAATAATTTCCGCATTTGGTTTGATAAAGCTTCAACATTTTTTTGAACCTTTTCCATTGTTTGTAACTGGCGTTCTGAATTACGACCACTTGGATCACCAATTGATCCTGTCCCACCACCGATTAAGATGTATGGGTGATGTCCAGCTAATTGGAATCGCTTCATCATCATGAATGGAATCAAATGACCGATGTGTAAACTATCACCAGTTGGATCAGTCCCACAGTATAAAGAAATCTTGTTGTTTTCTACTAATTCACGCAATCCTTCAGCATCTGTTTGTTGGTTAATCGCATCACGCCATGTTAATTCATCAATAATATTTTTTCTCATCAAAATTTCCTCCTAAATTAAAAAAGTCCCAGCAATCTTTAATAAAATAAAGATTACTGGGACGAAATGTCATTTTTTCGCGGTACCACCCGTGTTATATTTTGAAAGTGCACTTTCAAAATATCACTCTAGATTTTAACGTAAATTCAACGTACGATTTGATAAAACAAAAAGTGTAATTCGACTTAGAAACATATGTCAGGTCTCACCAAATCCCGACTCTCTGTAATAGTGGTTACTAATTCTACTGCGCTTTTCAATCGCTTTATTAACTTATGTGCTTATCATAGTTCACATGATAAATGAAGTCAACACTTTTATGCTATTTTTTTATAAACATGAACGATCTTATTCTAATTTAAATTTAATTAAATTAAATTAGAATAGTCGTATTTAATTCCTCTAAATTAAAGTTTTACAACATTCGCAGCTTGTGCTCCACGTGTGCCTTCAACGATGTCGAATTCGACCGCTTGGCCTTCTTCTAATGACTTGAAGCCTTCGTCTTGGATTGCACTGAAATGTACAAAGATATCGTCTTGACCTTCTGCTGAGATAAAGCCGAAACCTTTTTCATTGTTAAACCATTTTACTGTTCCTTTTTCCATGATGTTACTCCTTTTAAATACACAATTATTATCTAGCCACCAGAATCGGTCATCTAAACAAGTCAATTATACGCGATTTTGTAACCGCATGCAAGCGTAAAATAAATTAATTGAGTTTATATCGGGTCCGCCGTTGATATTGTTCGCCAGGATGCAAAACAATATTACCAAACTCGGTATGATGGATGGCATCTGGCATCATTTGGGCTTCAATCGCCACTGCTTGGTGGGGTTGAATTGCCTGATTTGTTAAGTTTGGTTCGTCCCCGAAGCCATTGGCGGTATAAATAACGATTGCATTCCCTTCTGTATCAATTGTGATCGAGCGGCCACTTTCGGGATCGCGTAAAATCGCATCCGATTTACCCGGCGTTTGATTCAACAGGAATGGATGATCAAAACCACCGACCAATTTAGTTTGCGTATTTTCACTATCAAAAGCGGCTTGCAAAGCTCGCGGTTGACGTAAATCAAAGACAGAGCCCGCAACTGGGACTAATTCCCCGGTTGGTAAGCCGTCTGGTTGAATGGCACCAAAACGGTCACTATCGATTTGCAATGTGTGTTGGCCAACAAATTGATCAAAGTCCCCCGTCAAATTCAGATAGACATGGCATGTTGGGTTAAACAACGTGGTTTTATCAGTCGTTGCTTGATAGTCAATTAGCCATTCATTGGCCTCATTTAGCGTATACGTCGTGGTCACCGCTAAATTACCGGGGAATCCATTTTCACCATCTGGACTCGTTAACATGAAAACGACACTAATCGCATCATCTTTTTCAACCACTGATGATTGCCAGATTTGCGATTCAAAACTATTGGGGCCACCATGATTCGTGTTGGCGCCATTATTAATCGGTGCTTGATAATCATGACCATCGAGTGTAAAAGCACCTTGACCGATGCGGCCAGCTACGCGTCCCACTGTCGCACCAAAATAAGCTTGTTGCTTTACAAAATCCGCTAGGGTGTCATAGCCAATCACAACATTGGCCATCTGACCACTTTGATCCGGCATCACCAAGTGAGTAATCGTTGCGCCGTATTCTGTCACGGCTAATTGATACCCCTGACGATTCTCTAGCCAATACTGCCAAACCGTTTGACCATTTATTTCTCCAAATGCTTCTCGCCAATACTTCATGAATGTCCCTCCTTATAGGTTAAACATGTTGCGTAAATTTAATAAATGCTGCCTGACCTTGTTCGTTGCATTTGAAAACACCAGCGTCTTCTAGAACGCGCATGAACACTTTGCCGACTTCAGTCCGCACTAATTCCGTTACGTTATCTGATGTAATCGATGTGTTAGCGGCTTTAATCGTATCTGCCCATTCTTGATGGTAAGCGGCCATCTGGTTTGGTTGATCGCAGAGATAGTGTTCAACCTCAGCCATTTCATCTTTGAGTCGTGGTGGCAAAATTGCTAAGCCCATCACTTCGATTAAACCAATATTTTCTTTTTTAATATGTTGCACATCTGCATGTGGATGATAAATTCCATCTGGATGTTCTGCAGACGTTTGATTGTCGCGTAGTACCAAATCAATTTCGAATTGACCGTCTCGCATCCGCGCAATCGGCGTAATCGTATGATGTGGTGTGCCGTCTTCTGAGTGGGCTAAGATTTGGACACTTGGATCGCTGTAATTTTGCCAACTAGTTAAAATTTGTGCAGCGAGTGTTTCCAAATGCGTTGCATTCGCACTCGTCAAACGAATGACTGACATTGGCCACTTCACAATTCCCGCCTGAATATCATTATACCCGTTAAAATGTAGTGGTGTCTCGATTGGCGCCTTAGCCATTGGAAAATCGTGACGCCCCCCTTGATAATGTTCATGGGTTAAGATCGAACCACCGACAATCGGTAAATCAGCGTTACTCCCAGCGAAATAGCCGGGGAACTGCTTCACAATCTGTAATAAATTTTTGAAGGTCGTTTCATTAATCACCATTGGTTCGTGTTGACCATCAAGGAAAATCGAATGCTCATTAAAATAAGCATATGGTGAATATTGGAAGCCCCAAGTCTGACCTGCCAATTCAAAACGAATGATGCGATGATTACGCCGTGCTGGGAAATCTAAACGCCCCGTATACCCCTCATTTTCCAGACATAATTGACATTTGGGGTAGCCGGTTTGTTTCATCGTTTTGGCTAACGCAATTTGTTTCGGATCCTTTTCCGGCTTCGATAAATTAATCGTGATTTCTAAGTCGCCATAGTGCGTCGGCACTTGATAAGCGATATTTTTCGCGATTGCGGCCACTTTAACGTAGTCGTTGGCCCGACTTAATTCATAAAAGTCGGCAAGTGCTTGTTGGGGATCACTCTCGTATTGATGCCAAAAATGGCGGTTCACCGCACTTGGTAATGGCGTCACCAAATCCATCAACTTCGCCCCTAAAATATCTTGTTCTGCCGCTAAATTCTCAATCCGGCTATTCGCAACTGCAAGACGCAACAATGCGTCCTTTAATCCGATGAGACTTTGATCAGTCACCGCAACGTTACTGTCCTCTTCACCAACAAGGTCTAAGACGAGATTAAATAAGTACTGTTGGTCTTCTGCTTTATAAAGTGTGTCTTGAAAGATAATCACTTTTTCAATAAATGTTTGAATCAATTCTCTTGCTTGCATATGCTTTCCTCTACCGATCTGCGTATCCTGCTGGATGATTTAAATGCCAATTCCAGGCAGTTTCAATAATTGCTTCCATATTGTCATACTGTGGCGTCCAACCTAAGACTTCGCGTGCTTTGTCACTTGCGGCAATCAAAGTACTTGGATCACCAGCACGACGCGGTGCCATTGTCACAGGAATTGCCTTGCCAGTCACTTTGCGAGCGGCTTCGACAATTTCCATATTTGAAAAACCAGTTGATGAGCCTAAGTTAAAGGCGTTACTATCATGGCCTTCTTCGAGGTAACCGAGGGCCAAAATATGGGCGTCGGCTAAGTCTAACGCGTGGACATAGTCGCGGACGTTAGTGCCATCTGGTGTATCATAATCATCACCAAAGATGGAGAGTTGTTCACGTTTGCCAGCAGCCACTTGTAACACGATTGGTAACAAGTGGGTTTCTGGGTGATGATCTTCACCGATTGAACCATCTGGTTTGGCACCAGCGACATTGAAGTACCGTAATGCAACGAATTTAATACCGTAAGCTCTGTCAGCCCATTTCATCATCGTTTCCATCATTAATTTACTTTCACCATACGGGTTAGTTGGGACTTGTGGGTCGGATTCCTTAATTGGAATTGATTTCGGTTCCCCATAAGTGGCCGCTGTTGATGAAAAGACGATGTGTTTGACGTCGAATTCATTCATCACTTCGAGTAAGGCAGTCATGCCGTATGTGTTATTGTCGAAATATTTAAGTGGTGCTTGCATCGATTCGGGCACGATTGAGAAAGCGGCGAAATGAATCACACCGCTGACTTTTTCTTGTTGGAAGACGCTGCGCATGAAATCTTTGTCGCGAATATCGCCTTGGTAAAAGCGCGCTTGTGAATTAATGGCGGCTTGATGGCCGGTGACGAGACTGTCGACAACGGCCACATCCGTGCCGCGTTGAATTAATTGATCAACGGTGTGTGAGCCGATGTAGCCGGCGCCACCTAATACTAAAACTGTCATCTTATCATTCTCCTCTTCAGTTGACTGATTAACCTAATTTTTTAGCGCCATCGGCAATTTCTGCCACGTAGAAACTTGGCGCATACCCAATCTTGTCTGTATAAACTTTAGCAACATTCGTTTCAAAGTTGTCGACTTGGTCTTTAGCAACAATTGCAATCGCACAACCCCCAAAGCCCGCACCAGTCATCCGAGCGCCTAAGACCCCTGGTTGTTGCCAAGCGGTTTGAACGAGTGTGTCTAATTCGATCCCAGTCACTTCATAATCAAATTGCAATGACACGTGTGACGCATTAACTAATTTGCCGAAACGTTCAAGGTCGTTGTTCTTCAGGGCTTCGCGGGCCTTCATTGTCCGTTGGTTTTCAGAAACCGCATGGCGTGCACGTTTCAACAAGTTTTCATCTTGTAGCATGTATGTTTGTAAATCAAAGGTTTCGTTATCTAAATCGCCCAATGATTGAATATCATTCTTCGTTTGTAAAATGGCTAAGGCCTTTTCACATTCACTGCGACGTTCATTATATTTTGAATCGGCCAATTCACGGCGTTTATTAGTGTTCATGATAATAATCACGTTGTCTTGCAAATCAATTGGGACTAAATCGTAATCCAATGTGTTCGTGTCTAGTAAGATGGCATGGTTGGCTTTGCCCATTCCAACGGCAAATTGATCCATGATGCCTGAGTTAACGCCGATAAATTTATTTTCAACCATGACACCGGTTTTAACAAGGTCGACACGGTCAATTTCTAAATTGAATTGGTCTTCTAGAATCACACCCATTAATAATTCAATTGATGCGGATGATGATAAGCCAGCGCCGTTTGGAATATTGCCTTTTAAATAAATGTCCAAACCACTGTCGATTGTGTAACCTTGTTCTTGAAGGTAAACAATCATCCCTTTTGGATAGTTCGCCCAGTTGTGGGCCTTTTGATAAGATAAGTCGCTGAGGTCAAATGAAATGACACCCGCATCTTCAAAGTTCCCAGATAATAAATTGATTGTTTGGTCATCACGTTTAGCAACGACTGCATATGTGCCCAATGTAATCGCGGTTGGGAAAACATGCCCGCCGTTGTAATCAGTATGTTCACCAATCAAGTTAATCCGACCTGGTGCGAAGTAGCTCGCTTCCGGTGCTTTGTGGAATGCGTTTTCGAATGCGGTATTTAATTCTGTCATGTTCATAGTAAATTCCTCCTTTATTAATCGCTTTCATTTTACTAAACATTTACTAAAAAATCAATCTTTTTTGTTAACTATCGCTTTCTTTTCATTGGTTATGCTAAACTAAGTAATAGTAAACATTGAATTGAGAGGTGCACCTTGGCAACGATCAAAGATATTGCTCAACTCGCTAACGTTTCGAATGCAACCGTTTCGCGGGTCCTAAATTATGATCAAACACTTTCGGTTGGCGATGAGACCCGGCAACGGATTTTCGAAGCCGCCGAAAGTTTAAACTATCGTAAAAACACGCGCAAAATGAACCAGCAACGCGGACGCATTGCGATTGTTGAATGGTATACCGCTAAAGAAGAATTGGAAGATCTATACTACCTCTCCATCCGACTTGGCGTTGAAAAGAAACTCAAAGAACTTGGTTATGACGTAACACGCTTCTTTCAAAACGATCCATTTGATACGCTCCATGATGCTACGGGTGCTGTGGTAATTGGTAAGTACAGCCCTGCGCAGATTAAGCGCCTAAAAAAACTCAACCACAACCTCGTCTTCGTCGACATGAACACGCTCGATTGTGAAGTCAGCTGTGTGATGACCGACTTCAAAACACCAATTAAATCCGTAATCAATCATTTTACAACCGCCGGCTTAACTAAAATTGGTATGTTAACTGGTCAAGAGAGCACTGCTGATAATACTAAATTGGGACCGGATCCCCGTTTTATTCATTTTAAGACGTTACTCAAAGCTCAAAAAAACTATCACCCCGATTGGATTTTAACCGGTGACTTTACACCCGAATCAGGTTACCAACTCATGATACAATTATTACAAGACCAAAGTTCCGATTTACCAGAAGCCCTCTTCATCGCCAATGATGCAATGGCAGTCGGCGCTTTACGCGCCTTACATGAATCAGGCATCAAAGTCCCTGAACAACTCAGCCTGATTAGTTTCAACGATACCTCAATTTGCCAATACACGTTCCCTACTTTAAGTTCCGTTAAAGTTTACACTGAACAAATGGGCCAATCAGCTGCCGAGTTATTGGTTAAACAACTCGCCGCTAGCGAAATTATCCCCCAAGTCATTACGATTGGCACGACGCTGACACTACGCAATAGTTCAAAATAATACCTTCAGCCCACCGATGATCAATTCATCTCGTGGGTTTTTATCTTGTCTCAAATCAATTTTCATTAATAGGAGTATCTCTTTTGAAAACGAAAAAAATTAGACGAACCATCTTAACCATTGCTATCTTGGCAGTCGGTTATCTCGGTGGTCGCAACAATGTCTTACAAAATGTGTTCCCTGCTACAGTTGCTACTGAGCAACCAGCTAAACAAACACCCCCAGTCAGTCCTGATTATCAAGCCATTGCTGATCAAGATTTTAAAAGCGGATCTGCGGCCTATCTACCAATTAATAACGATCAAAGCCAATTAACAGCAACGGATTGGCAAGGTGAAAAAATCGTCTATGGGCAACTCGACCAGCTTAACCGAACAACTAGCGTCACAGCTTACTTATCAAAGCGGAATCTGGGCAAATCAGAAGGCCGGACGCGCCAAATTTGGAATCCAACGGGTTGGCATAATCAACCTCTGATTGTCAATGACCGCCGAATCACACCGCAAAATCGTGGCCACTTGATTGCTTATACACTCACTTTTAATTTTGATCAGAATGGTAACTTTCAAGCTGGTCAACCGGGCAGCTTAGATAATCCACTTAACCTCGCCACCCAAAGCGCGTACAGTAATCAAAAAACGATGCAGATTTTTGAAGAAAAAGTCCGCACTGCGCTCGAAGCAAACAAAAAAGTGATTTACAAAGTCACGACCGTTTTTCGGGGTAATGAACTGATGCCGCGCGGTTACTGGGTTCAGGCCATTTCCACAGATGGCACGCTGAATTTCAACGATTACGTCTGGAATGTTGAACCTGGCGTCGCATTCGATTACATGACTGGTCGTTCTCACTTAGATGCTAGCATGCAAGTCAAAGACGGTCAGAATATTGTTGACCGCACCAAACAACAAGTCAAACAACTTTTCTAAACAACAAAAAGAGAGGTAGCAACCAGAATAATTCTAGTTGCTACCTTTTTTGTTAGCTTATTTTTCCATTGCCTTACGCAATGCAGCGGCTAATGGACTTTCCGCCGGTTCATCTTCTTGGTTCACTTTTTGAATCAAGCTGCGTTCTTCATGTTTAGAAATTTTCTTCTTACGATCTTTCTTGTCGAGCATCTTTTCAGTTGTCCCATCATTAAGACACCGGAAGTATGCGCCGCCTTGGCCTTCAATAATCACCATTTTTTTGTGACATCGTGGGCAGCGATGGTTGGAAACCTTCGGATCTTTCCGACGCCGATAGTGACAGTTTGTGCAGACATAAATTTTACCGTCACGCGTATTGCGTTCTTTTAACGGATGATCACATTCCGGACATTTTTTATTCGTCACTGCAAAATCGCGGTATTCCGTCTCACTCTTTTTAATCTCACCGACCAAGGTCTTAGTGGCACCCTCGATTTCAGTGATGAACGCCTTCGGATTTTCTTCGCCTTTGGCAATCGCTTCAAGCGACTGTTCCCATTTTCCTGTCAGTTCTGGTGAAACCAAGGTCTGATTAACCAATTTTAAAAGTTGCTGACCTTTTGGCGTCACTGCTAAAGCATGACCTTGTCGTTCTAGGAGTTCACTACGGACTAATTTTTCGATGATTTCAGCACGAGTGGCTGGCGTCCCCAAACCGTAGTGTTCCATCTTCCCGAGCAACATCCCTTCAGTCAATGGCTTAGGGGGCGTCGTCAATTGTTCTTTAACCGCAAAATTAGCGCGAACTACCATCCCTTCTCGCCAGTCGACCGTCGCGGTTGGTTGCCCCTCTTTATCGGCAGCATGCCAACCTTGTTGCACGACTTTTGTTTGCTTAAACGTAAAGGTTTGATCACCAAATTTAACGGTGGCTTTCGTAACAGCTGTCACGTATGGATCAGCAAACAACCCTAAGAAGCGTTCCACAATCAAGCGATACATGCGCAGTTCATCCGTCGATAATTTTTCGGCACGAACGGGTTCTTCAGTTGGAATTAAAGCGTAGTGATCCGTTACTTTGCCATCATTAAAGACGGCTTTTTGTTTGACCTGACTGCCTTGCCCCAAGTATTGCTTAGCACGTGGATCAAATTTGACTAATGCCGACAACCGTTCCTTCAAAGTCCCTTCGATATCTGTTGAGAGATATTTCGAATCCGTCCGTGGATAACTGACAACTTTATGGATTTCATACAATGATTGAATCAAGGATAACGTCTTTTTCGCGGATAAGCCATACTTTGCATTGGCCACTTGTTGGAGTTCCGTTAAATCATATGGTAAAGGTGCTGATTGCGATTTCTGCGTTGTTTTGACGCTGACCACTTGGCCTTTGGCTTGTTGCAATTGTGCAACTAAGTCGTCTGCTGCTTGGCGCGTCTTAATACTTTGCGGGTTTGCTAATTGTAAGGCGGCTTGCTGTTGATCGACCGTCAAGTGAATTGTGTAATAGGTTTGCGGTTTGAAACGATTGATTTGTTGTGCCGTTTCGTTCACAAAGGCTAACGTTGGTGTCTGCACCCGACCAGCGGATAAATTATCTTCATACTTGGTCGTCAATGCCCGTGTCACGTTCAAGCCAATCAACCAATCCGCTTTGCCGCGTGCTAACGCTGATGCGTACAAATTATCGAATTGCTTGGCTGGTTTTAAGTTTGCAAACCCTGCTTTAATGGCCTTAGTCGTTTGCGATGAAATCCAGAGCCGTTCAACCGGCTTATCGAATTTAATCCATTCCAAAATATAGCGCGCAACGGCTTCCCCTTCACGCCCCGAATCAGTTGCAATCACCGCACCTGAAATATCTTTGCGGTTGGCGAGGTGACTGATAGCTTTTAATTGTCCACCCGTTTTAGGCAATGGCTTTAAACCGATATGCTTGGGAATAATCGGTAAGTCTTCCAAACGCCATTGTTGCCATTCTTTTTTGATATCCTCTGGTAATTGCAGCGATAACAAATGCCCAAACGCCCAAGTGATGACGTATTGATCGCCCTCAAAGTAGGTTTTAGTTTTCTGAGTTGTTCCTAGAACTTTAGCAAGCTCTTTGGCAACACTTGGTTTTTCCGTGATAACTAGTTTTTTTTGCATTTAAAATTCCTCTTACTTCAATTGATCAAAATAGTAACTGACTAATAGTATAACGCATGTTGAGAAGGAACAACCCAGAAATCGCGAAAGTATCATAAATAATAATATTTCAACAGCCAAAATAAAAGATTCTAAGAAACTGAATTCTTAGGTAGATTGCAAATTTAATCCGAATTTTTGGACAAATTTGTCAGCATAACCTGATACGGTGTTTGCCAGTCGAGTATTTTAAGCGGTCGCTGGTTAATTTGGAGTAACGTCGTCGTTAAATCTTGAGCACTAATGTGTTCAAAACGAGTCCCTTTAGGATAAAAATAACGTAAATTCCGATTAAAGCGTTCATTACTACCACGTTCAGCTGGCGTATAAGCATGGCAGTAATAGGTCTTAATACCATATTGTGATTCAAGTGATACTAGCCCACTAAACTCAGTGCCACGGTCCACAGTAAAGCTGTGCACCGGACCATTAAAAGTGGTTAGGAACTTAGTTAGTGCTTCATTAACAGTCGCTGTCGTCCGATCTTTTAACCGGTATGCCCAAAGGGACCGTGATTTGCGATCGATTAAAGTTAATAAAACTGCCTTACTATGCCCACGAGGACCAACGACTGTATCTAGTTCAAAATCGCCGATGCGCTTACGTTGATTAATCATCATGGGATGCTGTTCAATTGATCGCCCCAAAGATTGATTATATTTGGATCGTTGGTCAACGTTACGCCGTTGGCGTACGCCATGTTCAGGTAGATCATTCAAGGAGAAACCAATTCTCCCTTGATTTAGCCAATTATAAATAGATTTAGTAGCTAGTTTAAATTCGTGAGCAATCATTCCTGGTGACCAGCTTAGACGTAAATGGTTGAGAATTTTTTGCTTTAACTCATCGCTCAGCTTAGTTTTCCGACCACATCGTGATCGCTTGTATTCGGCATCTGTTTGTGCTAATTCAGCCTGATAAGGTTGACATCGAGATAATTCATAAGAAATTGTTGACGGTGATCGGTTCAGCCGAACGCCCATTTGGATATTGGACAGCCCTAGTTCACAAAAGGTTTCGATTTTAATTCGTTCGGAATAGGTTATACTAGACAAAAGATCAGCTCCTAAAAGATGGGTTTGTGGTAAACACCATTTTAAAGGAAGCTGATCTTTTTTGTCCGAACAGCGTTCGGATTAATTTTACAATCTACCATATAATTACATTTCGTCTCTCAACTGGCGAGAATGCGACATAATCTTTTTCGTGAGTTTGCTTCATTATTTGTAAATAATTCTGGTAATTTAACAAATAGCCTCTTCCATGCTCCGATTCTACTAAAGTCATTTTATAAGTCTCATTTATCGATTTAACCGACCTGTAAATCGTTTTTTGAGATACGGCAACTACATCGGCCAATTCATTTGCTGTCATGTAATCTCCATTCTTTAACAAAGCATTCAATATCTGATTCATATAACCAGTCATATTTTCCTCCTTATGTTTATGATAGCGCTATTTTTATTAAAAAAAGATAAACCTTTGCCCGTTGCTACGGTCATTCTTCTTGTTTTTCTTTATTCTAGTACATCTTGTGTAATGTATACAAAAAGCCCTACCGTATTCCGGTAGGGCTTTTCGTTGTGTGGAGTTGCTATTAATATTATTTTTTGGTACATCCTTAGTGTAGCAAAACCTGGGCAGCATTCCAGTTACAAGTTCAGCGAATTGTCCGGAAAGTGAACAATATCACTAAATTGTTTAGTCACTTTTAACGATTTTCTCAAGCTGCTTCAAATTAAAACATAACCGCTCATCAATCACCTCCGGTTCGGTCTGCAGATTATTTTCAAACCAACAATCTAATTGGCGAATGATTGCACCGCCGTAAAAGTCTTCCAAGTGATTTAACTGTTGTGGCGTGTATTGTGCTTTGTAATGGCGCAATGCCTTATGAATAATCTGTTTCATAACCTGTTCAAAAAAGCGGCGGCGTTCCGGATAATCCGCTAGATGATATAAATTCAAGCAAAACATGCGATACCGTGTAATAAATTGAATGGCTTCATGACAGCCGGATTCCCAATCGCCACTCACTATACTCTCATCAACTTTTTGAATAATTTGTTGTTCAAGTGTCCACCAAAATAAGCCGCACATGCCCGTTGGAAAATGATTATAAAAGGTCGTTCGTGACAAATTAGCCGTCTTCAAAAAAGTCGCGACCGTCAATTTCGTCGCTTTTTGATCCATTAATAATTCGATTAAAATCATTGCCATATAGCGCTTAGTCGCTTGTCGTCGTGTCATTTACCCACCCGTTCTAATTACTATTGTTATTTTACCAATAAACAATCATTAACGGTAATATTATTAACAAAGATTAATTTTATAGCAATGAAAACGTTATCTAATTATTATCGATTGCACAAAAAAAGCGGTGCGAATTTGATATTCGCACCGCCTTAACACATTAATTATTTTTCTAAACCTTCCGCAACTGCTTCTGGGTAGTTGGCTGTGACAGTTGCAGCACAACGCGCACAAAGCATTGGGAACTTATCATCTGAACCGATATCAGTCTTAATCATCCGACAACGATCACAAACATCCCCCTCAGCATGCGCAACACTAACCGAAATGCCATCAAATTGAGTAGCTTCTGTTGGAACATCGGCTGATTGATCCGCAATTGTTAATTGTGAGACAATCAATAATTGTTTAACATCAGCATCCAATGAAGCTAATAAAGCAGCATTGGCTTCGTTTGGATAAAGTGTTACGGCCGCTTCTAATGACTTACCGATGACCTTGTCCATCCGGGCTGTTTCAAGAGCTTTTAAGACATCGTCACGGATCCCCATGAAGGCATTCCAAGTTTCAACTAAGTCTTCTTCACCGGCAAAATGTTCAACTTCTGGCATTTCAGCTAATTGAACGAATTCTTCTGGTTCGTGTAAGTAGCTCCAGATTTCTTCAGCTGTGTGTGGCAAGATTGGTGTCAATAACTTCGTCAAGGCTACTGCTACTGCATAGAAAACAGTTTGTATGTTACGACGAGGTGCATCATTTTGACCATCGATATAAACAACGTCTTTGGCGAAGTCTAAGTAGAAGGCTGATAATTCGTTCGTCAAGAACATGTTAATTGTCTTATAAACTGTGGCAAAGTCGTAAGCATCATACGCCGCTTTACAGCTGGCGATGATTGCGTTTAAGCGCACCAACATGAACTTATCAACTGAACCTAATTCTGCGTAATCAACTGTATCTTTAGCAGGATCGAAATCAGTTGTGTTCGCAATCATGAACCGCATTGTGTTCCGGATCTTCCGGTAAGCTTCACTGACTTGTTGGAAGTTTTCCATTGTGACTTTCACGTCTGAGCTAGCATCAACTGAAGCGACCCAGAGGCGCACAATATCCGCCCCCATTTGTTTGATGATCTTTTCAGGCAAGATTGTGTTCCCAAGTGATTTACTCATCTTACGACCGTTACCATCTAAGACAAAGCCTTGTGAAATAACAGCTTTATAAGGGCTGACTTCGCCAACTGCAACACTGGTAATTAAACTTGAGTTAAACCAGCCACGATATTGATCTGAACCTTCTAAGATTAAGTCCGCTGGATAAGTTAAGTCATCGCGAGCCGCTAACACAGCTTGATGTGATGAACCTGAATCAAACCAGACATCCATGATATCTTTTTCTTTTGTAAATTCACCATTTGGACTCCCAGGATGTGTAAAGCCTGCTGGTAATAAGTCTTTAGCATCCCATTCAAACCAAACGTTTGAACCATGCTCTGCAAAGAGTTGCGCCACACGTTCGATTGTTTCTGGCATGACGATTTCTGTGCCGTCTTCAGCATAGAAGATTGGTAATGGCACACCCCATGCCCGTTGACGAGAGATAACCCAATCGCCACGATCACGAATCATGTTGTAAAGACGGGTCTTTCCCCATTCTGGCATGAATTCAACTTTTTCGATTTGTGCTAAGATTTGATCGCGGAACGCATCGATTGAAGCAAACCATTGGGCTGTTGCCCGGAAGATAACGGGTTTCTTTGTCCGCCAGTCATGTGGGTAACTATGCGTGAAGAAGTCGAGTTTCAATAATGAACCGTTCTTTTCAAGCGCTTCTGTCACCATTGGGTTGGCTTTATCGTAATAAACGCCTTCAAAACCAGGGGCATCTTCAGTCATAATCCCTTTGCTGTCAACGACTGAAAGGACTGGTAACTTATATTTAGTGCCAGCGTTATAATCATCTTCACCGTGACCTGGTGCCGTATGCACTAAACCAGTCCCAGTTTCTAATGTCACGTGGTTGCCTAAGATCACCAATGATTCACGGTCATATAATGGGTGGCGGGCTGTCATTAATTCCATGTCAGCACCCTTGAAAGTCTTCAAGATTTCAACTGATTCCCAACCAAGAAGATCAGTCATCTTGTTCAAACGTTCTGCTGCCACAACGTATTTTTGGCCGTCAGCTAACACTTGAACGTAATCGAAAGCTGGGTTAACCGCAATCCCTAAGTTAGCAGGAATTGTCCATGGGGTTGTTGTCCAGATGATGAATTTTGTATCCGCATCTAATAAGTCTTTCCCATCCACCACGTTAAACGCCACGTACATTGATGGTGACTTGATGTCTTTGTATTCAATTTCAGCTTCCGCTAAAGTTGATTCTGATGAAGGTGACCAGTAAACGGGCTTCTTACCTTTATAGATATAACCTTTTTTAGCCATTTCACCGAAGACCCGAATTTCTTCAGCTTCAAAATCAGCTGTTAAAGTGATGTATGGGTTATCCCAATCAGCAGAAATCCCAAGACGCTTGAAATCTTCGCGTTGCTTGTTGACTTGTTCCATGGCATAGTCGTAACAAAGTTTACGATAATCAACGAGGCTCATTTCTTTCCGCTTGATACCCTTTTTAGCCAAGGCTTGTTCGATTGGCAAACCATGTGTATCCCATCCAGGAACAAAAGGTGCGCGGAACCCGTTCATTGATTTGTAACGAACGATAATATCTTTACTTGTTTTATTTAAGGCGTGACCCATGTGGATGTTGCCGTTCGCAAATGGCGGGCCATCATGAAGAACGAATGAAGGTTTACCTTCATTTAATTTTTGCCGTTGTTGATAGAGGTTGTTATCGGCCCAACCTTTTTGCCAATCGATTTCACGATTCGGTAAACCTGCTCGCATTGGGAAAGCTGTCTTGCCCAGGTTTAATGTTTCTTTGATACGCATCAAATCACTCCTTTATTTTTAAAAACAAAAAAAGATCCCGCCCTGAATAGGACGAAATCTTCGTGGTACCACCTAAATTTGAAGGTCAATGACCTTCCTCAACATGCAATAACGCGCATTAAGCGTCCCAAATTACTCAATTCATCTGGAATGAAATAAGGTGATACACCGCTAAACAGAGCATTACCAACCTTCCACCGTCGTTGGCTCGCTTAAATGATGTTTTGCTTGCTAGTCCTTATTTAAATCTGTTGCTTGGTTTTCAATTGGGTTGTAAGAATCCGTAACAGCTTCAACCACTTCATCTGAATCGGTGTCTTCGACTACATCGGAGAGCACTTCATCATTGTCATCTTCTTCGACTGGTGTTTCTTCACCAGGGAAAATAATGGTTTGCGTTGTTGTCACATCATCTTCAGCAATTTGACCCCAAGGTTTAACTTCTGCATCCGAGTTTACTTGATTTGACCCATGGTTGTCAAGGTCTGTCATATCAATTTCAGCTGAAAGAGCTTGATGGTCCGCTAAATCATCTTTAGCTAATAAATCTGTCCATTCAGGACTCTTAACCACTTCTAATTGTGATTCAAGCATAACTTGTAATCTTTGACGGAAAATCCGTGTTTGTTTCTTCAAGTCATCGGTTTCGATTGCAATTTGTTTTGCACGTTCAGTTGCATCGTCAATGATGTGGTTTGATTTTTCAGTTGCATCATCCAACATTGATTTTGCATTCTTTTCTGATTCAGTTTGAATCATTTCAGCTTCTTTTTTAGCGTTATCTTTAACACGGTCAGCCGCTTCTTGTGCAACAATGATTGATTGGTTCAACGCATCTTTCAATTCATTAAAATACGTTACTTTTTCATCGCTTGATTTTAATTCCGCTTTTAAACTTTCATTTTCTGTTAAAACTGATTCGTAGTCTTTAATCACTTGATCTAAGAAATCATTGACTTGATCCGGATTGTAACCCCGCATTTTTGTGTTAAATTCTTTGTTATGAATATCTAAAGGTGTTAAAACCATTTTGAAATTCCTCCATCTTTTTCAGCAATTATTTTCTTAAAATCCCCAGTGTCACTCGATATTTTTCTTTACGAGTCTGACCATCAATCGATTGGAGTTGAATCCGGCCAAAACCACGAACAGAGACGATATCTAATAGTGCTAATTCAAAATCTGGTTTATCAAATGCTTGCCAATTCAGTTTAACTTTGTTGGCTTGAATTAATTCTTTAGCGCGTTGTCGCGACAGATTGTAAACAGTTGAAATGATCGTATCCAAGCGAAACGAGCTGACAGTCGTTTGTTCGAATTGCCAAGCGTCCTTAGGCGTCAACAACTGTGTATAGTCTTGTTCTTGCAAATGAACTGATACGCGACCAATCTTAGTGATTTGCTCTTCGACATAGCCTGCCATCTTCTTCGTCACAAAGAATTGCCAGCGTTCTTCATCGGTCATAATATCCCCAAAAACATCACGGTCAATGCCAGCATTCACAAGCGTACCAAGCACCTTCCCATGTGATAGGTTTGCAAATTTAATCGGGTACCGAATCTCAAATAATTGAATCTCAAAATCCGCATCCGTTGGTTCAAAGTAATCTGGAGCAATCATTGCCCGTTTCCGTTCAGCAGCGTTATATCCGCCATTAAAGTGATAACGGACGTCCCCTTTTTCACCGACCAAGGTTTGTAAAATAAACGCTTGACGCGGATCTAAAAACGCCGTTAAGATTGGTCGATATTCAACTTGTGCTTGCTCAATCCAATCCAAAACCTGCGCAACAAATGGCGCCTCGCTTTTTCTAAAATGTTGATAGACATCTGCTTGATTGACCATTGATTACATCCCCACTAATAATTGTGCGAGTAAGCCGATCCCACGTTCTACTAAATATAAAACGAAAAACGCAGCAATGGCTGAAATCCCAATACCACCGATTGCAGGAATGAAGCGGTCAAAGATTTCTAAGAAAGGTTCAACTAACTTAGCAACAAAGCGCCCTAATTTACTGCCCATCGCCTCTGGAATCCACGTTAATAAACAATAGATTACGACGATGCCACTATAAATCCGTACCACATACATGAGCATCAAGAGCACATAAAATAAAAATAGTTGCACCTAGTTCACCTCAATATCAAAATCATTTTGATCGACAATATCTGAAAGATTACCATCGATTTCATAGTTCGGTGGCGTACATAAGAAAATCTGATCACCAACCCGTTGAATTTCACCGTTGATGGCAAAAACTGCCCCTGTTAGGAAATCAACAATTCGAGTGGCTTGTGTCGCTTCAATTCGTGTGAAGTTAACAATCACTGCTTTATTTTCAAGTAAACTTTTGCCGACTTTTTTTGCGTCGGAATAAATCCGTGGTTCACATAAGACAATTTTATTCATTTTAGTAGCTCCCGCAGCTTGCATCGAGACGACGTTATTCGGGCGAACACTTGGTTCACCTTCATTAGTGACAGCCGCAGTTTCTTGCGTATTAGCATATTCATCTTCATCTGACATGCCGAAAAAATTGCTAAGACTAAACTTACCAGCCATGAGTCATCCTCCTTAGTTATTGCGACGGCGCTTGAAAAATGGCGGCACATCGTCCCCATTTTGGTTATCTTGCTTATTATCATCCGCTTGGGCTGTCCGTTTGAAGATATCGAAATCTTTCTTTTCAATTTCATCAAATTTTTCAGTTGCTTGCGCTTGCTCGCGGGCACTTGGTTCGCGACGCATATCCCAATCTACAAATGGATCATTATTTTGTTCTGATGGTGTTGAAGGCGCTGTTGTCTTTGGTGCTGAATTGTTTGTTGCTGGACGACGTTTGTTGTTATCTTCATCAATCCCAGTTGCAATAACCGTTACAACAACTTCATCACCAAGATTTTCGTTGATTGAAGTCCCGAAAATCAAGTTAACATCGTTAGTTGCAGCTTGTTGCACGATACCAGCAGCATCTTGCGCTTCAAACAATGACAAGTCTGGTCCACCCGTGATGTTTAAGAGGACTTGTTCTGCACCATCGATTGAAACTTCCAATAATGGTGATGAAATAGCCTTCTTCGTTGCTTCAGCTGTCCGGTTTTCACCCGTTGCTGAACCAATTCCCATCAAGGCAGAGCCTTGGTTAGCCATAACTGTTTTAACATCAGCAAAATCCAAGTTGACAAACCCTGGTGATGTAATTAAGTCAGAAATCCCTTGAACCCCTTGACGTAAAACATTATCGGCTTCTTTGAAGGCTTCCATCATTGGTGTCTTCTTGTCAACAATTTCGAGTAACCGGTTATTAGCAATGATGACCATTGTATCAACATGTTGCTTTAATTCAGCAATCCCTGAAGCGGCGTTTTTACCACGTTTAGGGCCTTCAAATGTAAATGGACGAGTAACAACCCCCACCGTTAGTGCGCCAAGATCTTTAGCAATTTTGGCAACAACAGGGGCAGCGCCAGTTCCGGTACCGCCACCCATGCCGGCTGTGACAAAGATCATGTCAGCGCCTTTTAAGGCTTCGTTGAGGACTTCTTCACTCTCTTCAGCAGCTTTTTGGCCGATTTCAGCAGTTGCGCCGGCACCGAGGCCGCGAGTCAACTTAGGTCCTAATTGGATCTTTGTTTCAGCTTTTGAATCTTCAAGTGCTTGAACGTCAGTGTTAGCCGCAATAAAATGAACACCTTTAACGCCTTCGTTGATCATTCTGTTGACAGCGTTACCACCAGCACCACCGACGCCGATTACTTTGATGATTGCGCCGCTATTTTCTTGTGCTGCATCTAATGAATATTCCATCTGTTTTTCCTCCTGTTACGACTAGCCCTTATTCAAAAAAGTTACTAAAGAAATTTTTCAGGCCTTCGAATGCATTTTTTGATTGATTTTTAGGTTTGGTTTTCTTACTTGGTACTTCTTTGGTTGTTGCTTGAGGTTTCATTGTTGATTTCGTCACTGTTTGGTCTAATTCAGTCTGTGCTACATTCCCAAGTGCGCCTTGGACCAACCAATCAACTTCCGACAAGTTAGCTATGTAGTTAATTAAACTCAACCCTTGGGCAAATGATGGGTGCCGCAAGCCCATTTGATCTGGAATGTATAACTTCACTGGGCAATTAAAGATTTCCTTAGCCAAGTCGACAATCCCAGGTAAAGCTGTCACGCCACCGGTCATAATCACCCCACCAGGCATATCAAAAGCGTGTACTTTATCCAATTCAGCTTTCAAACGATCAAAAATCTGCATCGTCCGTGCTTCAATAATCTCAGCTATTTTTTTCTCTGTCACTTGCACTGGTAAGGCTTGACCAACAACTTCAATTGGAATTTGTTCTTCTTCTGAAGCAGCCAATGAATCAGCATTACCATAATCTCGTTTAGCTTTTTCAGCATTTTCAATTGACGTGTTCAAGACCACGGAAATATCCTTGGTCATATGGTCGCCACCTTCTTGATCAATCGCCGTAAATTTTAATTGATGATCATGAATCACAGCAGCTGTACTTTGACCACCGCCAAGGTCGACAACGATTGCCCCAAAATCTTGTTCCCCGTCTGATAAGGCTAGCTTACCAAGTGCTAATGGGTTCACTACGAGTTGTGATAGTGTTAAACCCGCTTTTTCAATACATTTCTTTAAATTATGAATCATTGTCTTGGGTGCGGTGAACAAAATTCCGTTCATCTCAAGCCGAACCCCCATCATTCCGCGTGGATCTTTAATCCCATCAAACCCATCAACCGTAAACGATTGCGGTAAGATATTGAGGATTTCACGTTCAGGTGGTAAATTCCGAACCAATGCGGCACTAGCAACGTCTTGCACATCTTGACCAGTAATTTCCTTAGATTGATCAGAGACCGCAATCATCCCTTGGCATTCTTCGATTTGTAGTTGGTTGGCTGGAATTCCAGCAACAACCCGATTAATTTCAATATTTGCTTTTTGTTCTGCTTGTTGTACGGCTTGTTGGATAGCGGTAACCGCTTGATCAATGTCCACAATCGTCCCGCGACTTAATCCGTTTGATCTAGCTGATCCGACGCCAATCACGTTAAGTTGTTTATTAATTGATTCTGCAACAATTACCTTAATTGAAGTAGTTCCGACATCAAGACCGACATATATTTTTGAATTCTCCATTAAGTGTGTGGAACCTCCTTGCATTCAATTAGAATAAAATGATTCCTATGCTAAATAGTACCACATTTCGACTAGATTTAGAAAGCCAATCCAATCTTTTTAAACAGTGTTAACTAATTTTTTGTTGAATCGGCCTCAGAATTATCAAATAATTTGGCGTAAGCGCCAACTTCTAAGTCAATTCGTCCCTTACCGTCCATTTGTTTCGCCAGTGTGGGATAATATTTAATTTTCTTGGCAAGTGTCCGCAAATCCCCAACAACCTCATTACCATCATTCATATATAAGTGAACTTGATAAGGATTATTGTTCTTAGCTGTTAAACGAATTTCCGACACAGCACTTTGAATGCTGTTTGGAAAGGCTTGATATAGTTTTAACCCTTGCTTTAAGAAGGCGTCATTTTTAAATTGACTATAGACAGGGCTATTGCCCAGAGACTGCGTCATTTTCGTCTTTAAAATCGTGCCATTTTCTAAGATTGGATAATATTGTTTATGCCGCACTAGATAGCCCACCGTAGGATATTCCTTAATCGCCAATGTCAGTTGATTAAACTGATCAACTTTGACATTTACACTTTTCACCTTAGGTAGTTTCTGGTGAATCCGCTTCTCAATCGCTTTTTCCTGCCAGATTTGTGTCAGGACATTATCGCCAATCCGTACGCCACTCGCATTAATCACCTGTTGATCAGGCACTGATTTAGTCCCGTTGACCGTCATTTGTTGAACGTCGCTAATGGGCAACATAAAATAGATTGCCACACAAGCGCCCAATGTGAAGGTGCTCAATAACGCTGTCAACCGCCACTTTGTCTTTGCCGTTCGTTGCGCTTTTAAATGTGGTAGTTGACCACTAATCGTTGGTCTCCCCGGCGTTAACCGTTGCCGACGTTGTTTCTTCCAACGCTTTAGTTGATAAGCGCGCCAAACGTTTAGTAATTGGAGCGGATCGAGCGACCCATTTTTAGTTGTTTTTTTCTTCAAGTCATCCGCCCCCTTCTTAACTTAGATGATAGTATTAATCACTTCAATAATGCGATCTGAAGCGTCTGGAATCCCCATTTTCTTAGCTGCTTTAGCCATTGCTTGTTGACTATCAGGGGTTGCCAAAAGCGTATCTAATGATTGGACTAATTTGTCACCCGTTAATTGTGCTTCTGGAATTAAAATCGCTGCGTCTTCTTTAACCAAACTCTCGGCATTTTTTGTTTGATGATCATTTGTTACATAGGGGCTTGGAATCAAAATTGACGGAATCCCAAGTGCTGTGATTTCCGCCAAACTCGTCGCACCAGCACGACCAACAATGGCCTTTAAATCTGGTAAAATTTCGGGCATGTCGTTGATATATGGTACAACAGCCAAATTATCATTGAGCGTCATCGCCTTTAATTGCGCTTGAACGTCATCAAAATGAACCCGTCCAGAAACGAATAGCACCTGATACTCTTTTGTATTAAGTGCTGGTACTGCATCGATAAAAGCTTGGTTAATACTTGGTGCACCACGGCTCCCACCAAACACAAGCACTGTCGGACTGTCAGTCTTAAGCCCGAATTCACTTAAACGTTCGTTTGGTAACATTCCAGCAACTTGTTGGGCCCGCGGATTGCCTGTTAATACAATTTTGTGCATTGGGAATTGGTCGCTGACTGATTCAAAGGAAATGGCAACTTTATCGACAAAGCGCGCCAAAAAGCGGTTGGTAACCCCGGCTGCTGAGTTTTGTTCATGAATCAACGTTGGCACTTTTAAGCGACTTGCTGCATATAGCAATGCCCCAGAAACATAGCCACCCGTTCCAATCACAATATCAGGTTTGAATGTTTTAATCATTTCTTTTGCCTCTTTAACACTGCGCAAGAAAAGTTGAATTGTTTTAATATTTGTTTTAATGCCCTTCATATTCATCGAACGTTTAAATCCTTGGATTTCTAACGTCTTAAAATCGATGCCTTGATCTGGCACAATTTTACTTTCCAAACCGCGTTTAGTCCCAACATATAAAACGGCATCCAACAAGTCGCGTTGTTGCATTCTTTCAATTAGGGCTAACGCTGGATAGATGTGGCCACCAGTTCCGCCACCAGATATCATTACTCTCATTTTAGAATCTCCAATTTAATCTGTAATTTGTTCGACTGCCTTAATAAAGACGTCTCCACGTTCTTCAAACGTCTTGAACTGATCCCAGCTCGCACATGCAGGCGACAATAAAACCACGTCGCCGGCTTCACTAGCAGCATAAGCTTCAGGCACTGCTTTTGTTAAATTATCAACTATTTTGATGACGGGAATACCTGCTTCACGTGCTGTCTGTGCCAACAATTGTTTGGTTTCACCATATAAGATGATTGCTTTTACGTGTTCTTTTAGTAGTGGTAATAATGGTTCGAAAGTAAAGCCCCGGTCAAGACCACCCGCTAATAAAACAATTGGTTGTTTAAAACTCTTCAACGCGACTTCGGTAGCTTCCATATTGGTTGCTTTAGAGTCGTTATAGAAGCGGCGACCTTCATAGCTCGTCACAAACTGCATCCGGTGTTTAACACCGGTAAAGGTCGTTAAAACATCAATGATCGCATCGTTTGATTGGTCCATCAACTTAGCCGCCGCAATTGCGGCCAAAGCATTTTCAATATTATGGTTACCAGGGACGTTAATATCAGTCACTGGCATTATCACTTCACCCTTAAAACAAAGTTGGCCATCTTTGACATAGGCGCCAGCTTCAGAGTTGCCTAGCCGTGAAAATGGCACAACTTGCGCCTTAGTTTGGCGACTCAATTCACGTAGTTCAGGTAAGTCCCAGTTGACAACAAAAAAGTCGTCAGCCGTTTGGTTTTGAATAAGTCGCATTTTCGCAGCCACGTAATTCGCACGCGAGCCATGATAGTCCAAATGTGCTTCATAAATATTCGTTAAAACTGCAATCTTAGGTTTAACGGTTGTTGTACCGAGTAGTTGGAAACTTGATAATTCTGTGACCATCACATCGGCAGCCGTCACTTTTTGGGCGACCGCACTTAGTGGAATGCCGATATTGCCCGCAGCGTATGCGTGCCCCTGGGTGCGATTTTCATCTAACATCAACGTAATTAACGTTGTGGTAGTCGTCTTCCCGTTTGAACCAGTCACACTGACCCATTGGGCTTCAGACACTTCGTACGCAAGTTCTGGTTCCGTTAAAACTGGAATCTTACGCGCAATCGCTTCTGCCACCATTGGGTTATCGTAACGAATGCCCGGATTTTTGAAGAGGTATGCAAAGTTGCGCTCAAATAACGCCAATGGATGCGATCCAGTAATGACGGTTGCCCCTAATTCACGCAATTGTGCAACTTGAGGATTGTCTTCTTGTTCCTTTCCGTCATTGACGGTCACAATCGCCCCTAATTTTAATAACAATTTAGCAGCATTAAAGCCGCTCTTCCCTAATCCCAAAACTAAAACTGCCTGATCTTGATACGTCGTGCTGGCCTTCATTAAATTCGCCCTCTTCTAAAAAATTAACAGATAAATTGCTGAACAGATGATACTAAATAACCAAAAGCTGATATCAATCCGCCATTCACTCCACCCTGACATTTCGAAGTGATGATGAATGGGACTCATTTTAAAAATCCGCTTATGGAATAACTTAAATGAACCGACTTGTAACATCACACTTGCTGTTTCAATGACGTATACTAACCCGACCAATAGCAGTGAGAACTCTCGATGTAATAAAATTGACATGGCTGCTAGTGCGCCACCAAGTGCTAGTGAACCAACATCACCCATGAAAATTTGCGCTGGTTTTTTATTGTAGATTAAAAAGCCAAGCAATCCGCCAATAATGCTGAGGCCGAAAATGGCGACATCAATTTGGTTTTGATGAAAGGCGATAATTGTATAAGTTGCAAATGAGATGGTTGCCAAGCCAGCAACTAACCCATCAATGCCATCCGTTAAGTTCACCGCATTTGAGAAACCGACTAACCACACTAAGACGAATACACAAAAGAACCAGTTACTTGAAATAGTGCCAATTACTGGGATTTCAAGTGCAGTACTGAAGCCTTCATGGAAATAAACAGCGATGAAGACAATCCCACCAATAATTTGCCCTAACAATTTTTGCCAAGCGCGTAAGCCTAAGTTCTGTTTACGGAAAACTTTAATAAAATCATCTGAAAAACCGAGAATACCGTATAACACCAGAATAAACATGGCAATTAATAGACTATTCGTTAACTGTTTTAAGAATAATCCTACCCAAATACTTGAAACAACAGCGGCAATAATGAATAAGAGCCCGCCCATTGTTGGTGTCCCATTTTTCTTAGCGTGCCATTTGGGGCCTTCTTCACGGATTGTCTGCCCCTCTTTTTTAAAGCGTAAATACCCGATAAAAAGCGGCATAAAAATCACCGTAATTACAAACCCACTCATTAAGGGCACTAAAAATTGTCCTGCTGCCATTTCATAAACTCCTTTAATCCAACTATCTTATTTTAATTGTACTTTTATTTTTTTAACCCCATCTAGCAACCCATTAACCGCTAGGCTTTGATGATAAGCATATCCGCTACCTTTGATGTCAATCTCAACACCTGTTAATTGTGCGAGCTTCAAGAGGTCATTTTTCGACCAACCCGTGACATCTGGCATCGTCATTGCCCCATTGGTCATTAAAATGACTCGCTGTTTAGGTAAAATCACACTATTGGCCTTTGGTAATTGCTGGACGACTAAGTTCCCACTACCGACAGAAGCGGTTTGTAGGCCTAAATCCGTTAATTTCTTTTGTGCTTCATCCGTTGATTGACCAATCACAGATGGAACTGTTACTTGTTGTTGTGTGTCTTTTTCAGCCTTTTTGGTATACTCCAGTGCCCGTTTCATCATTGGATTGAAGACCTGTGCCAAAATACTTTCAGCACTATCTGTCATATTCTGCGGCTGTTTCATTGTGACATATAAAATATACTTAGGATCATCAGCTGGTGCAATCCCTGATACAGAGAAAATATAATTGCTTGCGCCGGTTAAATAGCCACCGTCTGGATCAGTAATTTGTGCGGTCCCGGTTTTAACGGCTACTTTATAATCTGGAATTTGGTAAACCTGACCTGTCCCATAATCTTGATAAACAACATCTTCCATATTTTGTAAGACAGATTTGGCCGTGCTAACCTTAATTGGCTTACCAGCTTTGATTGGTTTTACTTGATGATCCTGATTAATCCCAGATAAAATCTGTGGTTTAATCATTGTGCCATCGTTCGCAATCGCACTTGTCATCTGCAGCATCTGCATTACATTAACGTTAATCCCTTGACCAAACGAAGTTGTGGCCTGATCTAGTGGCCGAACATATTGCAATGTCCCCTCTGTTTCGCCGGGTAATTGAATACCAGTTGGTTTTAAGAAGCCAAACTTCTGAATGTAGTCTTTCCAAACCTTAGGACCCATGGCTTGTTCAAGCTTGACCATCCCAACGTTACTTGATCGTGCAAAGGCTTGACTCAGCGGAATCATCCCCCAGCCACTCGTTTGCCAATCACTAATCTTCTTGTCACCGACTTCAATTGAACCCGATTGATAATACTGATTAGGATTGTAATTACCAGAGTCGATGGCAGCTGCCAAGGTTGCAATTTTCAAAACAGAGCCTGGTTCATAGCCATCTTCAACTAATGTATCTCGCCAAATCTTGCCAATTCCCTTTTTAGTGCTAGCATTAAAGGTTGGTCGTTGTGAAGCCGCCAAAATTTCACCCGTCTTAGCATTCATCAAGACGGCATTCATACTCTTAGGCTTATATTTTTTATTGACGCTCGTTAATAAAGTTTCCATGTATGATTGTAACCGAGAATCTAAGGTCAAGTAAATATCTTGGCCGTTTTTAGCGGCTTTTACTTTGTTTTTCTTTTGATTGATCGTGTATCCATAGGAATCACGGGCAAAATTCTTGTAACCATCTTGGCCTGCTAATTGTTTGTTGAAGTATTTTTCAATCCCCATTACACCAACGAGGCTTTGATCAGCGCCGTCTTCGTCCTTTGGTGATTGAGCGATACCAATGACGTGAGATGCGAATGTTCCATTAGGGTACAGCCGCGTAGGGGACTCATTGAAGTAAATACCGGTTAGATGTTCTTTTTCAATCTTCCGTTTGATGCTCAGTGAAAGGTTTTGCCCGGCACTTCCGAATTCAACTTGATAAACTGAACGGTTAGCTGGCGTTAACTGTTTATAGATTTTTTCTTCACTCAATGGTAGATAGCGACTCAAAACTTTCGCTGTTTTTTTCTTATCAGTTACATATAACGGCTTCTTATTAGGACCAACGTAATCGTGACTTAATACCGCATACACTGAATAGGCGTTAATGTCTTGTGCCAAAACGTTCCCTAAAGAATCATAAATTGTACCGCGTTGTGCGCGAATCACGGAATCAGCTTTGTATTTTTTCTGTGATCGTTTCGTTAAATCCACCCCTGCAATATGCCCAGTAGCAGCAATGTAAGCAAAACGACCGGCGAAAACTAGAAAAATCGCCGCGATAATTAGCAATAAAAGCCTGCCAAAAACGCGTCGATTCCGCCGTGGACTCTTACGTGTCTTAACTGATTTCATTTAGACACGTTCCGAATATTATTTTCATTTAGTTTAAGATCATGTTTCTGGGCAAAAGCATTCAGACGGTCAGAGCTTGTTAATTCACCGATCTCCTGTTTTAAATCATTATTGTTAGCGCTGACTTGGGCCATCTTTTGAGTCGTACTTTCTAATCCTCGTTGTGCATTAACAACTGCAATTTTGGTGGTTAACAAACTAACCAACATCGCGAAAAAGATAATTCCAATAACTGACGTCGCTAATTTTTCAACAGCTGAAAAAGCCACTTTTTTAGACTGGCTTGCAACTGCTTGTTTATGTACAGTAGGCTGCGTTTTTAGCGGTGCTACTGGCGTTTCTAATTGGCGTGCCGTGTTAGTTGCCATCATCATCAATCCTTCTAGTCAATTTCTTTTTGTTTTTCTGCGACACGTAGCTTAGCGCTATGTGCACGATGGTTTTCTTCTAATTCATCATCTGTTGGTAGAATCGGCTTGCGGTTCACTAATTTTAGAACCGTTTTTTGTTCTTCTGGTAAAATTGGTAACCCTTTCGGTAAATCTGGGAGCGTTGCTTGTTCCTTAAACATCGTCTTCACCAAACGATCTTCTAATGATTGGAACGTAATGACACTGATCCGCCCGCCGACATTGACCAATGGAATAGCTTGTTCGAGTGAATCTTCAATTGCCCCTAATTCATCATTGACCGCAATCCGAATCGCTTGGAAAATCCGCTTCGCTGGATGTCCACCCTTTCGTCTTGCTGGTGCAGGAATTGCTTCTTTAATCAAATCAGCTAATTCGATTGTCGTTTCAATCGGCGCAACTGCTCTTTGTTGTTCAATCTTCCGCGCAACTTGTTTTGAGAACTTTTCTTCGCCGTAGCGGAAAAAGATCTTAATTAGTTGTTGATAGGTCCACTCATTAACGACATTGTAGGCACTGAGTTCCGCCCCTTGGTCCATTCGCATATCAAGTGGGGCTTCTTTCTTATAACTAAACCCGCGTTGGGCATCATCAAATTGTGGTGATGATACGCCTAAATCGTATAAAATACCATCAATCTTAGTCACACCGTGTTCTGCTAACGCTGCTTTTAAATAGCGGAAGTTACTCTTAATAAAAGTCACTTGGCCCGCTTCAGCATATTTGGCTAATCGTTGTTTACTACTTGCTAAGGCATGATCGTCTTGGTCAAACGAATAAAGATGACCGGTCGTCAGCTGAGATAACAAATATTCACTATGGCCGCCGCCCCCTAATGTTGCGTCTACATACACGCCATCGGGTTGCACATTCAAGGCATCAACCGTTTCTTTCAATAAAACACTTTGATGTTTAAATGTTTCTGTCATCTATTTACCATCCTTCTAAAAATCAAAATCTAACATATTTTCTGCAATATCATCAAAATTCTCTTCAGCTTCTTCGCTAAAGCTCGCCCATTTTTCCTGGCTCCAAATTTCAATGCGGTTTGAGACCCCGATTAACACACATTCTTTTTCAAGACCAGCATGTTTAGCAAGTGTGTCTGGGATATTCACCCGACCTTGCTTATCAGGGGAACATTCGACCGCCGCTGAGTAGAAAAAGCGGACGAACGCGCGGGCATCTTTTTTAGCGAGGGGCAGTTTTTTTAACTTCTCTTCCAACTGTTCCCATTCACTAAGGGGGTAACCAAAAATACAATTGTCCATGCCACGGGTGAGTACAAATTCCGCACCTAATGATTCACGAAATTTAGCCGGCATGATTAACCGACCTTTCGTATCAATCGTGTGATGAAATTCGCCCATGAACATAACCATTCACCCCTTTGCCCACCTTAACTGATTTTAGTCTACCACAATCCCCCACTTTCTACCACATTTTGCCAAAAAAAACCAAAATCTTATCATTTTGGAACCAATTGTGCACGATATTTATATTACTAGCCTTTTTGACCAAAAAAACAGCCATTTCGTTAACCGAAATGGCCGTTTCACTTGTTAATTAAGTAAGCTTATTTTGGGCTGTCGCACCACTTCTAAGCAACGCCGCAAAAAATTGCTCACTTTAATCTAATTTTTAGAAGTTTAAAATGCCAGTTGCAGCGAGTGAACCAAAAACGACTGAGCCCACTGTGGCGATTAACATTACCCAAACGAAAATTTTAGTAATGCGACTAAACGTGCTTGTTTGTTTCTTCAATTATTCCACCACCTAGACTTTTTTCTTATCAGCAGTTTACACCGAATCACTTGAAAGTGCAACTCAGTCCTTTTTATCTTTTCCAAAAGACGGTACAATGGGACTATTAACTTTCGAGGTGATTTAAATGCCATTTAGCACAACACTTTTCTTTGCAGGCTTACCGCCCGTCTGTGTCGCACTCGGCTACTGTATCGACCGGTTGACTCAGCGTCTATTTAAACATCGTTTTCATTATATTAATTGGCTACCAATTCCATTGCTAGTAAGTGCTATCTTTCTGAGTATGCCAATTTTCAGTAAAGCTGGCTGGTTCTTTTGCTTAGCTATCTGTCTGTGGGGAATCATCTGGAGCTTAACGCGCTTTTACTACGACCGTGCGCTGTACCTACGTAAGTTTCTACGGAGTTGGTGGCGCTTTGTCCTCGTGATGGCCACAGCATGGTACCTATCCTTTCTAATCATCACACTCCTTTAAACCAAAAAAGCGGTGTCGACTCTTTCAATTTGTCGACACCGCTTTTCTTAGTTTAAAAAATATTTTCCTAACGCGCTTAATTGCGTAATTGTGATTGTCGGTTGCACCATGATTGGTAATCGATCAACATCAAAATAGGCCGTCGCCACATGGGCGTTAATCCCTGCTTCAATATCTAATGCACGATCACCAATCATCACGGTTTTAGTTTTATCCAGCTGATAACGATCACATAAATTGTTCAAACTATCTGGCGCCGGTTTCCTGGCAAATCCGCTCTGACTCGTAACAATTTCAGTAAAATAATCCGCTAGTCCATGCGCTGCCAAAAATTTTTCTGCAGCATCATCACGATGGGTCAATAAGAAATTCTGACCATGTGCACTAATCTGTTTCAAAATCGCCGCTGCCCCCGGATAAGGTTGTGGCGTCTGTTGTAATTGGTGTTCTAATTCATGATATTCTCGATCCAATTGTTCAAATGAAACATTAGTTTGCTGAGCAAGCATCTGCAGTTCCCGTTTAATTGAAGTCTGCTTAATCGCTTGGTATAAGTGCGATTGATCGACTGCGACTTGATGATCACGGTAAACCTGACTGAGCGCCGTCATCATAACAGGATAAGTATCATACAATGTACCATCGAAATCCCAAATCGCATTTTGATAACTCATTAATTATCCATTCTCCTTTGTATCAAATAGGATAGTGACTGGACCGTCATTGACCAAAGCCACTTGCATATCGGCTCCAAATTCTCCAGTTGCGACGCGAATCCCAGTCGCTGCTAATTTTTGATTAAACTGTTCGTATAAGCGTTTAGCATAGTCCGGTTTCCCAGCCGCAGTAAAGCTTGGGCGATTGCCCTTCTTAGTGCTAGCAAAAAGGGTGAATTGTGACACCGATAAAATGGCACCGTCAACCTGGGCCAACGCCAAATTCATCTTGCCATCTGGGTCTTCAAAAACGCGCAATTGACTAATTTTCTTAACCAAGTAATCTAAATCAGCTTCAGTATCATCATCACAAATACCGACCAATAACAAAAAGCCTTGGTTAATCTTGCCAACAATCGTCTGATCAATCGTGACACTTGCTTGGCTCACTCGCTGTAATACTACTCGCATATTAAGTCGCTCCTATCCTTGAACCCGTTTGACTTCGTAAACATCTGGGATGTTCTTCACGGCTTCCATAATCGTTTCTAAATGATCTGTATTGCGAATGCCGACTGTCACATGAATATCCGCCATCTTATCGTGATCAATCCGCCCCATCACGTTATTTAGCTGTTTCGTATGTGCATTTAAGGACTGTAAGACATCGTTCAATAGTCCACCACGGTTATAGCCGTAGATTTCCAAATTCGCATCATAGAGTTGATCATTCTTAGCGTTGGTATTTTCCCAACTGACTTCAGTCAATCGACTGTTCATATCTGCCCGATCAACGATATTCGGACAATCGCGCCGATGAACAGAAACCCCACGTCCCTTTGTTACATAGCCAACGATATCATCACCAGGGACTGGATTACAGCATTTACTCAAGTGCACTAAGACATTGTCGACACCTTCAATAACAACACCGTCTTCATGTTTGATTGTGATATGGCTACCATTTGCTTTAGGCCCTGGTTGTTGTGAATCCTTCGCTGATAGAATCTCAGCTTCTAATGCTTTTTGTTCACTTTCTTCTTTTGCCCGTCGTTCTTTAATCGTTAAGCGATTGACGACTGACTGTGGTGAGATTTCACCGAACCCAATTGCTGCAAACAGTTCTTCTTCGGCATTAAAATTAAAATGCGGTAGGATGACAGCTATCTCGGCTTTAGTGAGGTGTTCTTTTGGTGTATAACCATCTTCTACCAACAGATGTTCAACAGCCGTCCGTCCTTTTTCGACGTTTTCATCCCGATCTTCTTTTTTAAAGTAGCGCTTAACCTTATTCCGAGCACGCGCGGTGAAAGCGAGCTTAATCCAATCACGACTTGGTGTCGCACTTGTTGACGTCAACATCTCGACAATATCACCATTACGTAATTGATAGTTCAACGGTACAATTTTGCCGTTAATCTTAGCTCCAACAGCGTGGTTCCCGACTTCAGTATGCACTAAATAAGCAAAATCCAGTGGCACTGAACCCTTTGGTAGTTCATAAACATCGCCTTTGGGTGTGAAAACATAAACGCGATCGCTAAAGATATCGCCTTTGACGCTTTCCATAAATTCTGCAGCATCATCGGAAGCATCTTGAATTTCAAGAATTTCACGGAATAAATCGAGTTTACGCCCTGATTCATCCAGCTTAATCTGTTCCTTAACGCCTTCTTTATACGCCCAATGTGCAGCGACCCCATATTCAGCAACATCGTGCATTTCTTGCGTCCGAATTTGCACTTCAAGCGGTTTGCCTTTGGGACCAATCACAGTTGTATGGATCGATTGATACATGTTGGCCTTTGGCATTGCAATGTAGTCTTTAAACCGACCGGGCATCGGTTTCCACTTAGTATGGATTGCTCCTAAAACAGCATAGCAGTCCTTGATTGAGTCAACAACAACCCGAATTGCGAGTAAATCATACAATTCTTCAAATTGTTTATGCTGGTCGCGCATCTTGCGATAAATCGAGTAAAGATGCTTTGGTCGTCCATAAATGTCGTAATTCATATCTAAATCAGCAATTGAGTCTTTAATGTCTTCAATTGCTTCTTGAATATAAGATTCGCGTTGTGTCCGCTTAGAATTCATCAGGTGCACAATCCGATAGTACTGTTGTGGGTTCAAATAACGGAGCGAGATATCTTCCAATTCCCACTTAATCTTACTAATCCCTAACCGGTCAGCCAATGGTGCATAGATTTCTAATGTTTCGTTAGCAATTCGGCGTTGTTTTTCGGGTTTCAAATGTTTCAACGTCCGCATATTATGCAAGCGATCGGCGAGTTTGACCATAATCACCCGCAAGTCTTTAGCCATTGCTAATAACATCTTCCGGTGATTTTCAGCCAGTTGTTCTTGGTGTGATTTATATTTAATTTTTCCTAATTTCGTGACACCATCAACGATTACCGCAACATCTTTGCCAAACATCTCTTCAACATCACCTAACGTGATATTCGTATCTTCGACAACATCGTGTAAGTAACCAGAAGCAACCGTAGCGGGATCCATCTTCAATTCAGCAAGAATCCCTGCAACTTGAATTGGATGAATAATATACGGTTCACCTGATTGGCGAACTTGTTCTTTATGCACATAAGCTGCAAAATCATACGCTTTTTGGACAAAAGCAAGATGCTCAGTATTCATGTACTTCTGACATAACTGTAGCACTTCCTGCTGTGAAATTACTTTTTCTTCTGGCATCCTGCCTCACTCCAATTCCTCTTACTCGATTAAAAATGTACTGAATACAACAAAACTGACTCAACTAATTAACTGTCGAGTCAGTTTGCTTAACGGCGTTCATACGCAGTATTAATTCCTAAGTAACTTAATAAACAATAAATAGGAACGAACCAATAGTTATAATCTGCGTAGCGCACAACCACCATCAATCCAAATAAAATCGGCAGGTACAAAATGTGATACCAAGCTGCATGGGTCTTTTGAACACGATACCCAATCATAAAGGCTGCGCAACCATTGACAGCCATGAATAGCAGTCCAATCCGCCACGTTTTATCGATGTGCAAGACACCAAACACTAGCGGTAAAACGACCGCCAAGAGAATGGCCACTAATAAATAGCGTACCCAATCCATTTTTAAATAACGATTATTCATAAATTTAGTCATGTTGTGCCCCTCTGTAAAAAGATTACATCTATCATACTATAAAGTAGCCAATTCTGTCACATACGAAATCGCACTTAACAGATATAACGGCGCGGTCTCGGCCCGTAAAATCCGTGGTCCTAAACCAGCCATCTTAAAGCCAGCCGCCGCAAGCATCTCAATTTCCTTGGGCGCAACGCCGCCTTCTGGACCAAAAACACAAAGTAATCGATCCCCAGGTTGGGCTGTTTGTAAGCTCTGAACTAATTGGGCATGCTCACCGTCTTTAGCTGACTCTTCGTAAGCCACTAATTTAATCGTCGCTGATTCTTGTGCGACCGCCGTTAAACTGTTGCGCCATTCAATAGTTGGTACATGCGTCCGGTGAGCTTGTTCGGCTGCTTCTTGCGCAATTTTTTGAAGCCGCGCAACTTTCTTAGCTTGTTTTTTATCATCCCAGCGTGCGACTGAGAATTGGCTATTACAGAAAATAAACCGGTGTGCACCCAACTGCGTGCCTTTTTGAACAATCCAGTCTGTTTTGTCACCCTTTGACAAGCCGCATACAATCGTCGTCTCAATCGGTAATTCAACTGATTTTGTAATTGGCGATTGCACCGTAACGGTGACTGTTTTGTCAGTTGCATCCAGTTCAGTTAATTCACCGATGAATGCTTGTTCATCCGGCGTTACCAATTCAACACGATGACCAGGCTGCATCCGCATCACTTTTAGCATATGATGTGCAGTTTCACCCGTTAAGGTCACTTGTTGTTCTACTTGAATTGCTTCATCAATAAAATAACGTTGCATGCCATACTCCTCTTAATCGTCGTCCGTCTTTTGGCGTGTAATCAATGCCACCCAGTCACCCATATGAAGGGCTTCTTGAACAACAAAATCATTCGCCGCTAACGTTTCACGGACAAGTGCTTCTTTATCTGCAATAATGCCGGCCAGTAATAGGTGTCCATTGTCATTCAATAAAGCCTTGGCTTGGGGAATCAAGGGCACGATAATCTCTGCTAAAATATTGGCCACAATCACATCCGCTTTCGTTGTAATCCCGTTCAACAAATCGTTGGGATGGGCATCAATGCCAGCGGTCACTGGGTTGAGGGCAAAATTTTCCTTAGCGGCATCAACCGCAACTTGATCCACATCATAGGCGCGAATATCATTGACTCCTAAATGCGCAGCCGCAATACTCAAAACCCCAGAACCAGTCCCGACGTCAATTAAAGATTCACCGCCGCGTAAAACCATTTCTAACATTTGTACGGATAGATGGGTTGTTGGATGCGTTCCTGTTCCAAAAGCCATCCCCGGATCCATCCGAATCAGTGCTTCGCGTTCATCAGTCGGTTGATAGTCGGTCCAACTTGGCACAACCGTTAAAAAGCGAGTTAGCCGCGTTGGTTGATAATATTTCTTCCAAGCTGTCGCCCAATCATCATCGGCGACTTGTGCCAATGTCACCTTACCAGAACCAATCGCTAACCCAAAGTCAGTCAATTGGGCAACGCGTTGTTCAATCAACGGTAATTTTTCCGGCACAAAAACTGTTTCTGGGAAAAAGGCACTCACTGCAGCACCCGTTTCAAGGTGGGGAATACTGTCTAGATCAATAATTTGATCTGGCTTTGCCTTTAAATGTTCATAATCGGCTGCGTCTTCGATTTGGATTCCTTCCGCACCATTTTCCGTTAAAATATTGGCGATTGCTTCCACTGCTTCGTTAACAGTAGCGACCGTTACTTTTGTCCATTCCATGTAGCATGTCTCCTTCTTAATGCGGGTTGCTTAGTATTTAGGGTAAGCGTAGTATTTTTTCGCTAATTGATCATCTGCTTGAGCGACAGTTGCTTGGAAAACAGTGTCATCCCAGTTTAAGATAAAGGTTTCTTCGTCTGATTCATCATTCACAAAAGCGGCTAATTGATCTTCGCCTTCATCTAATAAGTCTTGTAAATAGTTGAAAAAGCCCCGACCGACTTGTGCGTTTAACCCCTTGCGACCAGCAAATGGAATCACTGCTAAATAATTGTCTGCATATTCAAAGCTGTCCATCTTACTTTCATCGAAGAATAAAATCGCATCTTCATAACTGATTTCATCCGATTCGTTCAATTCACCATTTTGATCTTCAACGGCAATTGCTTGTTCCTTAGTCACGTTTAATGTGAATTCCAATTCAATCGCCCGAGCTTGTTTGTCCCAGTTGATATTCATATCCCCACTAAATTGTAAATCATCTAATTCTGCATCGAAAAATGCTAACATATCCATTTCAGCCATTATATTCACCATATCCTTTTAATTAGTCGTTATTTAAGTCAATTTTAAAGTTGAACGTATTAACATCATACCTGATTATGACTTGAATCTAAAGCAATCATTCAAAAAAGCCCAGAACAAAATGTCCCAGACTTTCAATCGTAATTCTACTTAATGTGCTGCTTGGTTCTGACCCCAATAAATAACGTCCATACTCTGATCGTCATAACGTTGGAACTCAATTCCGAGTGCTGCATCAGATTCTGCCATCACACGACCATATAGCCGCATATCAGCTTCTGGCGTGTTGCCATCTGGGCGAATGGCATGCATCAACATAAACTTAGCCATTTCTGATTGTAGATGGGCTTCAATCGGGGCCAACGGATCAAAAACCATCGTGACAAACCGAATATCACTACTATCGCCATCACCAATTAATTCAACAATCGGAAACCCACCAAAATTTTGTTGTTGTTTTAAATAAGCCAATAACTGGTCAATCTGTTCTTTTGTGAAGGCTGATTTATAAAAGAGGAAATGCCAAGTTTGTCGTTTCATCGTGTCACCCACCCGTTATTTATTACATATAGTATGCCATACTGTCACCAACAACGCGAACTTAGTCTTTTTTTGGTAATTGATTCGATTTTGGTTGGTGATATGCCTTTTTCAAGCCAGCAAATGTCGCTTGAATCTTTTGGTAATGCATTTCATCGTTACGCGCATGCTTCACCAACTGGGTAAAATCGTGGGACTGTAAGTCCTTTTCTGTTTGTTTTTTAAACCACAACATATCATCACTCCTTATGTAATTTTATTATACAACGAAACGTTATCATTGCAGTCTTAAATTTACTTTTAAACCAAATTGCCGTAAACTAACACTATTCATTAAAGGAGTCTATTATGGGAAAGAAGAAAAAGCAAAACGCATTATCCAAAACATTAGTTGAAAAAATTCTAGATAAACAAAAAGTGGCCTACACCCAACTTGAATTCCCAACAGAGGAAGTCCACAACGTTGCCCAAATGAAGGTCGATCATCTCGATATCGATGAACATCTTATTTATAAAACATTGGTGCTCTCTGGTAAGAGTACCGGCCCAATCGTCGGTGTCGTCCCGATTGATTGTCATTTAGACGAAAAAAAATTAAGCCAAATTTCTGGCAACAAAAAAATTGCGATGGTCCCATTAAGGGAGCTCGTGGCCACTACTGGCTACGAACATGGCGCTAACACGCCCGTTGGAATCTGGGAACAATCCCACTATCCGATTTACATTGACCAACAGGCTGAAAAGGAACCATTCATCTATGTCTCATCCGGTAAAATTGGCCGCTCAATTCAGATTAATCCGCAAGACTTACAGCGGGTCACTGAAGCCACCTTTGCTGACATCAGTGAAGCCTAAAAATATGATAAGAGGGGCTAGAACAATTCACTTGTTCTAGCCCCTCTTATTTTTGAGTTTAATCTAAGTATTGGGCCAAATTAGCACCAGAAATGATGACTTGTTCCTTCAGCAAATTTGGTTCTTTAATAATATTATGAACCACCGTTTCGGGTAAAACATCATTTTGTGCGAGCATTTGCAGAGCATCATCTTGCATCACGACTTTTTTAACCATATTATGTATTTTAATCGTTGCAACATATTTTTGCGATTCCCGTTCTTCAACCACTTCGTAGTTGCCGTAATAATGTTTATCTGTCATTAACTCATCCCCTTAAGGTTAATAATATCATATTTCAACAAATAAAACTAAGTAACTTATCCTATAATAAGGGGAAACTGTTAAAAAATACCAAAAAAAAAGCAAAACAATAACTGTTTTGCTTTTTCCATTATAGTAAGGAGAGTACAGGATTTGAACCTGCGCGCCGGTATAAGCCGGTTCGACGGATTTCGAGTCCGTTGCATTACCACTCTGCCAACTCTCCAGAACGTTATTCATTATAACAGACTTCTAAAGAACTGAACAGCGTAAAACGCAAAAAAACCTACGTGCGCCCACATTCTATTCGATCACCACCATCCCATCTTGATCAAATTGCCAGTCCTTTGAGTAAGCGACTTCCCAATAGTAACCATCGGGATCACTGAAATAACCACTATAGCCACCCCACTCGCCCCATTCTGGCGCTTTGATGAGCGTGGCCCCGTTAGCGAGAGCTGTTTTAAATGTTGCATCGACTTCCGCTTGACTATGCGTATTAAAGGCATGGGTCACGCCGTTGAACGTCTTTGGAAATGGATGATTATCTGCGGATAAGCCAATATCGGCTAATAGTGCAGTGTACGGAAACAATTCTAACTTGGTCCCAGTATTATTGAAAAAGACGATTGTCTCAGCATTTTCTAAATTCGGCGCTTGAAAGCCGAGTGCTTGGTAAAACTGCCGTGACACGGTTAAATCCTGAACACCTAAACAAATTAAATGGATACTATTCATCAAATCACCTACTCGTTTTAAATTAACCTGATTGTATCAATCCGAAGCTAATAACGCAATTCTCCCTGTTAATTGGCCAATTATTAAATTTATTGAATCATATTTCTTTTTATAAAAAAATTCGTTATACTTAAAGAATCTTAAATGATAGAGGTTTATTAATATGAAGATTTCTTATCGCAAACTACCGTTTTTATTCAACTTAATTTTCTTAGTTGTAACGGTTTTACAATCTTTGATCATTCTAGTGGTTAACCCCCACGTTACGAAATTCATCCCCACTTATATGGATGCCATGGCGAAAGTATGGTGGTTGTGCATTATTGCTATTATTTTGCATATTGTTGCTTATTTATTATCACTCGATCAGAATTTGATTTTACTGGCATACTTATGTGCAATCGTCGCTTACATCATCTTAATTTTAGTCCCTAATCTATTACTAGTTGCCCTTTTCTTGTTGGTGGTTAGCTTGATCATTTCATTTAAAGTCTATCATTTCCATTATCGAACACCTGCTTAGTCCTCGTCGGAGGGCTATTTTTATGCGCCAACCCACTTAATTTATGGTATAATTAGTTTGAAATTAAAACAAAAGAGGTTCTAGTAATGAAACGATTAACTGCGATTCTATCTTTATTGGTACTTTGTTTACTGCCTTTTGTAAGCCCTTACTTTTTCGATAAAGGCATGCGTTTTTCTAGCAATCATCAAAGAAATCCAATCCGCTTTGAAGTTTGTCGGCATCCAAAGGTCCATCACGCAGTCGATCGTGATGGCAGTGAACAGAAATTAAACGCCTTCAACCACCGCTGCGAACGGTTCTTTAATCAACTCACACTTGCGCCTGAAGCATTCTACGCCGTAGCTGGATTTCTTGGATTTACCGTCTTTATTCTATTATTAGAACCACTACTTGCACTCCTAATGACCCTCAAGAAAGTGCCGCAACCCCAAAAGGCACAATCCCATACTCCGCAGAAGCATCAGATTGCGCCTTATAAGTGGCATTTATTAGATTAGTTTAAGTTCAACTTTTGATAAGTATAATGGCCCTCTTTTAGTGATTGATTCGCATATGGCGTTTCATTGAGCAACGCCACATATTCTTGGGCCCGTTGTTCCGAACTAAATGCCCGGATCATTTTACTTTTATCATAATAAAGTGGGTTTGCTTGATATAAAACAACGTAGATCCATTGATTCATCTGTCATCACCTAACTTTGTAATCCACATAAAGAAAGACCAACTCGTAATGAGTCGGCCTTTTTTAATGTCATCTTAACGACGAGCTTCTTTGATACGAGCTGCCTTACCACGTAATGCGCGTAAGTAGTATAACTTAGCACGACGTACACGGCCATGACGAGTAACTTCGATTTGAGCAACACGTGGTGAGTGTAATGGGAAAGTTCTTTCCACACCCACACCGCTACTAATTTTACGAACTGTGTAAGTTTCACTCACGCCAACACCATGACGTTTGATAACAACACCTTCGAATAATTGGATACGTTCGCGAGTACCTTCGACAACACGCACGTGAACACGTACGTTGTCCCCAGGACGGAAGTCAGGAATATCTGAACGTAATTGAGACTTAGTAATTTCTTGAATTAATGGATTCATTTTGAATCTCTCCTTTTTCCACAGATATTCATTAACGTCTTGCGCCAGCGGAATACCGTTGTTTTATGACTAATCATCACAATTTTTAATTTTAGCATAATTCAACTGAGAATAAAAGCCTTATTTTTCAGCCGCTTCTTGCTTAATTTCTTGTAACCAGTGCAACTGATCCTTGGTCAACGTCATCTTCTCTAGTAAATCTGGACGCCGTTCATATGTCCGTTTCAAGGACATCTTCTCGCGCCACTCGTTAATGAGCTTATGATTTCCGTTCATCAAGACTTCAGGTACCTTTAAACCGCGGTATTCTGGTGGTCGCGTATATTGTGGATGTTCCAATAAGCCGGTCGAAAAAGAATCCGTAACCGCTGATTGTTCATTCCCCAAGACGCCAGGTACAAGCCGCGAAATGGCATCAATCATCACCATTGCGCCCAATTCGCCTCCAGTGACGACGAAATCGCCCAATGAGACTTCATCAGTGACTAGCGTGCGAATCCGTTCATCATAGCCCTCGTAATGCCCACAGATAAAAACCAAGTGGTCTTCTTGAGCAAATTCTTCGGCAACTTTTTGGTTAAACGTTACCCCAGCTGGATCGAGCAAAATAACCCGTTTGTGCCCCGGATTCTTGGCATTCACTTGATCCATCGCCTCAAAAATCGGTTGTGGTCGGAGCAACATCCCCGCACCTCCACCATACGGCGCATCATCAACCGAATTGTGTTTATTGACTGAAAAATCACGGAAATCCGTCACTTCTAAATCAATTAAGTCACGATCAATTGCCTTACCGATAATTGATTGGGATAACCCATTTTGAACCATATCTGGAAATAAACTTAAGACATCAATCTTCATTATCAATCAATCCTTCTGGTACTTCAACGTAGGCTTTACCCGCTTCAATATCAATTTTCTTAACGACTGACTTCAAAAATGGTAAGAGTAAGTCTGAACGGCCGCGGCGCTTGATCACCCAGACATCGTTGGGACCTGGATCGATGATTTCTGAGACTTTCCCATAGCTGGTCCCATCGGCTTCTTCAACCACTTCTAAGCCGATAATATCACCGTAGTAAAACTCATCATCTTCCAGATCATCTTCGCGTTGACTTGCAGCAATCTTTAAATTATGGCCCTTGAACTGTTCAACATCGTTGATATTGCCCATTCCTTCGAACTGTAATAGATAGAATTGCTTGTGTTGGCGCATTGCCGCCACTTTAACATCAACAAGGCCATTGGGCATTTCGACGGCCAGTTGCACGCCTTTTTTAAATCGTGAATCCGTAAAGTCAGTCGTCGCAATGACCCGCACTTCACCACGGATGCCGTGGGTATTGACAATTTTACCAACTTGATAGTATTTTTCTGGCATTTAATTTCTCCTTAATCGACAAAAAACGCCTAAATAAAACATCTCTGCTTCATTTAAACGTTTTTGTTAGGCATCTACAATATTTAAACGGACCCGTTTTTGGTATGGTGCTTTCACACTATAGACAATGGTACGGATGGACTGTGCAACCCGTCCCTGCTTGCCAATGACGCGACCGATATCACTTGGATTAACCTGTAAGTCAAATTCCATAAAACGTTCTGTCTCATGTTCAGTCAATTTGACGTCTTCCGGATGTTCGACAAGTGGCTGAACAATTGCAATAATTAGTTCCTTCACGTCTGTCATAACGAATCCCTACTTTTTAGCGAAGCGTGCTTCGTGATATTTTTGCATAATCCCTTGTTTTGATAAAAGATTACGAACAGTATCAGAAGGTTGTGCGCCTTTTTGTAACCAATCCATGATAACTTCTTCTTCTAACTTCAAGTCAACTGGTTCTGTTAATGGATTGTAGTAACCTACTTGTTGGATAAAGCGACCATCACGTGGTGAACGTGAATCTGCAACAACGATACGGTAGAATGGGCGTTTCTTTGAACCCATACGTTTCATACGAATTTTAACTGACATTAATGCCACCTCCTATTAATTCTTTAACATGTCATAATATACCAAATTTCAAACGCCGTGTAAAGTGTTTTTTCTTTACAGGACAAATTTTTTTAAGATTTAAAACGACGCGCGTTCTTGAGACGTTTCTTCTTGTTTTTCTTTTGTTTTTTCATCATTGAATTCATGGCCATCTTACCCATTTTACCCTTGATACCGTTGCCCATTAAACCTTCCATGCCGTTAAAGTTGCCCTTTGACATTTGGTTCATCATCTTTTTCGATTGATTGAATTGTTTGATCATCCGGTTAACTTCAACGATTGGGCGACCAGCACCAGCCGCTAAACGACGACGGCGACTAGGATTCAATAAGTCAGGATTTTCCCGTTCTTGTGGCGTCATTGATTGAACGATGGCCTTCATATGCGCCATGTCTTTCGGATCCATCTTGATGTTCTTGAGTTGTGGGTTATTGGCCATCCCTGGAATCATCTTCATGATATCTTCCAAAGGTCCCATGCTCTGCAATTGATCCATCTGATCCAAGAAATCGTTAAAATCAAAGCTATTTTCTTTGATCTTTTCAGCCATATCAGCTGCTTTTTGCTCGTCATAATCTTGTTGCGCTTTTTCAATCAAGCTCAACATGTCACCCATCCCAAGGATTCGGCTACTCATCCGATCTGGATAGAAAATGTCGAGTTGATCAAGTTTTTCACCTTGACCAGTGAACTTAATTGGTTTGCCGGTGACTGCACGAATTGAGAGGGCTGCCCCACCACGTGTGTCGCCATCTAACTTGGTTAGAACGACCCCGGTGACATCTAAACGACTGTTAAAGCCTTCAGCAACATCGACAGCGGCTTGCCCAGTCATGGCATCGATCGTTAAGAGGATTTCATTTGGATGGGCTAGCTCATTAATATCAGCCAATTCTTGCATCAAGGCTTCGTCAATTTGTAAACGACCAGCCGTATCAATTAAGACGTAATCGTTCTTTTGTAAGGCCGCTTGTGCTAACCCTTGACGGACGATTTCAACTGGGTTGACATCCGTCCCCATTTCAAAGACTTGTGCGTCAACTTGCTTGCCGACGGTCTTCAATTGTTCAATCGCAGCTGGCCGATAAACATCGGCGGCAATCATCAATGGCCGTGCTTTTTCGTTTTGGATTAAATATTTTGCTAATTTCCCGGCCGTGGTTGTTTTCCCGGCCCCTTGTAACCCAACCATCATAATGATTGTTGGAATATGTGGTGATTTATTCAACGGCACAGCCGTTTCACCCATCATCTTCGTTAATTCTTCATCAACGATTTTTACAATTTGTTGTGCAGGTGATAAGCTATCAAGGACTTCTGCCCCGATGGCGCGTTCCTTGACGACTTTAATAAAGTCTTTAACCACTTTAAAGTTAACGTCGGCTTCTAATAATGCCAGCCGAATTTCGCGCATCGCTTGATTGACGTCTGTTTCGGTAATCTTCCCTTTACGCCGAAGCTTACTCAATGCGCCTTGTAGTCGTTCTGTTAGCCCTTCAAATGCCATTTTTTATCAGTCCTTTAAGTTAATTATTGTTCGGTTAAATTCAGTAAGTCAGCCAACAAGCGCATCAGTTCTTGATCGTCTGGATAGTGCGCTTGAATATACTTTTGTAGCGTATCTGCACTGGCATTTTGCTGTTCATAATTACGGTAAAGATGTAGCTTTTCTTCGTAACCCTCTAAGATTTTTTCAGTCCGGCGAATGTTGTCATAGACCGCTTGCCGACTAACATTGTATTCAGCAGCAATTTCACCGAGGGAAAAATCATCCCCATAATATAAAGAGATATAACTATGTTGTTTTGCCGTTAAAAGTGCGCCATAAAATTCGAACAACGAATTCATGCGTGCGTTTTGTGCGAGTTCCATTTGACGCCTCCTAGACTTAGTTTGACCTAAGTATTAGAGTACCGATTTTAACGGGCTTAGTCAACGTTTTATTGCACGATTTAACTAAAAGTTTGTGCATTAATTATCTTTTCACTGGTATAAACGAAAAATCATGCTAAAATAGAACTGTAAGCTTTTTCATAACTTAAATTGGAATTTCTATGGAGGTTGTATGATGGCAGCAACAATTATCTATTGGGGCGTTATATTCGCATTAATCGGTTGGGGGATTTGGAACTTAATCTTCTCAGTCGTCTATTTAAAGAACAAGGAAAATGGTAATCTTTGGTTCTTCGCCATTTTAAACATCTTAACCTTATTATTCGGGCTATTATTCTGGTGGGTCTTCAACAATCACGCTTGGCAAGAATACTGGTTGGTTAAAGCAACCGCAACCAACAGTCTACTAGGTGGCGTTTTAATCGCCTATATCGTCTTAATTATCGCCCAAGTGATTTTGGGACGCGAACCAAAAGCCAAAACAGCTTAATGCTAAAAAAGAGGATCGACACGTTTGTCGGTCCTCTTTTCTAATGTTGTTTAGCGATTAATCGCGCGATATTTTCACTGACTTGCGTTAAATTAACTTCAGTAGCTTCAATTGCTTTTGCTAATGACATTGCGCCAGGTGTTGTGCAGAAAATACTGTCAATTCCTAATTCATAAAGCACATCAATCCCCGCTCCAATATATCCGGCAATCGCAATCACCGTCGCCTGTGGATTAACTTGTTTAACCGCTTTGGCGACTCCAATTGGCGTCTTACCATATTGTGTCTGAAAATCGATTCCGCCCTCCCCAGTGACGACGATATCCGCATCTCGGACAATCTCAGTTAACCCAGTTTGCGCCACGACCATCTCAACACCAGGTTGAACCTGCGCATCCGTAAACGCCAATAAACCAGCCCCTAAGCCACCAGCAGCACCCGCACCTGGTATTTGCGCAACAGATTTCCCTAAATCACGTTCAATCACCGCAGCAAAGTGCGTTAAATTCCGATCAAGTTGCGCGACCATTGCTGGGGTTGCTCCTTTTTGTGGACCAAACACGGCTGATGCGCCATTCGGGCCGAAAAGCGGATTTGTGACATCTGATGCAATCACAACCTTAACCCTTGATAGTGCCGGTATCATATGCGTCGTATCTATCCGTGCTAAACGCGCAAGCGCCCCACCGCCCAGTGGTAACACCTGTCCGTCAACATCTAACAAACGCACCCCAAGTGCTTGTGCCATTCCAGCACCGCCATCATTGGTCGCACTGCCGCCCAAACCAATCACAATTGTTTGCACACCTTGTGCTAGTGCGGCTGCCATTAACTGACCGGTGCCATAAGTCGTTGTTATCAACGGATTTTGCGTTTGCGCATCAACATACTGAATCCCGCTAGCAGCTGCCATCTCGATCACCGCCGTTTTGCCATCACCCAAGATGCCATATTGTGCTGATACCGTTTGGTCCAATGGATTTTGCACTTGTGCGGTTAAGAACCGGCCATTGGTCGCATCGACAAGCGCTTGGACAGTCCCTTCGCCGCCATCTGCCATTGGCACTTCGACATAGGACGCGCTTGGTAGGCTTTTTTCGAATCCTTTCCGCATTGCACGAGCCGCTTCTTTTGCGGTAACAGCATTTTTAAATGAATCTGGTGCTAACACAATTTTCATCTGTTAATCTCTCTTTCTTCTAAAAAAAGGCTAGAACAAATTATTTGTCCTAGCCTTTTTGCTATTTAATCGCTTGACTGACGTCTGTATCAGTTGTTTTTTGTGGCCCATCACCGACAATAATATCCTTGAATAAGCCATAAACAAAGCGGTTTGGATCAAAGAGTTGTAAGTCGTTCATTTGTTCACCTAGACCAACCATCTTCACTGGTAAGTGTAATTCTGTGCGAACGGCTAACACAATCCCACCCTTGGCCGAACCATCTAGCTTGGTTAAGATAATCCCAGTCACATCGGTCGTTTGCTTGAATTGTTTAGCTTGGACTAAAGCATTTTGTCCGGTTGTTGCATCTAAGACCAACAATACTTCTTGCGGTGCAGCTGGTACTTCACGCGTGATGATGCGTTTCACTTTTTCCAATTCCTTCATCAAGTTGACGTTGTTTTGCAAACGACCGGCCGTATCAACTAATAAAATATCGAATTGTTCTTCTTTAGCGCGCTTAACCGCGTCATAGACAACTGACGCTGGATCACTCCCTGCTGCACTAGCAACCACGGGGACATTATCCCGGCGACCCCATTCTTGTAATTGTTCGATGGCGCCCGCTCTAAAGGTATCACCAGCCGCTAATAAGACCTTCTTACCCGCTTTTTCTAATTGGTGGGCAAACTTCCCGATTGAGGTTGTTTTCCCTGCACCATTGACACCAACGAATAAGAAGACAGTTAATTCGCCTTGTGGAGCGAAATGCAATTGATTATCTTCTGCTTGGCCTTCTTGACCGTACAAATCAACTAGCTTTTCAACAATCGCTTGTGAAACCGCTTCTGGTTTCTTAACGTTACGCAACTTCACTTCGTCACGTAATTCGTCAGCAATCTTCATCGCTGTTTCGTAGCCAACATCGGCTTCAATTAACATTTCTTCAACATCATCGAAAAAGGCTTCATCAACACTTCTAAAGTTAGCGAACAACGCATTTAAGCGTTGCCCAAATGTGAGCCGGGATTTTTCTAATCCATCATCATACTTCTTCGTTTCAGCAGCTTGCATGTCGCCAGTTACTGCTTCTGTTTCCGGCACTTCTTCAATCGCATCGGATTCTTCAGTTACTGCCGACGCTTCAACTGGTTCTGGTTCTGGTTCTGGTTCTGGTTCTGGTTCTGGTTCTGGTTCTGGTTCTGGTTCTGGTTCTGGTTCTGGTTCTGAGTTTACGGGTGCCGCCGTTGGTGTGTCAAGCGGTGATACCGTTTCTGAATCATCTTCAGTTGCTAAACTGGCTGGTTCATCGGTTTCAGTTTTCTCAGCCGCCGCAGTTTCTGCAGGGGCTTGCGATTCAACCGGTGTTTCCGGTGTCGCTTGGTCTTGTTCAACCGGTGTTTCTTTTTCTGGTTCGGCTGAGAATGCTTTTTTAATACGATCAAATAATCCCATGGTTTTCCTCCTAGGCTGTTGCGTGTTCTTCTAATGAAACGGAAACAATCTTCGAGATTCCAGATTCCGCCATTGTCACCCCGTATAAGCGATTGGCTTGGGTCATTGTCCCTTTTCGATGGGTAATCACAATGAATTGTGTGTCACTTTCGTAACGTTTCATGAAGCGACCGAAGCGATCGACATTGGCTTCATCCAATGAAGCTTCGACCTCATCCAAAATACAAAACGGTACTGGACGCACTTTTAAGATGGCAAATAATAACGTAATCGCCGTCAATGCACGTTCACCACCAGATAAAAGACTCAAGCGTTGTAATTTCTTGCCAGGTGGCTGTGCAATGATGTCAATCCCACTGGTTAATAGTGCGCTTGGATCCGTCAACGTTAAACTGGCATGGCCGCCACCAAACATGATTGGGAAGATGGTTTCAAAAGCGGCCGCGGTTTGTTCGAACGTTTCCTTAAATCGCTTTTCAACTTCCGTATCCATTTCAGCCATCGATGCTAATAATTGGCGCTTAGCGTCCATCAAATCGGCATCTTGTTGCATCAAGAAATCGTAACGTTCTTTAACGTGTTGATAATCATCAATGGCCGCCAAGTTGACCGTTCCTAAATCAGCTAAGCCGAGTTTCAATAATTTCAACTTAGACCGCAATTGATCGTCGGTTAAGTCTGATGCGGCCAAAGCGGCCTTGGCGGCTTCGTAAGTCAATTGGTAATCTTCGCTCAATGTATTTAAGCGTTGATCAATGTTAATTTTAACCCGGTTGAGCCCGACAGCATTTTGTTCTTGCTCAGCTAAACTATTTTTTTGTAATTGGTAGACGCGTGTGGCCTTGGCTTGAAGCGTTTGTTGTTCCGCCTTCAGCGTTTCTTTTTGCGCGCGTTCAGTGGCTAACTTCGCTTGGACTTTCTCAATCAAAGCATTGGTTGCCTTTAGCAGTGCTCGTCGTTCTTTTTGACTCGAAGCGTCTTCTTGATCCGCTTGTTTTAGCGCAGCTAGTTTATCCTGACTGGCCTTCAACTGGGCTGCCAGGTCGTTGCTATTGCGAGTAGCAACCGTTAATTTCTCCTGAACATTCTTTTGTTCAGCTTGAGCGACAGCCAACTTGGTTTCGAGGGCTGTTTGTTGTTGCGCAATTTGTTTTTGACTCTCATCAAAATGTTGTAATTGCTCATTAGCTGTTTCGAGATCTGCTTGCAGCTGTGCAATCGACGCAACAATTTCAGCTTCGGCTGCCACTAATTCTGCCTGGCGTTTTAAATCTGCCTCATAAGCTTGTTGTTGTTGTTGCACTTGATAATCGGTTGCTTGTTGTTGCCGTTCAAACTGACTCAAACGTTCGTCAGTCAAGGCTAACGTATTTTGGGCAGCTTGATATTGATTCTTAGCGGTTTCCAATGCCGCTTGTTTCGTATTTAATTCTGCTTGGCGTGCCGTTAATTGAGCTTTTGCGGCTTGGACACTGGCTTGCTTTTGATCCAAAGCGACCTGCATCTTGGCAATTTGACCTTCTAAATCAGTCAAGGTTTGCTTACGCGCAAGTAGCCCACCATTGTTTTGTCGGTTATTATGGCCCCCAGTCATCGAACCACCCGGGCTTAAAATATCCCCTGCTAACGTAATGATTCGGTAACGATGCCCCGTCAATTGACTCAATTTAATCGCCGGCTCCAACTCAGTCGCGACAATCAAATTGCCCATCAAATGGTTCATCACCGGTCGCACTTGTTCATCAAACTGCACAAGCTCACTGGCAATTCCGATAAATCCAGGCTGCTGTTGTAATTGGTGAACTAAGCTACTTGGTAGTAAACGTGGTTTGACAACGTTATTGGGTAAGAAAGTTGCCCGCCCAATCCGATTGGTTTTCAAATACTCAATCGCTTGTTTGGCCGTCTGTTCATCCCGTGTCACAACTTGTTGTAGCTGTGCGCCTAATGCTAATTCAATCGCTTGTTGATACTCACTGGGCACTTGCATCAATTCCGCTACAGCCCCTAATAAACCAGGGAACTGTTGTTTTTGCTTCAAGACAGCCTTAACCCCTTGATAAAAGCCGGCGTAGTCATCATTTAATTCCGCAAGACTAGCTTGTTTTGCTTTCGCTTTTTGTAAAATACCAGACGCTTGGAACCAACTATTTTGTTGATTTTGGTAAGCCGCTTGGTCCGTGTTAATTTGCGTTTGTAATTCGGCCAACTCATTGGACAACGTTTCGTATTGCGCTTTGAGTGTTTCAAGTTGGGCTTTTTGGGCCGCTTGTTCTGCCTTTTTTTGTGCCAATTGCGTCGATGTCTCATCGACTGCACTATCTTGCCGTGCAAGTTGCGTTTTAGTTTGTAACAAGTTCTTTTCTAAATATTGTTGTTCATTATGATTGGTCGTTTGGGCTTGCATCTGATCGATGTATTCTTGACGAATTTGTTCAATCTTCGCTTTCAGTTCCGCTTCACTACCAGACGCTTGGCGTTTAAGGGTGGTTAACTCCGTCTTCAACGCCCTCAATGCCGTCACTTTTTCTTCATAACTTGCCTTTAATTCAGATTGATTGGCTTGTTCCGCCGTTAATTGCTGTTTTAATGTGTCGATCTGTTCGACTAAACTTTGGCGGTTCGCATCCGTATAATTAGCGCGCTCTTTTGAAACGTTCTCTTGGCCTAATAGATTTTCAGCCAAGCGAGACTTTTCTAACAACGTCTGATTATCTTGTTCTATTTGTTGTTCCAACTGGGCTAAGGTTGCCTGATTCTCGGTTTGGGCAGCCGTCGTCTTAGCGATGTCCGCTTCAATCTCTTGCAACGCTTGCGCAAGGGTTTGCGCCTTTTCTTTGTACGTCTTTTGATCAGCCACTAATTGATCAATTTCAATCACCAATAATTGTTGGTGCAATGCATCATATTGCGCTTTTTGATCCAAGTAATCCTGCGCAATACTGCTTTGTTCCTTCAACGGTTCAACTTGTCCCCGTAGTTCATGAAGAATGTCGGTGACCCGACTCAAATTTTCATCTGTTTGATCTAATTCAGATTGAGCCTTTTTCTTTTGTTGTTTATATTTCAAAACACCGGCCGCTTCTTCAATAATATTCCGCCGATCTTCTGGTTTACTGTTGAAAATTGCTTCAACCCGACCTTGCGAAATAATCGAAAAAGATTCTCGCCCAAGGCCAGAATCCATAAATAAATTAACGATGTCTTTTAACCGACAACTCTTTTGATTCAAATAAAACTCACTATCGCCATTTCTAAATAAACGCCGCGTAATCGTGACGTTGGCTTGTTCTTGTTTCAAATATTGATCGCTGTTATCAAAAGCCAGCGTCACTTCTGCCTTATTCATCTGTGGTCGAATATCAGTCCCGGCAAAAATGATGTCGGGCATCTTTTCGCCCCGTAAGCTCTTGGCTGATTGTTCGCCCATCGCCCACCGAATTGCTTCTGTGACGTTACTTTTACCGCTCCCGTTTGGTCCAACGATGCCCGTTAAACCTTCTGAAAAATTGATTTCTGTTTTATCAGCAAATGATTTAAACCCTGATAAAACCAATGACTTTAACTGCATGCACTAAACTCCCTACACACGGCGGTTGGTTTCAACTGTCGTTTGCTTCTTTCTTTATTTCAGTTTGGCAAGCGCCACTTTAGCAGCTGCTTGTTCGGCTGCTTTTTTGTTCCGGCCAACACCTGAACCTAAGACGCGATCGCCCATCATCACATCCACTTCAAATTGACGGGCATGTGATGGTCCCACTTCTGCCAATAACTTATATTCAATCTCAACTTCACCATCTTGTTGCAAGAACTCTTGCAGATTGGTCTTATAATCCGTTTGGTCTGAAAATTCACCGGCTTCAATCTTGGGAAAGACAACTTGTTCGATGAATTTAACAACTGCGCCACGCCCTTGATCTAAGAACAAAGCGCCGTTAAAAGCTTCAAATAAATCTTCCAAAAGTGTTGCTCGTGCCCGCGCACCGTTTTTTTCTTCCCCTTTACCAAGGCGAATGTATCGATCAAAGTGCGCTTCTTTGGCAAAACTACTGAAACTCTTCGTGCAGACGATTGCCGCCCGTAAGCGTGTCAGTTTGCCTTCTGGCCAGTCCGGATATTTTTTATATAAGTATTCCGAAACCGTAATTTCCATCACCGCGTCACCCAAGAATTCGAGCCGTTCGTTATCACGAAGACCCAACTCCCGGTGTTCATTGACGTATGACGAATGTGTAAAGGCTTCGTCCAATAGTGCTAAATTCTGAAATTCAATGCCGTAGCGGGCTCGAAGCTCGCTCACTAGTGCTGCATCCAAAATTAAATTACCCCATTTCAACTGTTTAATCTTTCACTATTATACCGTTTATACGCTTAAAAAAACAGCGTCGTTCCTAGCAAACCGTTTCTTTTATTAATCACTAAAAAACGCCTGTTTTGAAGTATTCATTGTAACACGCAAACGAATATTTCAAAACAGGCGTTGCTTTATGCAGATGGCGTTGTCATTGCTGCTAAAGCGGTTTGATAACTCGCTAGTTCAGCTTCAGTTGCATAGACATAGTGTTCATCGGCCACTTCGCGCAATTGACGACCTTCATTATCTGCCTCAATTGAACTATCATAAGCAATTCGCCGACGTTGCCGCTCGACCTTTGGATCAGGTAACGGCACAGCAGACAATAGACTTTGCGTATATGGATGCAATGGTCGATCATAAATGTCATCGGCTGATGCCAATTCCATAATTTTACCGTTATGCATCACCGCAATCCGATCACTAATGTATTTCACCATCGATAAATCATGTGCGATGAATAAATACGTCAAGTTTTGCTGTTCTTGAATTTCTTTCATCAAGTTAACCACTTGTGCTTGAATCGATACGTCAAGCGCCGAAATCGGTTCATCCGCAATGATAAATTTAGGTTTTACCGCAAGCGCGCGGGCAATCCCAATACGTTGGCGTTGCCCACCGGAGAATTCATAAGGATAACGCGTTGCATGGTCTTTATTCAAACCAACTAATTCCAAAAGCTCGTTGACGCGTGCATCACATTCTGCATCATTTTTAACCAAATGATGGATATGCAAGCCCTCAGCGATGATGTCTTTGACTTTCATCCGTGGATTCAATGATGCGTAGGGATCTTGGAAAATCATCTGAATCTCTTTCCGGAACGCCTTCATTTCACGACTATGATTTTTAATCTTACTAATGTCACGGCCATCGAATAGAATTTCACCATCTGTCGGGTTGTATAGCCGGATGATACTCCGCCCAGTTGTACTCTTCCCAGAACCAGATTCACCCACCAAGCCAAACGTTTCGCCTTCATAGATTTCAAATGAGACATCATCAATGGCTTTGACTTCGGATTTTTTTCCTTGGCTAAAATATTGCTTTAAATGTTTAACCGACACTAATACTTTTTTATCCTTGTCCATCAATTGTCCCTACTTTCTCTTGAACTTGTGTCGCCTGGTACTTAGCCATCATTGCACGGACGGCTGCTGGTGGTTCCACAGCTGGTGCATCTGGATGCAACAACCAAGTTGCCGCAAAATGCGTTTTCGACACTTGGAAAAATGGCGGTTCCTGTTCCACATCAATTTGTAAAGCATATGGATTACGCGGTGCGAAGGCATCCCCTTTTGGTGGATCCAACAAGTCTGGTGGGGTCCCTGGAATGGCTTCAAGACGGCCAGAAGTATCAAGTGTTGGCATTGAGTTCAATAAGCCCCACGTATATGGATGCTTGGGTTGATAAAAAATTTCATCAACCAACCCATATTCGATAATCTTACCGGCATACATTACCGCTACGCGATCGGCAATCCCTGCCACAACACCTAAATCATGCGTAATGAAAATAATTGAGGTTTCAATCTTGCGTTGCAATTCCTTCATCAAATCGATAATTTGTGCTTGCACTGTCACATCAAGCGCCGTTGTCGGTTCGTCGGCAATCAGGATTTGTGGATAATCAACAATCGCAATCGCAATCACGATTCGTTGCCGTTGCCCACCAGAAAATTGATGCGGATAATCTTTCATCCGTGCTTTGGCATTCGGAATACCCACCAACTCTAAAACACTCTGTGCACGTTTCATTGCTTCTTCCTTATTCATTGTTTTATGAATCAACAAGGGTTCAGCAACTTGTTTACCAATCGGCATCGTTGGATCCAATGACGTCATCGGATCTTGGAAAATCATGGAAATATCGCTACCACGTAAGGCATTCATTTCCTGTTCTGGTTTTTGTAAGAGATCTTCATTGTGATACTTGATTGTACCACCCTTAATTTGAGCATTACCCGCTAACAAGCCCATAATACTACGGACCGTTACCGACTTACCTGAACCTGATTCACCAACAATCGCTAGTGTTTCGCCTTTTTTCAAGTTGAAACTGACATCGCGAATAGCATGGACGTCCCCTGCGTAGGTTTTAAAATCGATACTTAAATGTTTAACTTCTAAAATATTTGCCATTTGACGACCTCCAATGATGAAACCGCGTGGAAACGGCCTTGTATTGACATGCTTTTTGAAACTGACTCTGCTTCTAAACGTGCTTTCATTAACTGCTTTCTGTGGTTAGCTACGTCTAATAAATAATCAACAAGTTGATTATTCGTCAGACTATGCTAATCCGCGAAAGCTAACCGCCTACTTGCACACGCTATGATTTTGGATCGAATGCGTCTCTTAGTCCGTCTGCTAGTAAGTTGACGGCAATCATGATCACACAGAGGACTGCTGCTGGATACCACATTTGATATGGCAAGAAACGGAAAGCTTTTTGCCCATCTGATAATAACGTCCCTAATGAAGCATTCGGTGCTGGAATCCCAATCCCGATAAAGCTCAAGAACGCTTCGAAGAAAATCGCACTCGGAATTGTAAACATCGTTTGAATAATAATCGTTGAGGATAAATTCGGAATCAGGTGTTTCCAAGCAATCTTGGTGGAACTTTCACCCAACGTCCGTGCGGCGAGCACGAATTCTTGTTCCTTAAGTTGGAACGTTTGGGCCCGAATCAACCGGGCCATTGTAATCCAACCGGTAAAGCCAATCGCGATGACGATTGACAATAAACCTGGACGGAGTACCAACATCATCAAGACAACCACAATTAAGTTTGGAATTGATGAAATGATTTCAGTTACCCGCTGCATGAACATATCCAAACGGCCACCACGCCATCCGGAAACAATCCCGTATGGAATCCCGATTAATAAATCGACCAATGTCGCTAGAATCCCAATTAATAAGGATAAGCGTGTCCCGTATAAAATTCGTGATAATAAATCACGACCGAGATAATCCGTCCCTAAGATAAACGTTTTGCCTTTGGGAACGCCCGCTTGTTGATATTTATCAACTTTAACACCGGAAACGTCCATCTTACCGGTAAAACCAGGGATATTCCCCGATCCAATTTTAGGCGGTAAGTTAGCGTACGCCACATTTTGTGTATTTGGACTTTGTGGTGCAATCACTGGTGCCAATAAAGCAGCCAACATCACAATTAAGAGGACAACTAACGAAACCACCGCGACTTTATTTTGCTTTAAGCGCCGAATGGCATCTTGCGTAAACGTCAATGATGGTGCACTAATTTTTTCTTGTGCTTCATGCGTGTCTTGTGTAAGGGGCTTGAATGAGCCCGCTGGTATTTTAATATCTGCCATTTAGTGCGCCCCCTGACTGTCACTTAATCGAATTCGTGGATCAATAATCCCGTAAAGAATATCGACGACTAGAATAATCACTGTTAATAAGAATGAATAGAAAATGGTCAAGCCCATGATCGTTGGATAATCATTCGTCATAATTGACTTCACAAATTGCTCCCCAATTCCGGGAATCGAGAAAATATTTTCAACAACTAGTGACCCAGTCATCAAGTTGACTGCCATCGGCCCGATAATCGTAACAACCGGAATCATTGAATTTCGTAAGGCATGCTTTGCCACTGTTTGCCATTTTGAATTGCCTTTGGCTTTAGCAAGTTCGATGTAATCACTGTTTAAAACATCGACCATTTCAGTCCGCATGAACCGAGCCGTATTCGCCAATGGTGCAACCGCTAGTGCTAATGTTGGTAAGACACTAGATGACCAGCCGTCCCATAACGCAATTGGGAATAGTTGTAATTTAAAGGCAAGGAAAAATTGGAGTAAGACCGCCAACACAAAGTTCGGAATTGAAATCCCAACGATTGAAAAGAACGTTGCAACGCCATCGACCCATGTATTCTTGCGAATGGCCGCCACTGCCCCTAGTAAAATACCCAGTAATGAGCCGACAATCATCGCTTGTGCCCCGATTTGTAATGAAGGTCCTAAACGCGTCATGATTAGGCTCAAGACGGGCTGATTGTTGAACTGGAAGGATGTGCCAAAATCACCATGCAACAAGCCACCTAGATAGATGAAATATTGCTGAATTAATGGTTTGTTCAAACCGTACTGTTCATTCATGATCCGTAATTGATCAGCACTCATTTTTTCCTGATTCGTATATGGCGTCCCTGGCATCAACTTCATCATGAAGAAGGTCACAGAAGCGACAATGAATAGGGTTAGCACTAAATAGAATATTCGTTTAATAAGGTATTTACTCATAAGTTCGCTCCTAACAAAAACGGGCTTCATTGTTTTTCAACGCTGAAGCCCATCTTTATAAAGTCAGTTTATTTTTTTAAATAAAGTGAGACATTATTGTAGCTTCCTGAAGGGCCGTAGTCTAAACCTTTAAGGCTTGGGTTAGTTAAGTACGCCACACCTGATTGATACAGTGGAATGACACCTGACTCTGTATTCATAATATCTTGTGCTTTAACAAGGTTTTGCCATCTTGCTTTAGGATCATTGGCGTTGTCACCTTTACTTGCCTTGATCTGTGCATCGTATTCGGCATTGCTCCAATGGCCATCATTGTTATCGCCGCCTGTTACAAACAAGTCTAAGAATGTGATTGGATCTGGGAAATCAGCGTTCCAAGCACTAACCACCATGTCGAAATCACCGTTCGTTGAACGTGTTAAACGAGTCTTAAATGGCACGTTCGCTAATGTGACTTTCAAACCTGGTAAGTTCTTTTGTAAAGTATTTTGCAAATATTCGGATTGTTTCTTGGCAGTATCCGTATCATCGCCAAGTAATGTGTAATTGAATGTTTTGCCTGTTTGCCCAGTTTCAGCAAGGCCTTCGTTCCAAAGTTTTGTTGCTTCTTTAGGGTTGTAACTTGCATTTTTCTTACCCGCTGCGTCTAAATCATCAACAAAATCCTTCTTAGTTGTTGGGTCAAATGACATATTCTTTGGTGTCACAGAAGCAATTGGACTTGAACCATCACCTAGAACCTGTGCGACTAATTCTTTACGATTAATTGTCATTGAAATTGCTCGGCGAATCTTCGCATTTTTAAAGATTGGATTCTTTTCTTGGTTGACTTGCATGTAGAATGTTGCTGATTTTTGTAAGGTTGAGTAATGTGGATCGTTTTTCATTTGTTTAGCTGTGTCACCACTGATCGCCGTCCGATCTAATTTATTACTTTGGAAGAGGTTTAAAGCTGTTGATGGATCTTTAACCACTTGATACTTCAACGTCTTAACCTTAACTGCTTTCGTATTCCAGTAATTGGTGTTTTTAACTTCTTTCCATGAGCTATCTGGGCCATTCCAATTTTCTAACTTATAAGGGCCGTTGAAAACTAATGTTTTAGAATTTGTCCCGTAACTCTTGCCAGCTTTCTTGACCGCTTCTGGATATTGGGGGAAGAAAGTTGAGCTGGTCATCAATTGACTGAAGTATGGAATTGGTTTTTCAAGGGTGACTTCTAAGGTGTGTTTATCCTTAGCGACTACACCCAATGAATCAACCGGTTCCTTACCAGTCGTGATGTCTGCTGCATTTTTAATGCCTTCATAGATATAAGCATATTGTGAGCCGACCTTTGGATCAACGACTCTGCGCCAAGCATAAACGAAATCTTCTGCCGTGACCGGTTGACCATTGCTCCACTTCGCGTCTTTTCTTAATGGGAATGTATATGTTAAACCGTTATTAGTTGGTTTGACTACTTTAGTCGCAATCGCCGGTTTGATTTCTTTACCCTCGTAGCGGTAAAGACCTTCCATCGTATCGGTTAAAGCCTGCGCACCGATCACATCCGTATTTAACGCTGAATCCATTGTCGCAATGACGTCACTCGTTGCAAAACTGGCTGTGTCAGTCTTAACGGCTTCCTTGCTACCTGAGTTACCACAAGCTGCTAATAATAATGTGACCGCCACTGTTGTTATACCTAATACCAAACTCTTTTCTCGTTTCATATGGACACTCCCTTCAGTTATTAAAAATAATAATACATGATTAAAAATGAAAAGTAAATAATAAAGATTAAAATATTCTAATTTATTTTCATTGATGCAGAGCTATTATAAGAATCATTCTAATATTATAACGCATCCGCAAATGATTATTATGTGAATAATCTCATTTTCACAAACTGTTTAAAATGCAAAAAAATAAGCCTGTCGGTCGCGAATACTCACAACCAACAGGCTCGTTTTCAAGGTTATTATTTGATTTTTGTTTTAATGTAAGCAACGGCATCAGCTACCGTACCGATCTTTTCAGCTTCTTCATCCGGAATTTCGGCACCAAAAGTGTCTTCTAATTCCAAAACAAATTCCACAATATCAATTGAATCAGCATCCAAGTCTTCCTTGAAGTTCAATTCGTCTGTTACCTGATCCTTATTTAACTCAAATCGATCGCCAATAATAGCCGCAATCTTATCAAAGATTTCTTGTTCATTCATAATTAAAAACCTCCAAATTGAAACCCTTACCTACGTACTTAACACTTTGGGTATCCAGTGATTATACATAACTTCGCAACTCAATTCAAGTAAATCAAATCAGACTTGCGAAGTATATTGTAGCGCCTTTGGAACACATTGTCCACCTATTTTAATCGGTTTCTTTTGGGCTATTTTGTTGGTCAAAATAATCGATTACTTTTTGAATCGTTTGGTTCGCCAGCATTGCATGAATCTGGCGAACAGTGTAGTAAACCGTGCGGCCATCTGCAGCACCGTGCGCCTTAACAACAGGGGCTTTTAAGCCTAATAAAACAGCCCCGCCATAAACAGATGTGTCGAATTTATCACGAATCCCACCAACACTCTTTTTCAAGAGTAAACCACCGATTTTTTCTTTGACACCAGCATCCATAATCGCATGTTTGACTTGCGACATCACGATTGTGGCAGTCCCTTCAATTGCTTTAAGCGTCGCATTGCCGGTAAACCCATCTGTGACCACGACATCCGCAACCCCTTTTAAGAGTTCACTTGCTTCAACGTTACCAATGAAGTTTAACGTTAGATCATCTGCCAGTAGTTGATGTGCTGCCTTATGCAACTCATCACCCTTGCCAGCTTCAGTCCCATTATTCAACAAACCAATTCGCGGCTTTTGAATGCCACGGACGTCTTGTGCGTAGAAGTTCCCCATTAAGCCATATTGATGCAAATGCTCCGGCTTTGCTTCGGCGTTGGCCCCAACATCTAACATATTGAAGCCTAAATCTGAATTAATGGCTGGTAGGGTAGGCATTAAACCTGGACGATCAATCCCTTTAATCCGACCAATCACGAATAATCCGGCTGCTAAGAGCGCACCAGTATTCCCTAGTGAAAAGAGTGCGTCTGCTTCCCCATCTTTAACTGCCTGCGCCGCCAGAACCATTGAAGCTTGCTTTTTACGCCGAATCGCACGCACTGGTTCATCTTCGCTGGTGATTTTTTCGGTGGTATGCACAATCGTTAACCGCGTCATATCATCAATCAACGGTTTAATTTGTGCTTCATCACCATACAACGTAAATTCAACATCTGTTAATTCTGAGCGGGCTTGTAACACCCCTTCAATTACTGATTGGGGTGCAAAATCGCCGCCCATTGCGTCTACTGCAATTTTCATCATCATTCCTCTTTCCGTTTTCAATCTAACGTTAGGTAATTTTGCTTTTGTTGTTGTAAGTATGTTTTGAGTGGCGTATGGTCCGGTGCTGCCAACTCAGGATCAAGCGTGAAGATTTTTTGCACTTCTTGTTGGGCGACTTGTAAACTCGTAAAGTCGGCTACTGGATCGCCAACTTTAAAGACGGGCAATCCAGATTGACGATCACCAAAGACTTCCCCTGGTCCGCGCAATTCTAAATCCTTCTGCGCAACGACGAATCCATCAGTGGTTTCAGTCATAATCGTCATCCGGTCAACACCTTGTTGGTTCTTCGGATCAGCCACCAGAATACAGTATGCCTTTTTCTTACCTCGGCCAACCCGGCCCCGTAATTGATGTAATTGCGCCAACCCGAACCGATCCGCATCAAAAATGAGCATCACCGTCGCGTTTGGCACATCGACACCAACTTCAACGACGGTTGTTGAAACCAGTAATTGAATTTTGTTCTCAGAAAAAGCGTTCATAATCTGATTTTTTTCATCATCTTTTAACTGGCCATGCAACAATGCAACATGGTAATCAGGTTCAAATTGTTCCACCAACGTTGCGTAAATCTCCTCGGCATTCTTTAAATCCATCTGTTCAGATTCGGCAATCAACGGTGTAATCGCAAAGACTTGCGAATCGTTTGCAAGTTGTTTACGGACAAAGCTGAGGGCTTGTTCGACTTGATTACTACGCACCCAACTGGTTTCAATTGGAATCCGTCCTTTTGGCAATTCATCAATCGTTGAAACGTCCATCTCGCCATATGCGGTAATCGCCAGCGTCCGCGGAATCGGGGTCGCCGTCATTGCAAGAATATCAGGCTGTAACCCCTTTTCACGCAAAATTCGCCGTTGGTTGACCCCGAAACGATGTTGTTCATCAATTACAGCAAAGCCTAACTTATGATAGACCACTGCATCTTGAATCAAGGCATGGGTGCCAATAGTAATATTGATGCGCCCGGATTCAATGTCTGCCAACAACGTCCGCCGTTCTTTAGCCGTCGTCGAACCGGTCAATAAGCCAACAGTCACGTTCATTGGTGCCAATAAGCGTTGCAAGCTTTGATAGTGTTGTTCCGCCAGAATTTCCGTTGGCACCATCAATGCGGCTTGATAACCCGCAGTCACTGCCGCGAACAGCGCAATCGCCGCCACAATCGTTTTCCCAGAACCAACATCCCCTTGGAGAAGGCGATTCATATGCGCTGGTGATTTTAAATCAAGACAAATTTCATTCACCACTCGCTTTTGTGCATCGGTTAAATCAAACGGTAAGGTTTGAATAAAATCTTTAAGTGCTTCATTTTGGTACTGCAAAGCTAAACCGTTTGCCACATGCCGATCAGTCTGTTTAATGGCTTGTAATTGAATCTGATATAGGAAGAACTCATGAAAAATAGCGCTTCGGCGTGCTTGCTTTGCTTCAGGATACGTTTTAGGGAAATGCATGCCAGCAATTAAGTCGCGTTCGTTCATTAACTTATAGCGCGTGCGAATATCCTCTGGGATCAATTCGGGAATAACGTCTTGATACAAATCAAAGGCTTCTTGAATCATCTTGACCAGTGTCCCTTGACGCACACTTTTATTAACGGAATAGATGGCCGCAAACGATGGATTCTCAGCCGATTGAACCGCTAGGACCTTCATCCCCGTCAATGTATGACGTTTAGCATCCCACTTGCCATAAATAGCGACATCGACCCCGGCTTCAAACTTGTCCTTAAGATAGGGTTGATTAAAAAAAGTAACCATCACAACGTCATGTTCAATCAAGAGCCGTACATTCAGCCGGGTCTTCCCTGGTCCCCAACGACTGATGACCGGATCAGCGACGACCGTTCCTTTTAACGTCACCTTTTCCTGATCTGCCGCTTCGGATAAATCCTTGACCTTCAAATCTTCGTAACGAAACGGAAAATAATACAATAAATCACTAATGGTCCTTATGCCAAGCTGATCGAGGGCTGTCAGACGTTTCGGGCCGACGCCAGCTAACACAGCAACAGAATCCGTTAAACTTAACATTGACAGCCTCCTGTAACGTGCTTTCAAAAGCATCCTGTTGCGTTTAGCACCATTAGCCAAACAAGTAGCTACGCTAGTCATTCGGCTAATTAAACTAATCCTCACAGGATAAGCACTTTTGATACACTTCTTTTTCTTAACGTGCTTTTTAACCATATTCCAAGGTTAAACGTACTTCTACTAAAAAACGGGAACCAGGTATATTCAACCTCATTCCCGTTTTATTTGATTAACTATTCAACTGAAATCAAGTATGGGTAAACTGGTTGATTCCCTTCGTGTACTTCAACTTCTAATTCTGGGTCTTGGGCCATAATTGCATCACTGATTTGTTCAGCTTCTGTTGCATCGCCGTCTTCCCCGATAATAATTGTGACGATTTCACTGTCTTCATCAAGCATTGTTTGGACCATTTCAATGGCTGCTGTTAAACGTTCAGCCGTTGAGACCTTAATCTTACCATCGATAATCCCCATGTAATCGTCTTTCTTAATTTCAAGTCCATCTAAAGTCGTGTCCCGGATTGATTGCGTTACTTGACCACTAATCACGGTATCTAACGCCTCTGTCATGGCTTCTTGATTAGCAGCCAATTCAGCAGATGGGTCAAATGATAAGAGAGCGGTCATCCCTTGAGCAATCGTCCGACTTTGCACGATTGCAACTGGAATATCAGCCACTTCGGCAGCTTGTTCAGCGGCTAAGAAGATGTTCTTATTATTTGGTAATAAGATCACTTGTTTAGCATTGGCTGCTTTAATCGCATCTAAAATATCTTGCGTACTTGGATTCATGGTTTGACCACCACTTAAGATATAAGTAGCCCCTAAACTCTTGAAGAGTTCAGCAATCCCATCACCGGCCGCAATCGCGATAATCCCATTTTCAACAGGTTCTGCTTGCACAGGGGCAGCAGCTTGTTGGTCGTTTTCAACAATCGTATCATGTTGTAAACGCATGTTATCGACTTTAATCTTCACTAATGAACCAAAGTGTTGGCCGTAAGCCATGACTGTCCCTGGATGTTCTGTATGCACATGGACCTTCACCACTTCTTCATCGGCTACCACTAAGAGAGAGTCACCAACACCGTTTAAATGATTGCGGAATTCATCATAATCAAATTCGCGATCGACAGTTGTCCCATCACCAAGGGCGACCATGATTTCAGTACAATAACCATTTTCAATATCTTCTGTACCCATTTGAGCGGTTTGATGATGATTGGCATTGACCATTTCATCCATTTCCGCTTCATCAGGTGTGTAAAGATCTTTTGCAGGTGCTTGGCCTGTTAAACCTTCTAAGAAACCTTCATAGATGAAGACCAATCCTTGACCACCAGAATCGACAACGCCGACTTCTTTTAAGACAGGGAGTAATTCAGGGGTCTTCAACAAGGCCTTCTTAGAACCCTCAACAACAGCTTCGATAACTGCACCGATATCATCAGTTTGACCGGCAACCTTGGCACCAGCTTTGGCGCCTTCTCTGGCAACCGTCAAAATCGTGCCTTCAACGGGTTTCATTACTGCTTTATAAGCCGTTTGAACACCATTTGTGAATGCGTCAGCCAAATCTTGTGCATCCAATGTTTCTTTTTCAGCCATGCTCTTAGAAAAACCACGGAAAATTTGTGAACTGATAACCCCGGAGTTACCCCGAGCGCCCATCAAAAGCCCCTTGGCTAAACTCTTAGATAATTCACCGACAGATTGCGCGTTGTTTTCATTAACTGCTTTGGCCCCACTTTGAAACGTTAAACTCATATTGGTCCCAGTATCCCCATCAGGCACTGGAAAGACGTTTAATGAATTGACAAATTCTGCATTTTTAGTAAGCCGATGTGCAGCAACCCGCATCATTGCTTGGAATTCTGCTGCTGTGATTTCAGTAACTTTCACGAATGTTCCTCCTTGAACAAAAACAAATAGAACTGGACCTAGTGGCCAGCTCCGCTAATTAGTTTTAGTCTTCTAATACCCGTACACCTTGAACATAAATATTCACTGAGTTCGCACTGACACCCAACATTGTTTCAAGATTGTACTTCACTTTACTCTGGACGTTACGGCAAACTTCAGAGATCTTAATGCCGTAACCAACAATAATATAGACATCAATCGCAACGCCATTGTCTTCTTGACGGACTACGACACCCCGATTATAATTCTCACGATTCAAAATATCGTTTAAATTGTCACGGATTTGATTCTTACTTGCCATCCCAACAATTCCGTAGATATCTGTTGCAGCGCCACCAACGACGGTTGCAATCACGTTATTGGTAATATCAATGTCGCCATATTGTGTTTTAATTTTAACAGCCATTAAAATAGCCTCCTTGTGCCATACTTATTGTTATTTTAGCATAGCGGAGAAGAGTTGCAAAGCAACTGGTGATGAATTCTTCCCAAAATACGGCTTATTTTTGGACTTTAATGAGTTTAAACGACTTATTTTGGACTGTCAAGTAAATTTCCTTGAAAGAGCTCTTGCATTCCCCAAACTATTATGGTAAATTATTTAAGTGAATTGTATAAGCCGGTGTGCATGCATGCAACTATTAAGACTAACTGAATCATATTATGTTTCTCGTTAATTCTACCGGCTTTACTTAAAGGAGGAATAAGACCATGGCAAAAGACGTTATTACCGGCCGTAAAACATCATTTGGCAACAAGCGTTCACACGCTTTGAACGCATCTCGTCGTTCTTGGAAGCCAAATTTACAAAAAGTACGTATCTTAGTTGATGGCAAACCTAAACGTGTTTGGGTTTCAGCCCGTGCTTTGAAATCAGGCAAAGTAACTCGTGTATAATTTCAATTGATAGACCGCCAGTTGGCGGTCTATTTTTTTTGGCAAAGAGTACGAGATAAGTCGGCTAATCCTCAGGCGATGACTGATCGAACACGTTTATGGCAACCAAAAAGACGGCTCGGATAAAATAATTTTATCTGAGCCGTCTTTTTAATCCTTACTTTGAATCACCGCAACCACCCCAGTTTCAAAACTGAATTGGCCGGTCTCACCGATGAACTCATTACTAGCCCATGAAATCGGGACTTGCGTTTGGTAATCCACCAAGCGATATTTTTCATCAATTAAATTTAAACCAGTTGTGGGAACTAATGGCACAAAGGCCAGATACCGTTTATCGGCTTCTTTTTGTAATTGATACGTCCCTGGTGCATAGAACCGAATCGTATTTTGCCGATCGCGCATCTCTAACCGGTCTAAAAACGGCTTAAAACGTGTTTCTAAGGGCATAAAGAGATTAGCAAGAAAATGGTCCAACCGACCGCCTGTTGCGCCATAAAGCACAACTTGATCCGCATTAAATTCAGTTAGCGCAATTGATAATGCCAACTGAGTGTCGGTATCATCTTTTTCTGCTTGCACAGAGCGAATATCCTTTACTGCTGATTGAACGGTGGTCCGCTCAGCCGCCGTCAATGAATCAAAATCGCCGACTGACACGACAGGTGTTACGCCTTTTTGCAATAAGCGCCACGTACCACGGTCTGCTGCCACCCATTGACCATCAATCATTTCTGGCTGCGCCAATTCGGGGGCCCACTCACTGACTGGTCCTCCCACCAACACATTAATCCGCGTCATGAGCAGCCTGCTTTAAAGTTGCAATCCGGGTTGCTAAATCACCGGCAAACGTATATGAACCGGCAACGAAAACATCTGCGCCTGCTTTGGCACACGCACCGATGGTTTGGTCGTTAACCCCACCATCGACTTCAATCGTATAATCTGCATCAGCATGTTGATCGCGATAAGTCGCTAATTCAGTGACCTTATCCAACATCGCTGGAATAAACTTCTGCCCACCAAAACCGGGATTAACCGTCATTACTAAGACTTGATCAACCAATGATAAGACTGGTTCAATCGCACTAACTGGTGTCCCTGGATTGATCACCACGCCTGCTTTAACACCAGCATCTTTAATCATCTGAAGACCACGGTAGAGATGTTGCGTTGCTTCGGCATGAATCATGATTAAGTCTGAACCAGCTGCTGCAAATTGTTCGATGTAGCGTTCTGGTTGTTCCACCATTAAATGGACATCTAAGCCTAACGTTGTCAATGGCCGCAAGCCAGTTACTACTTGGGGGCCAAACGACATGTTGGGGACAAACATCCCATCCATGATATCCACATGTAATAGATCAGCGCCCGCCTTTTCAAGGTTTTGGACGTCTCTTTGTAAGTTCATAAAGTCTGCGCTTAAAATTGAAGGTGCGATTTGTTTCATCATCAAAACTCCGATCACATTTTTATTTTGACTTCTTGTAAACTGGCCGAATATCCTTTAATTCTGCTCTAAACTGTAAATAATTCGTATAACGACTTTGCATAATTTCGCCACTGTCGACAGCTTCTTTCACGGCACATTTCGGTTCCATCACGTGTTGACACGTTCTAAACTTGCATCCTTGCCCGATTTCTCTGAACTCTGGGAATCGGTCAACCAAGGTTTCAATCGTGACGTTTAATAAACCAAGTGATGAAAAGCCAGGCGTATCACCAACTAACCCATCATTCAACGGAATCAGTTCAATATGCCGGGTTGTATGTTTCCCACGATTTAAACTCTGCGAAATTTCGGCAGTTGCAATATTCAAGCTCGGGTCAATGTGGTTTAACAACGTTGACTTACCGGCCCCCGTTTGTCCTGTAAAGACGGTTGTTTTATGCGGGAACGTGTCTTCAATTGCCGTAATTATCTCCGGTGTAAAGGCGGTCCGCGGTGCAAAAATTTGATAGCCGATCTTCGCATAATACGCCAAGTAATCACTAATTTCTTGGTATTGTTGATCACTAATCATATCGGTCTTGGTTAAATAAACTAACCCTTGCATGTGCAGCGATTCAATATAAATCAAGAAACGATCCAACAAATTCAAGGAGAATGCTGGTTCCACCGCCGAAACAATTACGACAGCATTATCAATATTAGCGACTGGTGGTCGAATCATCTCATTTTTACGGTCTAAAATCTCAAGAATATAGCCACTTTCTGTTTCACTTTCACTCTCGAATTCGACAAAATCACCGACAAGTGGCGTAATTTTCCGTTTACGGAAATTACCACGCGCACGCGTTCGATAAATTTTGCCTTCACTTTGTACATCATAAAACCCACTGAGGGCGCGAATAATCTGTCCTGTCTGCAATAGGTCACCTCCCAATTAGTTTGTCACATGGTCATCAGATAGAATCTCTTGACCATTTCTTAAAATCCGGAAACGGCCGGCTTGGTCCGCTTTAATCGTAAATGGCAATTCAACGGTTGTATCCGCGGTAATCGTCATTTCTTTATAAACACTCATTATTGAATGCGTGCTATCTTCTAAATAAATCGTAATCTTATTCGTCGTAGCCGTTGAAGTACTACTTGAACTAGAGCTCGTACTACTACTGTCACCCGATTCGCTCGAGCTGCTTGTACTACTTTGTGAAGTTGCTAAGGAATTATCAAACGGAATCGTAATCGACTTCGTAAAACTCTTGGTAGCGGGCGCTTTTTTACCTTTAGAAAGTACCACGTTAATATTGGCGCCTTCTTGAATAGATGCACCACTACCAGGTGATTGGCTAATGACTAACCCTTCATCAATCGTATTGGAGTAATCCTCTGAAAAAGTAACCGTCAAACCAACGTCATCAACATAGTCTTGAACAGCCTGTTTCGTGTAATTACTCAAATTGCGTAAAGTAATGCTTGGCTTGCCGCTGCTGACAGTCAAGGTAATCGTCGTCTTACTTGGGACAACTTTTTCACCTGCGGCAATGCTTTGGTCTAAAATCAGTCCCGAAGCAACACTGCGTGAACTCTGATATTTGCGCACAACCGTCAATCCCTTTTGTTTCAATAACGTGCTGACATCTGTGAACGGTTTGTCCGTATAATCTTCGATCTCATACTTTTTACGACCCGTACTGATTGTTAGATCAACCGTACTGCCCGATTTAACATGCATTCCTTTACCAGGTGTCGATAAAATCACATGCCCTTTGCTGTACTTATTGCTAGTAGTTTTTTGAATCTTACCAACTTTTAATTTATCTGCGGTTAATGCTGCAGTCGCGTTTTCTTGCGTCATGTCTGTCACATCTGGAACAGTCACTTCACTGCCTTGCATTGCGTACGCAGCGAAGACACCAAGCATCACTAACAAGACTACGCCAAGCCCCACAAACCACCATTTCCGCTTCGACTTCTTATGCGGCTGTTTCTTTTTCTGATCGTCTTTTACTTCAGTCTCATCTTTGGGTTTGGCTTCTGGCACATCGTTTTGGCGCGTAATCCCTTCTGGGTCGAGAGCCGGAATCACCTTTGTTTCACCCATATCACCTTGTGAGGGCACGAATTTCGGTTCATGCGCCCGACTAGCTGATAATGAGGTACTCAAATCAGTGGTCATTTGCCCAACATCACTGTAGCGTTCGTCCGGATCTTTGGCAGTTGCTTTTAACACAACGTTTTCCAAAGCTTGTGGAATCCGCGGATCATAATCTCGAACGGGTGGTACAGCATCTTGAAAATGTTTAATCGCGATGGAAACAGCCGATTCACCTTCAAATGGCACCATACCCGTTAACATTTCATACAGAATAATCCCGAGTGAATAGATGTCTGAACGTTTCGTTGCCATTGAACCCCGTGCTTGCTCTGGTGATAAATAATGCACTGATCCGAGTAATGTATTGGTCTGGGTCATCGCGGTTTCACTGAGCGCAATCGCAATCCCAAAATCGCTAATCTTAACGTTACCTGCTTCATCGACCAAGATATTCTGTGGTTTCAAATCACGATGAATAATATCGTGCGCGTGGGCATTTTCGACCGCTGATAAAATCTGCGTCATAATATCGACGACGCGTTGATAAGGAATCGGGAAGTGTTCAACGATATACTTCTTTAAATCTGTTCCCTTCACATATTCCATCACGATGTATTGCATGCTGTTTTCTTCACCAACATCATAGATACTGACGATATTGGGGTGGTTCAATTCAGTTGTGGCAAGTGCTTCGCGTTTAAAGCGACGTACCGTGTTCGGATCGTTCCGTAAATCAAGTCGCAGCACCTTGACCGCCACTTGGCGATCCAAAATCAGATCTTGGGCCAGATAAACGTTGGCCATGCCACCTTCTCCAATTGGACGGATAATCTGATAGCGGCCATTGACCGCGTAGCCTGTCTCCATCATCGCGCACCCTCCTCACCAGTTTGATGTAAGATTAACGCCGTAATATTATCTAAGCCACCGGCATCATTTGCTTGTTGAATTAATGCCGCACATTTTTCTTCCAGCGATGTCGGTGTCATCAGCGTGGTCTTAATTTGTTCATCATCGACCATATTGGTTAGCCCATCTGTACATAATAATAGATAATCATCTGGTTCAAATTCGTAAATTGTTACATCGGCATCGACATCTTGCGAAACGCCTAATGTGCGCGTAATGATGTTTTTTTGTGGATGATGCTTTGCCGCTTCTTCGGTTAACTCCCCTTGTTTCACCAATTCATTTACCAAGGAATGGTCCTCTGTTAATTGGCGGAGTTCGTTATTCCGGAAGCGATACACTCGGCTGTCGCCAATATTGGCAACTAAGTAATTGGCACCTGAAATCAACACTGCGACGAGCGTGGTGCCCATCCCAAACAAATCATCATACTGATTAGCCTTCGCTAAAATATGTTTGTTTTCTTTTTGTAATTCGAAAATTAACCATTTAACCATGGATTCAATGTCGGTATCATCAGTTCGTTCGAACTCGTACCCAATATGGGAAACCGCCATTTCTGAAGCAACATCGCCGCCTAAATGACCGCCCATCCCATCAGCAACAATCGCAAACTGCGCACCGCTTTTATTGGTATAAAAGCCGACATAGTCCTGATTATTTTGGCGTTGTTGGCCGACATCGGTTTGAAAAGCAACTTTCATAAGAATTCACCTCAATTAATAATTTAAGCCCGTCGTGTTAAACAAGCGATGAAAAAGCCGTCTGTTTGATAATCATCGGGATAGATTTGGACAAACGGTGTCGCTTGATTGGCTGGCAATGGTTTGTCGAGTGCTACTGGTACGATTTCAAATTCTGGATGATTGGCCACAAAAGCCGCAACAACTTGTTGATTTTCTTCTGGGACAATCGTACAGGTACTGTAAGTCAATTGACCACCCACTTTTAAGGTTGGTGCAACGGCTTCTAAAATCGCCAATTGAATCTTTTGAAGGTTCAATAAGTCTGCTGCTTGGCGACCATACTTGATTTCCGGTTTACGTCGCATTAAGCCTAAGCCAGAACATGGTGCATCGACTAAAATCTTATCAAATGTTTCAGGTTCAAATTGTTCACCGACTTTGCGTGCATCGAGCGCCCGCGCATCAATGACGTCTGCAACATGCAAACGCTTAGCGTTTTGCTCAATCAAGCGGACTTTATGTTCATGAATGTCTAAGGCAGTAATTTGCCCCCCTTGACTGGCATCCAAATAAGTCGCCATATGTGTCGTTTTCCCACCTGGGGCTGCACAAGCATCCAAGATCCGATCACTTGGTTGTAGTTGCAAACTTGGTGCCACTAACATCGAGCTTTCATCTTGAATTATATACGCGCCTTGTTCGAACAATTCACCGCTGGCTAAGTGACCGCCGTGGGCAACTAATCCAGCGGCTACAATTACACTCGGTTCAATCGTTAACCCGTCAGCCTGTAAGTCTGCCAAAACGGCATCAACTGAATTAACACGGGTATTGACTCGAATGGACGCATTCGCTGGTTGGTTAATCGTTGCCAATAAGTGTTCCAATTTTGATTGCCCTAATTCTTGGTGGAACTTCGCCACTAACCACTGCGGCATACTGTAAGTCACACTTAGGCGTTCGATTGGATCGGCAATTGCTGCTAAATCAGGCAATCCAGTCCGTTGTTGGTTCCGTAGAATTGCGGTGACCAACTTAGCCGTGCCAGCATGGCCCATTTGTTTGGCAATCTCAGTTGCTTCATAAAAAATCGCATGTTCAGGAACACGATCCAAATAAACCTGTTGAAAAACTGCCGTCCGTAAGACTTGGCGGACCCAAGTTGCCAGTTTAGCTGGTTTTTGAATAAAGGGGGCTAGGTAATAATCGAGTGTCATTTCATGTTGAATCACACCATACACGAGCTGCGTTAAAAAACCAGCATCTTGGGGATTCAAGTGGTTTTGTTTAATCACTTGGTCGAGGGCCAAGTTTGAATAACTGTTTTGTTTGGCAACCGCCGTTAAAATTTCAACAGCTAAATAGCGTGGTGTCTTTTTAGGCATCTTGCACCACCACTTGTTGTCCGACTGCGAGTTGTTTGCCAACCCCGTTTAAGAAAGATTGGACCGGCATTTTAGCCTTACCAGCTGGTTGAATCTCGGTAATCTTCAAAACACTGCCATTGCCGGCTGCTAATTCGAAATCCTTTTTGTTGATAGCGACAATCACACCGGCTGGTTGATCCGTCGTTGTTTCAGCAACAGTTGCTTGCCATAATTTTGTCCGTTGACCATTAATTGGCAACCAAGCGCCTGGTTGTGGCCGTAACGCACGAATCTGGTTGACCAGTTGCGTTGCTGGTTGCTCGATATCTAATTGTTCTTGTTCCTTAGTAATATTGTAAGCAAACGTTACTTGTGCTTCATCTTGTGGTGTCCGGGGCGCGGTTTGATCGATAATGCTTGGTAATGTCTTCAATAATAGATCTCGACCGACGTAACTTAACTTATCAAATAAAGTCCCGGTGTCGTCTGAAGCTTCAATTGGAATGCTGGCTTGTTCAATCATATCACCGGCATCCATTTTTTTAGCCATATGCATGATGGTAATCCCAATTTCTGAATCGCCGTTTAACACAGCATATTGAATGGGTGCACCACCACGATATTTTGGCAAGAGTGAACCATGCACATTGATGGCTGCAATCTTAGCGGCTTCTAATAACTTCGTTGGCAAGAATTGACCATATGCTGCCGTCACAATTAAATCTGGTTGCAAGGCCATCACGTCCGCTAATTCTTGACTACCACTGAGTTTTTCAGGTTGAAAAACAGTCAGGTTTAAGCGAACAGCCGCTTCTTTAACGGGTGTTTGTTGTAGGACTTGCTTGCGGCCAACTTTCCGGTCTGGTTGGGTCACAACGGCTAGGACTTGATAATCGTGTGCCACAAGGGCTTCTAAAATCGGTACTGAAAATTGGGGAGTCCCCATAAATACGATGGATGTCATTAATCAATCACGCTCACTTTAAGTAAATTGTAGGGGTTCATTGTCCAACCCAATCTTGAAACCATGACGGGTATCAATTTGGGTCGTTTCGAGAATCTCGGCGAGTTTCGCCTGAAGTTGTGGTTCCTGTTTATATTTAATCACAATTTGATAGAAATAACGATTATTAATCCGCGCAATCGACTTCGGCGTCGGACCCAGCACAATCGCTTGGTCGGATAAGACGGGCCGTAATTGACGGGCAATCTGGAAACTCTTCTTGGCTGCCAACGCTTCTTCAGGATGGCTAATCGTTAACTGTACCGTAAAATAATACGGCGGATAGCCGCCCCGATGGCGGACTGCCATCTCATATTGATAGAAGCCTTCATAATCATGTTGCTTGGCAAATTGGATGGCGTAATTTTCCGGATTAAAAGATTGAACGATAACCGCACCGATTTTATCGGCACGACCAGCACGGCCACTGACTTGCGTCAATAATTGAAACGTGCGCTCACTTGCCCGAAAATCAGGTAACCCAAGAGCGGTATCGGCGTTAATCACGCCGACAAGCGTTACATCGGGAAAATCAAGCCCTTTGGCAATCATCTGCGTGCCTAATAAAATATCGGCATCGTGGTCGCCAAAGCGTTTGAGTAATTTAGCGTGCGCACCTTTTTTGCGGGTTGTATCAACGTCCATGCGTAGAATACGAGCATTTGGAATCAGCTCTTGGAGTTCTGCTTCGACTTTTTGTGTTCCCGTTCCAAAATAGCGAATCTGGCGACTCTGACAATTTGGACAAGTCCGCGGAATTGCTTCTTCATGACCACAGTAATGGCACTTCATCGAGTGCGTATCCATATGCAACGTGAGTGAGATATCACAGTTGGGACACTGCAAGACAAAGCCACAATCGCGACACATGATAAAGGATGAAAAACCGCGCCGGTTCAACAAGAGGACACTTTGTTCGCCTTTTTGCAACCGATCCTTCAACGCATCTAATAGTGCAGGTGAAAAGTTGCTGCTGGCTTGTTGCTTCATCGCCTCGCGCATATCAACCAACTCAACTGCCGGTAATGGCTGTTGATTAATCCGTTGCGTCAGGCGCAAGAGTTGGTAGACGCCTTTTTGGGCGCGGGCACGCGATTCAAGCGACGGTGTTGCACTCCCGAGAATCACTGGGCAATGATGGTACTGACTCCGCCAGATGGCAACATCGCGGGCATGATAGCGCGGACTTTCATCTTGTTTATAGGAAGCTTCATGTTCTTCATCCATGATAATCACACCGATATTCTCCAATGGTGCAAAAACGGCTGACCGCGCCCCAACGACAACGCTGGCTTCTTTGCGTTCAATTCGCCGCCATTCATCATACTTTTCACCTTCGGATAAGCCACTATGTAAAACGGCAACTTGATCACCAAAGCGACCCTTCACGCGTTTGACCATCTGCGGGGTCAAAGCAATTTCAGGGACTAACATTAATGCAGTTTTCCCCTGTTGCAAGACCGCATCAATCGTTTGCAAGTAAACTTCGGTCTTACCGCTGCCCGTAATCCCTTCGACTAGAAAAACCCGATCAGATTGGGCCTTAGTAGCCGCCACAACGGCTTCTACCGCATCAGCCTGTTCATCAGTCAACGCCATTTTTTGCGTCGTCGTGACGGTTTTAGGATAAGGATTTCGATAAGCTTCAACTTTAACTTGGCGTAACCAACCTTTGTCGGCGCCTGTCTTGATATTCTCCCGGGTAAAAGTCGTCTTGGTCAAAACATCCTTTAATAAGGGATTGGGTTGATCAATTAAACTTTGTAAATAACTAATGAGTTGACTCTGCTTTTGCGCTGACTTACGTAAGCCGGTCCGCGCTTCTTCTAACTGTTCAAACGATAATGCCGGTTCAATCGCCGTTAATTGCTTCACGCGGGCGCGATCATCGACATGGTAGACCACTTCGATTTTCCCTTGGCGTTGTAACTGCATCAATTGTTTTAACTTTTCGGGATCTAGCGACTGGTCAAACGTTAATTCGTCGTTACCATTGAACAGGCTTGCTTGTAAGGCTGGATCAATTTCATCAACTAGTTGCGCGGTCTTAGAGTACTTAGCACGCATCACACTTGGGAGCATCGTTTGTAAGCACGTAATCTGAAAGGCATAGGTCCGCTCTGCCAACCAACTTGATAATTGAAGTAATTCTGAATTCACAGCCGGTTGTAAATCAATGACCGCCGTAATCGGCTTTAATTGCCCCTCAAAATTGGCTTGATCTTGAATGGACAAGATAAAGCCTTGAATTAATCGATCACCTTTGCCAAAAGGAACCGCCACACGCATCCCAGGTTGAATACTGTCTAATAAAGTATCCGGTACTTGGTAATCGTATGGCCGATTAGTTTGCATCGTCGGCACATCGACAATCACTTTTGCGATTTGTGGCATCTGAATCCTCCTTTTTAGTTAAGCTAACAACTCAGCAACTCGTTCTAGAATTTGAGTCGCAATCACACTTTTATCCGCCAACGCTAATGTTTCCGGTACTGCATTCGGTTGTAAAAGCGTAACCGCATTTTGATCAACACCAAAGCCCCGATCATGCTGACTGACATCGTTCGCCACGAGTAAATCAACATTTTTAGCTGCTAGTTTGGTTTGGGCATGTTGTAGTAAATCATCTGTTTCTGCCGCAAAACCGACCAAGAATTGATGCGTCTTCTGTTGCCCAAGCGTCGCCAAAATATCTGGGGTGCGGTCTAAAGTTAACTGCATCTCAGTTGTGTTCGGTTGTTTTTTGATTTTGTGCGTGACATATTGGGCCGGTTTAAAATCGGCAACCGCCGCAGCCATCACCACAACATCGGCCCCTTCAAAGACACTGCTAACTGTGCCTTGTAATTGCGCCGCCGTTTCAACGTAAATTATTTTGTGCAAACCAGCCGGCACTGGCAATTCTGGACGCGTACTGATGAGGATCACATTCGCCCCCATCGCCACGGCTGCTTGGGCCACTGCATACCCCATTTTACCAGAAGATCGGTTGCCAATGTAGCGTACCGGATCAATTGGTTCTTGTGTCCCACCGGCAGTCACCACCACGTTCTGCCCACTTAACCGTTGCGGTCCGAATTGTTGCGCAACTTCTGCCATAATCGCGGTTTCTTCAGGGAACCGCCCGACACCAGCATAGCCTTCCGCTAAAAAGCCGGTATCCGGTTCCATGACAGTATAGCCATCTGCTTTAAGTTGGGTTAAATTCCGTTGGGTAGCTGGATTAAACCACATATGTTCATTCATCGCCGGCACAATTAATTTGGGCGCGGTAGTGGCTAACAAGGCGGTCGAGACAAAGTCGTCAGCAATCCCATTAGCGAGTTTCCCGATTAGATTAGCAGTCGCCGGAGCAATCACCGCCAGATTAGTCCAATCCGCTAAGTGAATATGGGCAACCCGATCCGGTTGGTCTTGATTAAACAAATCAGTTAACACGGGTTTACGCGTTAATGTGGCAAACGTCAGTGGCGTGACAAATTCGGTTGCCGCCTGAGTCATTGCCACTTGGACCTCAGCACCTGCTTTAATCAATCCACGCACCAAATTAGCCACTTTGTAGACGGCAATGCCACCTGTCACATAAACTGCAATTCGTTTATTCGTTAAATCCACTTTCAAAACCCCCTAAAACTAAAAAAACTGCACTTTAATTTAAACATCCATCGATGAATAAACTAAACATGCAGGTTCTTTAATTATTCTTATTCGCTGTCTTTTTGAGCGAGCTTATCCATTTTTTCAGCATCTTTTTCAAGCATCAATGAATCAGGATCAATAATGACATTGCCAGCAGCAATTTCTTCCATTGCCATCCCAACCGTTTTAGGTGATTTGTATTCAGATAACATCTTAATATCACCGGCTTCGATTTCATGGGCCCGCTTGCTAGCTAAAACAGCCAATGAGTAACGTGAGTTCACGTTTTCTAGTAACTTATCAATTGAAGGATATACAATCATATTATTATTCCCCTATCATTTTCTTGTATTGGTCGATCACACGTGGCACTCGTAAGTGTTCACTTTCGATAATCTTTTCGATTCGTTGAACCGCATTTGGAATTTCGTCGTTGACGACAGCATAATCGTAATTTTCCATCATCTTGATTTCGTCGGCTGCTTTTTGCATCCGCTTATCAATCGTTGCTTGATCGTCTGTGCCGCGTTTTTGAATTCGATTCCGCAATTCTAATAAATCGGGTGGTGTCAAGAAGATGAAGACGCCATCGGGACACTTCTCGCGCACTTGCATTGCGCCTTGGACTTCGATTTCTAATAAAACATCGCGCCCTGAGTCTAGTGTCTGATTCACATACTTCATCGGTGTGCCATAATAATTATCCACGTACTGTGCATACTCTAGCATACCATCATTTGCAATTTCTTGCTCGAATTCTTCTTTGCTCACAAAATAATAGTCAACACCATCTTGTTCGCCTGGTCTTGGCTTTCTCGTCGTCATCGAAACTGAATAGTGAAAATCACGAAATTCATCTTCTAGCATTGCTTGACGGACAGTTCCTTTACCGACCCCTGATGGGCCTGATAAAACGATCAACATTCCTCGATTGGACATCTACGTAATTCCCTCTTCTTTTATAAAATAGTTAAAGTCTATTCTGCACTATTTGGCGGGAAATTTCAAGTCTACTTTGTTTCCATCTCATTTAAAATTAACCTTAAGGACGCAATTTCGTCGTTTGACAGCGTCACACCCTTACCCATTTTGGCATGATCCGGTGCCCAATCTCGCAAATCAAATTTTGGTGCACGTTGATTCCAAGAGATTAAATTCAATTCTTTACGCCAACCAGCTGGATTTTCACTCAACACACCGATTTCTGCCATAATTTCATATTCAATTTTGCCCATCAAATCACCCTTTCTATCAGTTCATCCTATTATACACGAAAAAAATCAAAAAATGCCGCTTGCAATTCTGAACGTTTGTTCGTATAATGAAAACACAAACAAGTGTTCGGAGGATGAAATCATGGAATTTAAACAAGCAACGGTTAGCGGACTCAGTCAACAATTGGTTAAACAATATCACCGCTTTTTTGAACTTACACCAGAAGCGACTGCTTTTGTTGAACAACCCCAAATGCAACCTGCTCAGATTCAATTATTTATGACCCAAGCGTTTGAACGCCACTACCATGTTGCGGTGCAATTCAATGTTAACGATCATCTCGAACAAGTGACCGGGCGCTTGGTTAAACAACTCAGTGCGAACAAGTATCTGCTAAAAGAGAGTCGTTCGAACCTCTACAAGATTGTCCTTTGCAATCAAATTCGTTACATTCAAAAGAAAAATTAAGCAAAAAAATAAGGGTGCAGCCAAAAAAATATTTTGGCTGCACCCTTATTTTAATGTCGGCGACTTTGCTTAGCCGTTTCCGCTAATGCCACCAATTCTTCGGCATGTTCTAAAGTTAACTCTGTTACTTCAGTCCCCGCTAACATCCGTGCCAGTTCAGCAATCCGTTGTTTACCGGTTACTTTTTGAACGGACGTTTCTGTTCGATTTTGTTTCACTTGTTTTTGAATTTGATATTGATGATCACTCATTGCTGCGACTTGCGGCAAATGCGTAATGCAGAGCACTTGCGAATGTTGGCCAATTTCACTAATCTTATTGGCAATCGCTTGGGCCACACGCCCACTCACTCCGGTATCAACTTCATCAAAGATGATGCTAGTAACGCCTTGTGATTCGGAGAAAATCGTTTTAAGGGCTAACATCAAGCGCGATAATTCCCCACCAGAAGCAATTTTAGCGAGCGGCCGTAGTTTTTCACCAGGGTTGGGTTGAATGTAAAATTCAACTTTGTCCATCCCGGAAGCCATGAACTGTTCCTGTTCATTTGGCAAGAATTCAACTTTAAAGACCGTCTTTTCCATGTATAACGCTTTTAACTGTTGATGAACCGCTTTTTCAAGTTGCTTAGCTGCTTTTTGGCGTAATTGCGTCAACGTTTGTCCGTTTGTCCTAAGTTGTTGTTCAAGTTGCGTGAATTGCTGCTCCAACTCACTTGCGTTCGCTTCAGTTGCTTGCATCGCTGCTAGTTCAGCCCCGATTTTTTCACCATAAGCGAGAATTTCGGCAATTGAATCACCATACTTATGTTCCAAATTATTAATAGTTTCTAGCCGTTGTTCGATTTCATCTAACCGTGCTTCATCCCATTCTAAGTTTGAAACTTCCCGACTAATATCAATGCTACTATCTTGCAACGTGTAATAACCAGTCTGCAGACTGTCCGCAATACGCTTGAATTCTGGATCGAGTTCAGCAATTTCTTGCATCTGATTCATTGCAACTGCGATTTGGTCTAACGCATTCCCGTCTTCTCCTGCTAAAATCGTGTGACTGGCTTGCAATGCTTGGTTAATTTTTTGAAAGTTCATTAGTTTGGCTCGTTCTTCGACTAACTTGCTTTCTTCATCAGCCTGTAATTGGGCTGCATCAATTTCGTTAGTTTGAAATTTCAGCATATCCAAGCGTTGCGCCCATTCTTGTTCATTTTGCTGTTTTTGCTTCAAGGCACGCTGTGTTTTACGATAGGCAGCATAAGTTTCGGCATAGGCTGCCTTCGCGGTTGTTAACTTTTGATGCGCAAATTCATCCAACAACCCCAAGTGGCGATCTGGATACATTAATTCTTGGTGTTCATTTTGACCGTGAATATCAACTAAGGTTTCTCCAATATGCTTCAAAGTGGTTGTATTGACCAAATGACCGTTGACCCGACAAACATTGTGTCCATTAACGGCTAAATCGCGCTGTAACAAGACGGTTTGTTCGTCGTGTTCAATGCCAAACTGGTCTAATACTGCGGCGGTTGTGCCATTAGGCGTCATCGTAAATAAGCCTTCAAGGGTCGCTTTTTTAGCACCAGTCCGGATAAAGTCTTGTGAACCCCGGCCGCCAGCGAGTAACCCGACTGCATCGATAATAATTGACTTACCGGCTCCGGTTTCCCCCGAGAGCACCGTCATCCCTTCTTCAAAACTAATTGCTAACTGATCGATAATTGCAAAATCGTGAATGACCAACTCTTGTAACATCTGATCATCCCCCTTTCGTTTCTCTTGATGCTAAAAAAACTTGCCAAATTACTTTAGCAAGTCTTCAATAAACTTCGTAGACTGTTTAGCATTTTCTTCTGATTTACAAATCACCAACACGGTGTCGTCGCCGCCAATTGTACCAAATACACCACTGAGCTGCATTTGATCCAAAAGATTAGCAATTGCCGTCCCGTTACCCGGTAAGGCTTTAATCACGACAAAATAGTCTTGTTGGTTATGCGTAATATAGGCGTCGCGTAAAATCCGGCGCAACTTTTCTTTAACGTCTAATTTCTTTTCAGGCGGTAGGCTATAGTGATAGCCCTCGTCCGCATTTGGCACTTTAATGAGCTGCATTTCTTTAATATCCCGCGAAATCGTGGCTTGCGTAACATCGATGTCTTCCGCTTGTAACAGCTTCACAAAATCCTCTTGTCGTTCAATCTCATGGGTCTGGATTAAATTTTTTAACAGTCGTTGCCGATCTACCTTGCGCATTAAAACACCCTCTTCATGTGAGAAATTATTCTATTCCTCAATGATAGCGCATTTATACATAAAATACAAAGTTTTATACACTATTTTCCCGTTGGTCGTTTCAAAGCAGCATAGGCATTCTCTAAAACCGTATCAATATTCATGTTTGGGGCCATCGTTCCAGTCTCAGCCGTCGTATTCCGTAGATGAATCAAGAATTCAATATTGCCTTCACCACCTTTAATTGGTGAAAAATCTAACCCTAGCACGTCGTAGCCCGTCGCTAAACTAAAATCAACGATGTCTTTAACCACCATCTTATGCACTTTCGGATCACGCACAATCCCGTGTTTACCGACATTTTCAGGGCCGGCTTCGAATTGCGGCTTAATTAAAGCAACCGCTTCGCAGTCCGGTTTCAAGATGGGTTTCAACGGCACCAAAATCTTATGTAACGAAATAAACGAAACATCCGTCATGGCAAAATCTGGTTGACCATTGGTGAAATCTTCTGGTTGACTGTAACGAAAATTAACCCGTTCCATCACTACGACGCGTGGATCTTCGCGCAATTTCCATGCTAGTTGGTTATAGCCCACATCTAGTGCGTAACAGAGTTTGGCCCCATTTCTAAGCGCCACATCAGTAAAGCCCCCTGTTGAAGAACCGATATCAAGTGAGATTTTATCCTGTAAATCGATGTTGAAAACCTCGACCGCTTTCGCCAATTTTAAAGCCCCTCGGCCAACATACGGAATCTTACGCCCTTTGACACTTAAGACAGTTTCAGCGTCGATTTTTTCGCCCGGTTTGTCGATTCGTTCATCATTTTTACCGTACACTTCACCAGCCATCACAGACCGTTTTGCTTGTTCTCTGGAATCAAATAATCCCTGTTGGACTAATAATACGTCTACCCGTTCTTTTTTCATCTGTTCTCCTATTCATTAAAATAGTTTAAAAAACTATTTAATAGTGCTTTATCTAACCCGGATAAATCCGTTAAAGCAGTTTGCGCGGCCTGATAAGTCTCATCCAACGCGTCTTTTGCACCGGCTAAGCCCAATAAGCCTGGGAAAGTATTCTTATGTTCGTCAGCATCCTTATGGACCGCCTTGCCCATCGCTTCTGTAGTGCTTGTCACGTCTAAAATATCATCTTGGATCTGAAATGCCAACCCATAATTTTGCGCAAAAAGCTGTAAACTAGCCATTTGTTCATCGGATAAATCAGCCAAAATCGCACCTAAGCCGACCGCGCATTCAATCAAACGGCCCGTTTTGAGCTGATGGACTTGTTTCAATTGAACTAACGATAAAGTTTTAGTTTGTCCTTCGATATCTTCAATCTGACCAGCAACCATGCCACTTGGACCGGCTGCTTGCGCCAATAATCGAACAGCGCGGCTCTGCTGATCAGTCGTCAAATCGGTCGTCGTTAACCATTCAAATGCAAGTGTCAATAACCCGTCGCCGGCTAGAATAGCTTGCGCCTCGCCAAAAACCTTATGGTTCGTAGGTTGACCGCGCCGTAAGTCATCATTATCCATCGCCGGTAAATCATCATGAATCAATGAGTAGCTATGAATTAATTCCAATGCCCCCGCTACGCGATACGCCATTTGATTAATCGGTCGCCCCGCACTTGCAAGCACCGCAAATACCAAAAGTGGCCGGAGACGTTTCCCGCCAGCCATCACTGAATAGGTCATCGCTTTTTGCAAGGTTGGTTCTTCAATCTGAGCAAGTTGCTCAGTCAAATAGGTTTCAAATGCGGGCACTTGTTGGCGCGCAAACGTTTTGAAATCAACCATTATTCTTGTGCCTCAGCATCCAATGGGACTTCTTCGCCATTATCTGCCATCACTTTGGCCATCGTTTTTTCAGCCTTACTTAAGGTTTCTTCTAATGTTTGACTTAATTTAACACCCTTTTGAAAAGCAGTCATCGCTTTTTCAAGTGGCACATCGCCCGTTTCCAGTTCATTCACAATTGCTTCCAATTGTGCTAAGTTCTCTTCAAATGTTAATTTCTTTTCTGCCATCTTATTCGTCTCCTTTATGAGTGGCCGTGACACGCGCGTTCACGAGGCCATCTTGGACATGTAACTCGATTGATTGGTCGACCGTAAAATCGGTCATTTTTTTCATTACATTTTGGTTATCATCCGTTACATAAGCAAATCCGCGTCCCAAAATTTTCAACGGGCTTACGAGATCCAAGGCCGCCACCGCTTGTCCAGCCTGTTGCCGCCGATTTTGGACAAGGCTCTCGATTGCTCGTTTCAAACGATGATCGGTATCAGTCAACATTCTTTGTGCTTGTTGAATCGCACCACTTGGTGATTGCGACTGCAGGCGTTGCTGCAAGAGTTGTACATTCTGTTGACTAGTCTGTAAGCGTTGTTGTTGCGCCAACAATAAACGACGGTGCAACTGATCGACATTTTGTAAATAGCCGTCATACAAGCGTTGCGGCTGTTTTAAGACGTAACTGTTCTGTAAGTGGACCAATTGCTTTTTGTTTAATGCCAATGTTTTCGAAAATGCCTGATATAACCGCAAACGTTGTTGTTTCAACTTCAACACTTCGTCCGTCAAAACCGGTGTTGCTAATTCAGCTGCTGCTGTTGGTGTCGCTGCCCGGACATCCGCCACTAAATCAGCAATAGTCGTGTCCGTTTCATGACCAACTGATGAAATCACCGGAATCTGACTGGCAACAATCGCGCGCGCAACGCGTTCTTCATTAAACGGCCATAAATCTTCAATCGAACCACCACCACGACCAATGATAATTGTATCGAAATCCCCTTGTTGATTAACTTGATTCAGTCGATCGACTAAAATATCAGCCGCACCGTCACCTTGAACCACCGCTGGGAATAAGACGAGTTGGGCAATTGGATACCGACGTTGCGTCGTTGTTATAATATCGCGAATAACAGCCCCAGAAGGACTCGTAATCACCGCAATCCGTTTTGGAAAGCGCGGCAATAGTTGCTTTGGTGCATCAAACAAGCCTTCAGCCGATAATTTAGCTTTTAGCTGTTCATAGGCTTGATACAATGCACCAAGACCATCTGGCTCCATCCGTTCCACATAGATCTGATAGTTTCCAGTTGCTTCGTACAAGGAAATCCGGCCCACAACAAGCACTTTCATCCCCTCTTCAGGAGTGAACTTAATCTTTTCAAAAGCGGACTTGAACATAATGGCACTGATCTTAGCTTTATTATCTTTTAAACTAAAATATTGATGCGCATTCGGTCGTAAGCGGAAGTTTGAAATTTCGCCGGTTAAATAAACCCGATCCAAATACGGATCGCGTTCAAATTTAGCCTTTAAATACTGCGTTAATGCGGTGACTGTTAAATAGTCTGTTGGTTTAACCACGTTTAGCACGTTCCTTTGCAATCTCAATCGTTTGATCCATGAGCATCGTAATCGTCATTGGCCCCACGCCACGCGGAACTGGCGTCATCGCACTAACATGTGATTTAAGGGCTTCAAAATCGACATCACCGGTGACTGTTCCATCTTCAAGCCGATTAATGCCGACATCGACAACAACCGCCCCTTCTTTGACATCCTCAATGCCGAAGAAGTGTGGTTTACCGATGGCCGCCACTAAGATGTCGGCTGTTTTCGTTAGGGCTTTTAAGTCTGCCGTTCTGCTGTGCGCAATCGTGACCGTGGCATTGGCATTGAGCATTAAAGCTGCCAATGGCCGACCAACGATGTTACTCCGGCCAACAATCACGACATTTTTGCCAGCCACGTCAATATCGTGAGCTGCCAATAAGCGCATAATCCCATTTGGCGTACAGGCCACTAAGCCCGGTTGATTAAGCCATAATCGCCCAATATTGACTGGGCTAAAACCATCAACGTCTTTTTGTGGGTCAATCGCCCGGATAATATGGTCTTCATTAATTTGTTTTGGTAATGGTAATTGGACTAAAATGCCATCAACGGTTTCATCCGTATTTAGTTGGCGAACAACCGCTAATAAATCAGCTTCCGTTGTTTCAGCAGACAGGCGTTTTAACTCAGATGCCATGCCAATTTTAGTCGCTCTTTTTTGCTTGCTTTGCGTATAAATCGCACTTGCTGGATCATCACCCACCATGACGACCACTAATTTCGGGGTTACCCCTTGTTGTTTGAGTGTTGCCACCGCCATTTGTTGTGCTTGTGTTAATTCATTTGCAAGTGCTCGACCATCTAGTAATTCCAAAGTTAACAACCCCTATTTATCGATATTTGATGTTTCTATTTTAGCATAGTTAATCGGTTAATTCCGGGTTATCAGCTGATAATGACCGTTTAAATTCAAAAAAACACGCTAAAAAAATACTTTTTAACGTGTTTTAAGTGATTTCGTTCGTATTTTACTAATTAAGCTTCAACGAATTTAGATAAAACGCCGTTGATAAAACCTTTTGCTTGATCATCTGTAAATTGTTTAGCAAGTTCGAGCGCTTCATTCAACGCCACTTTATCGGGTGCTTCTGTTGAATTTTGCATTTCAAACAACCCTAAACGCAAGATAATTAAATCCGGTTTGGCTAACCGTGATAGTTGCCAGCCCTTCTTCAAGTATGGCGTTAAAGCGGCGTCTAATTCTGCTTGATGTTCTGTGACGCCCGTTACCAAGAAGGCAAGGTAGTCTGGAACAGCAACTTCTTCAACTTCTTCAGCATCGAATTGATCCATGGTTAAAACGGCTTGGTAAGCATCTGCCAATTCTAATGTGTCATTAGCATTTAACGCAAACAACACTTGAAATGCAGCTTGGCGAATTTGGTGTCGGTTAAAATTAGGCATTAAGATTGGTCTCCATTTTGATCAGGTGTTTCATCGTTAAATAAGTCATCTGGATCAATAATTTTTGGTGCTTTTTCAGTGACAACGCCCACCACGTGTACGTTGACTTCTGCTAGTTCTAAATCAGTCATGAACAATAATTGTTCTTTAAGGGCTTCTTGCATCGCAAGGGCAACCTTCGGCACAGAAACACCATAGTTCAGATAAACATAAACATCCGCATTCACTTTGCCATCAATCACCTTAAGAGTTACCCCTTTACCGTGATTCGAACGACCAAACAATTCGTTAATGGATGATGATAACGTCCCCCGCATTTGGTGGACCCCATCAATCTTGCTTGCTGCAATCCCTAAAATCACTTCCACAACTTCAGGTGCCATTTGAATCTTGCCCAATGCATTTTCTTGTGTATCAAGTACAATATTTGTTTCTTCTGCCATCGAAACCCCTCCTAACAAGTTCTTGCTAATTTAGCCTATGCCCGTGAGATGTAACTCCCATCAGATGTGTTAATCGTTAACAAATCACCTTCGTTAACGAAAAACGGTACTTGGACCACTAAGCCAGTTTCAAGTGTTGCTGGTTTAGTACCACCCGAAGATGTATCACCACGAACACCAGGTTCTGTTGCAGCCACTGCTAAATCAACCGTGTTTGGTAATTCAACCCCTAAGGTTTCACTACCATACATCATGATAGAAACTTGCATATTTTCTTTCAAGTATTTCAATTCATCATTGATTTGTGCTGCTGGTAATTCTAATTGTTCGTAAGTTTCAGTATCCATGAAGACGTGGTTGTCACCATCTGCATAAAGATATTGCATTGATTTTGTATCAATGATTGCTTTTTCAACTTTTTCAGTTGAACGGAATGTCTTTTCTTGATTGGCACCCGTTCTTAAATTCTTAAGTTTTGAGCGGACAAAAGCGCCACCCTTACCTGGTTTAACATGTTGGAATTCAACAATCCGCCATAGGTTGTTGTCAAATTCAATGGTCAAGCCATTTTTAAAATCATTTACTGATAACATTGTTTATCCTCCGAGCATTATATAAGTATGCCATTGTCCTAATCATAGCAAGAAATCAGGCTCAAAAGCAAGTATTTCTAGCCTTTTATCCCTAAAAGTAGCTATAAAAAAAGGGACCGGCACCCGCCAATCCCTTTTAGCGTATTCAATCGAGCAAAAGTCGATCTGAACACTCACTTTTAGATTGTCAATGGTTTGTTGCCTGAGTAATTAGTATACCAGTAAAACTGGATTTACACAAACAGAGTGTGACATCAGTCTGGGATATCTCGAGGATTAACCCAGAGTCGCAAAAGATTGTGGAGCAATCATTTGTGACTCTGGGTTAACCGGAGAGATATGACTGATGGAACACGTTTAGAATGTGACGACAGCCCCGCTTCTCTCGCACAAAAAAAACACCCACACAAAGTGGGTGTTTAAAAAATTATTTAGCTTCTGCAGCGTATACAGAAACCTTTTTCTTGTTTTTACCGAGGCGTTCGAAACGAACGACACCTTCGATAAGAGCAAATAATGTGTCATCGCCACCGCGACCAACATTTTCACCTGGATGAATCTTTGTACCGCGTTGACGGTAAAGAATTGAACCAGCTGTTACAGTTTGGCCATCAGCACGTTTAGAACCTAAACGACGACCTGCAGAGTTACGGCCGTTAGTTGTTGAACCGCCACCCTTATGGTGAGAGAAGAATTGTAAATTCATTTGTAACATCTAAATGCACCTCCTGTTTATTAACTGTCTATTTACGTTTTGTTTGTACTTGAATGTACTGCCCGTATTGTTGCGTAATATCTTCAAGCGTCAACTGCAAATTCTGCAAGAGAATCTGAGCTGTCGCTAAAGCTTGGCCCGAAACCGTTGCCGGAATCTGACAAGTTAACAAACCACCATTCAGGTTATCTGCTTCTACCTCTGGTTCAAAACCAGCAAGCTTTTGCAAACTGTTGATTGTCCCGATTGAGACAGCAGAAACAGCTGCACAGACGATATCACTCCCGTAAGGACCCGAGTCGGCATGACCCGTAATTTGAAAAGAAATAATTTTCGAATCGGCATTGACCGTAAAGTCAGCTTGAATCATCTTATTTCCCTCAATTAGGCGTTGATAGCGTCGATCATCACTTTAGTATATGGTTGACGATGACCCTTCTTTTGATGACTGTGTTTCTTAGGTTTGTATTTGAAAGTAACAACTTTCTTTTCGCGCCCTTGTTTTTCAACAGTACCATCAACAGTAACACCATCAATGTTTGGTGTACCAACCTTAGTTGTTTCACCACCAACTAAAATAACTTGATCAAAAGTTACTTTTTCGCCAGCTTCTGCGGCTAACTTTTCAACGTAGATTGCTTGACCAGCTTCTACCTTATATTGTTTGCCACCTGTTTTGATAATTGCGTACATGTGTGCACCTCCTATTTTTTCTTAGACTCGCCAACTAAGGTGACTAATCATAGTACTTAATGCCTTAGTATGCGCGGTTGCAGCTGTGGAGCTCACAATTACAACGTTCATATTATATCGAATATCACAGGGCGAGTCAATGCTTTATTACGCCTCGACAAAAAATTGTGCGACATCGAACGTCGTATTAGGTGTTTGTACCAATTGGTATAACATCTTAGCCATGTAGCGTGGTGAATACACAAGCCCGTCATTGACCCACTTAAAGACCAACGCTAAACTGGCCCCCGCTAAATAATCAATCGTAATACTCATCTCAATTTGATCAGCCTGTGAAGTCTGATTATAGCGCTTAGCCACGTAATCCTGCATTAATTGGCGCATTGATTCAGTCAGTTGTGCCTGAAAGTGAAGCGTCGCCTCATTTTTATAGAACACTTTAAAAGCAGCTTGTTGTTGTTCAACATATTCAAAAAGTGCCTGTAAACTGACCTGACGATATGTCTGATCGACCACTACAGTCACTTGCTGATAAAAATCGGCCACCAAATCGGCCACCGCGGTTCGGATGAAATCCACTTTATCTTCATAATGGAGATAAAAGGTCCCGCGAGTAATTGCCGCTTGCTTGGTGATTGCTTGAATCGAAATCCCCTTTGGCGTACTGTCTTTCAGCAAGATAATGAGGGCTTGACGTAATTGTTGCTTTGTTCGTTGAACACGTGGATCTTGCGCTCGTAAATCTGTCTCACGAACCATCTGATAGTTCCCCCAATCTTTTAATTAAATTCACCTGTCGATAGTATAGCCGCTCAGTGAAAAGTCTGTCCATTAATCGGCTTGATAACGGCCCTTGATCAGTTGAATATCCCCTAGTGTACACTGTAAATTTGAAGATTCTGTTAACGAACACCCAAAAAGTAAACTTTATCCCCCACAAATTTAATTGTTGTTCGTCTGCGGTTATAGTAAAATGAGCGTAGTATTTCAAATCGGATAGCGTTAGGTGGTCGTCACTTTGATTTCTGCATTCTTCATTATTTTCATTTCAATCGTTTTATTCGCCGTCATTGCTAGTCAATTGACTTTCAAAATCGGCTTAATCACAAATTGCGTGCTCTTTATCATTTTAGTTGGTGTTGATGCTTATCTATTCAGCTGGGGTAGTGGTTCTCACTGGGTGTACGTTATTGTCAGCCTACTCGGATTAGTCGCTAGCGAATTATTATTAGCTGAACTCCCCCATCTTAAATAATTAGGTTAACGTCAAAAAGCGGTCCAACTCATCATTGAGTTGAACCGCTTTTTTTAGTGCCCCTGCCAAGGACTCTCAGTATACCATATTAATCAAGTAAGGTTGTTTCTTTCACTTCATCAATTGTCTTGGTACCAGCCAACTGCATGGTAATCGATAATTCATGGTTTAAGTGTTCAAAAACAGATTGTACCCCTTGGGCGCCACCTAAATTTAAACCATAAATAATTGGCCGACCAATGGCCACTAAATCAGCCCCACTTGCGAGTGCTTTAAAGACATGTTCACCACGGCGAATACCACTATCAAAAACGATTGGGACGCGTTTTGCGACTTGTTGCGCAATTAAAGGCAACACTTCAAATGAAGCAGGCCCGCCATCTAATTGACGCCCACCGTGATTTGAAACCCAGATGCCATCTGCACCAGCTTGAATGGCAATTTCAGCATCCACTGGTGATTGAATGCCTTTAACAAAGACTGGCAAATTTGTGATTTGTTTAATCTTTTGAATATCTTCTGGTACTAATCCTTGTTTAGCGGCAGCATAAATTTCAGAGATGCCCTTCCCAGCACCGTCAGAATTACTATAAGCTGCTAAATTAGGCATTGGTAGTGGGAATTGGAATTGCGTCTCGATGTCCGCTTCACGATAACCACCCAATGTTGAATCGACGGTGAGAATAATGGCTTTTACACCTGCCTTAACGGCTTTTTTCAATAAGAACTCATTGAATTGATCATCTTTACTCATATAGAGTTGGAAAAATTGGGGGGCATCAGGAGCCGCTGCGGCTGCATCTTCCACCAATGTATTGGCATAGGTACTAATTGAGAAAATCGAACCAGCCGCTGCGACCCCTTTAGCAGTGTCGACTTCCCCTTTTTCATGTGCTAACCCTTGGGCTGCTGAGGGGGCTTGAATAATCGGCGTTTTTAAATCAATATCCTATAATTTAGTATGTAAATCAGCATGATCGATGCCTTTTAACACACGGGGCATTATTTTTTTAGTATTGAAAGCACTGGTATTTTCAGCCATCGTCCATTCGTCTTCAGCACCGCCACGGATATAGCCAAACGCGCCAGCTTCCATTCGTTCTTTCACGCGTCCTTCTAACGACGCTAAGTTTAAAATATCGATTGGATTTTCCGCTTCACTTGTATGATATCCCATGATAGATTCCTTCTTTCAATAATTGAATACCTTTATCATGGTTCTCTTATCAAAAGTAAGCAAACATTTATACTCGGTTATTTCACTTGCGTTCGAAATCCAATGTCTTGCCGGTAAAAAGTCGTCGGTAAAGCGAGTTGCGCTAAATCCCGATAGACCTGTTGACTAGCTCGGCCTAGCGTCTCAGCAGAATAACTAGCGGTATACAAACGCCCGCCAGCGCTGACCAATTGATTGGCTTGTTCTGCGACACTAGCGAAACTAAATGTGCTGTTGCGTTTTGCAAATTGTTGCAAAGTGGGTAAAACAAACGGCGTTGTCAATTGTGTCGGGTAACCATCTGAAGCCACCACAACACCTAACGTAATGCCTGATAATTGCCACTGTAACGTTGGGGTTTCCCCCTTCAATAATTGTGCAAAAACTTGGGCCCAGTCGCCCGTCATCCGTGGTAGCACCACTTGTGTTTCAGGATCACCAAAGCGCACATTAAACTCAATCACTTTCACCCCGTGTTGTGTGGCAATTAAGCCCGCATACAAGACACCGGTAAAAGGCGTTTGACGTTCAGCCATCGTTGCCACAATCGGTTCTAAAATAGTCGTTACCGCTTCTGCAACGCATTGGTCACTAATCTGGGGTACTGGACAATAAGCGCCCATCCCACCTGTATTAGGCCCACGATCCCCGTCAAAGGCGCGCTTATGATCTTGAGCAACCGGTAATGGATAGACGCGATTATTCGCCACCAACGCCATCAGCGAGAACTCTTCACCTTCGAGATAATCTTCTATCAATAACTGGGGCACGCCCTGTTCAAAGAACGCCTGAACAGTTTGCCGCGCGCTCACGTCATTTTGAGCGATGACGACGCCCTTGCCAGCCGCTAAACCATCCGCTTTAATCACAACGGGATAACGAACGTCATCGAGGGCATCCAGTGCCGCTTGGACAGTCTGATAGGCTTGATAAGCCGCCGTTGGCACATGCGCGGCCGCCATAATTTCTTTGGCGAAAGTTTTAGACCCTTCCAATGCCGCAGCTGCTTTACGCGGTCCAAAGATCGCTAATCCAGCGTCTTGAAAAGCATCCACTACGCCAGCCACTAACGGTTGTTCAGGCCCAACAATCGTATAGGCGACCTTTTTGGCCTGCGCAAAGGCAATCATCGCTGCAAAGTCAGTCATCTCAATCGCAACTGTTTGAATCCCATCCAATTGCATCCCCGGATTGCCCGGCAAACAATAGACCGTTGCAACAGTTGAACTCTGCTGTAGCGCACGCGCAATCGTGTGTTCACGCGCGCCGCTACCGATTACTAATAGATCCATGATTTGCCTCCTATTGGCTAGTGTTTGAAATGACGGCGACCAGTCGTCACCATACTGATTCCTTTTTGGTTGGCCATGTCGATTGAATCTTGATCCTTAATCGAACCACCAGGTTGAATAACAGCTGTCACACCATGTTCTGCGGCGTATTCAACGCTGTCATCCATTGGGAAAAAGGCGTCAGATGCTAAGACGAACGGTGCTTTTAATCCATTGGCTTCCGCTTGTTCGATTGCAATCTTCACAGAGCCCACCCGATTCATTTGCCCCGCACCAATGCCGAGGGTTTGGTCCTTTGTTGCGACCACGATGGCATTACTCTTAACGTGTTTAACCACACGTTGGGCAAATAACATCGCAGCTTGTTCATCAGCCGTTGGTGTTTTGTCCGTCACAACCTTCAATTCAGATGCTTGATCAGTCACCCGATCACGTTCTTGCACGAGTAAGCCGCCTAAAACAGAAACCATTTCGAAGCGATCCGCTTGCTTAGCAGCCTCAAAATCAAGCGTCATGACGCGTAAATTCTTCTTCTTTTCTAAAATGGCTAACGCTTCTGGGGTGTAGCTTGGTGCGATGATAATTTCTAAGAATAAACTGTGTAATTCTTCGGCTGTTTGAACATCCACTTCACGATTCAAGGCAATGATCCCCCCGAAAATCGATACTGGATCGGCCGCGTAGGCTTTTTGCCAAGCTTCATAGATGGTTGCACCCAAGCCGACGCCACACGGATTCATATGTTTCATCGCAACCACACAAGGTTCGCTGAATTCTGCGACCACTTTAACCGCCGCATCCGCATCTTTAATGTTGTTATACGATAATTCTTTCCCGTGTAATTGTACCGCTGAGGCAATCGAGAAAGCCGTTGGTAAACTGCTTTGATAGAACGCTGCTTTTTGATGGGCATTTTCCCCATAGCGCAACGCTTGTTTAAAGTCGTATGAACGTGTTAATTTTTCAGGGAATTCGATGCCGACTGCTTCGGTTAAATAACCGGCAATTAAGCTATCATAAGCTGCCGTGTGGCGGAATGCCTTGGCTGCTAAATAACGACGGTAATCAACTGCAGCTTGCCCCTCATCGACGACGTGTTCGAGGACTTGCGCGTAATCTTGTTGATCAACGACCACGTACACTGATTTGAAGTTTTTAGCGGCAGAACGCAACATTGAAGGCCCGCCAATATCAATTTGTTCTACAGCTTGCGCTTCAGTAATCCCTGGTTTTTGAATTGTTTCTTTAAAAGGATACAGATTGACACAAACTAAATCGATTGTCTGGATGTCATGGGCTGCTAAAGCGGCCATGTGTGTTGGTTCGTCGCGTTTGGCAAGCAAGCCACCATGAATATTGGGATGAAGTGTTTTAACCCGTCCATCCAACATTTCTGGGAAATGAGTGACTTCATCAATCGCAATTACTGGTACTTGCGCTTCTTGTAATACCTTGAATGTCCCGCCTGTTGAGATCACCTCGTAACCAGCTGCTATTAATCCTTTAGCAAATTCAATAATTCCTGTTTTATCTGAAACACTGACCAACGCTCTTTTCATTGATTGAATTACTCCTTCTATTTTGGTTTTTAATTAATTCAGCAACAACTTGCGGATAAATCGCGTGCTCTGTATCGTGCACGCGTTGTTCCAATGCGGCTAAACTATCGCCAGGCAACAATGGTACTTTTGCTTGGACAATCATCGGACCGCTATCGACACCTTCATCGATGTAGTGAATCGTAACGCCCGTTTCAGCCACTTGTGCCGCATAGGCCCGTTCAATACTTCGTAACCCAGAAAAGGCCGGTAGTAACGATGGATGAATATTGATAATCCGTTGTGGGTAGGCATGCAACAATACTGGGGTAATCACCCGCATATAACCTGCTAGCAATATATAATCCAACTGTAACGGTGCCAACAGCGCGACAATTGCTGCTTCATAGTGTTGTCGATCATCATAATCACTTAAGCGGATGACCGTCACCGGTACATTTCGTTGGCGCGCTTTTTCAATCACCGGTGCGCCCGGCTGGTCACACACTAAATTCATAATCTCCATGCCCGCTTTTTTTAAGGCGTCATCATCTGCAAGTACTTCAAAGTTAGAACCCGTTCCAGAAGCAAAAATCGCCACTTTCATCTCATCAACCCACCAATTCTATTGCATTTTCTTGTCGCGGTTTAACCGACCCAATTCGGTAAGCTTGTTCTTGTTCAGCGTTCAATTGGGCGAGGACTTGTGCCGCTTTTTCTGGTGCGACGGCTAAGACCATCCCGATCCCCATGTTAAAAATGTTATACATCTCGAGTGCATCCAATTGCCCATATTGTTTAAGTGCCGCAAAAATCGGTAAGCTTGGCCATGTTCCCAATTGAATTTCGGCCATCACGTTGTCAGGCAACATCCGCGGTATATTTTCAATAAAGCCTCCACCAGTAATGTGGGCCGCGCCCTTAATAAAGCCTTGTTCGATAAACGGCTGACATGCTTGTGTATAAATCCGCGTTGGTGTTAATAGCCATTCACCGAGTGTCTGACCAGGCAATTCGGGTAAGTGACTGTCGACGGACAACCCATGTTGTTCGAAGAAAATTTGGCGCACAAGTGAGTAGCCATTCGAATGAATCCCACTGGACGCGATTCCGATTAATACATCCCCTGTTTGAATCGTTTCACCAGTAATTAATTGAGCTTGATCAGCAATTCCGACTGCAAAACCCGCTAAATCATAATGTTTTTCAGCATACATACCCGGCATCTCGGCCGTTTCACCACCGATTAACAGCATGTCAGCAGCTTGGCAGCCTGCAACAACGCCGCTGACAATTTGTTCGATCTTATCCGGCTGCGTTTGACCAGCCGCTAAGTAATCTAAGAAATAAAGTGGCTTAGCGCCTTGGGCAACAATGTCATTGACACACATCGCGACACAATCAATCCCGATGGTCGCGTGTGCATCAGCTGCAAAAGCAACCATCAACTTGGTCCCGACCCCATCGGTACTTGAAACGAGCACCGGATTTTCATACTGCCCCATCGCTAAGGCAAACTGACCACCGAAGCGACCAATATTTTGATTGGTTGCGCCGACCTGCTTTTGAATCCGACGAACCACTTCGTAACCGGCTGTCACATCCACCCCGGCTTTTTGGTAAGCATTTGTCATGATTGTTGCTCCTTATCTGCTTTTAAACTTGCCTGATAGGCAGCTTCATAGTCATAAAGTGGCGTTGGATAGTCGCCGTTGAAATACGCCATACATAATCCGGAATACGGCGCATCTTGCTGTAACCCAATCGCGTCGATTAATCCCTGTTCACTCAAAAAGCCAAGTGAATCCGCGCCAATCGTGGCACACATCTCAGCAATACTTTGATGCGCGGCAATCAGTTCATCACGTGTTTGAATATCAATCCCATAAAAACAAGGGTACTTCAATGGTGGGGACGCAATCCGCAAATGCACGGATAATGCGCCCGCTTCTTTCAAACGTTTCACGATGTGCTTGCTGGTCGTCCCACGCACAATCGAGTCATCCACTAAAACGATTCGTTTACCAGCCACAACACTTTTAACCACGGCGAGTTTGCGGTTTACCCCTTGTTCACGAAGGGCTTGCGTTGGTTCAATGAACGTCCGCCCCACGTATTGATTTTTAACGAGGCCCATTTCATACGGCAAACCACTTTCCTCGGCATAGCCACTAGCGGCCGATAACGATGAATTCGGCACCCCAATTACCATATCCGCATCAACTGCGGTTTCGCGTGCTAACTGTTTCCCCATTCGTTTGCGGGCCGCATGGACGTTAATCCCACAGATATCAGAATCCGGGCGAGCAAAGTAGATATATTCCATTGAACAGATTGAATGCGTGGTTTCGGTTGTGAAGAAGTCAGAATGTAACCCGTCCGCATCAATCGTCACAATTTCGCCTGGCTGCACATCTCGGATAAAAGTTGCTTGAACGGTATTGAGCGCACAGGTTTCACTGGCCACAACGTAGCCCCCGTTTGCTAAACGTCCAATCGAGAGTGGTCGAAAGCCGTTGGGATCAAGCATCGCAATCAATGAATCTTGCGTTAATAATAGGTAGGCAAAGCCCCCACGAATTTGTTGAAGGGCCGTCTTAATTTGCGCGTGCAAATCAGGCCCTTCTGCACGTCGAATCAGATGCATCAGAATTTCAGAATCAGAGCTCGATTTTAAGATGGCCCCCGATTGTTCAAGCATGCGGCGCAGTGTGACCGCGTTGGTTAAATTACCATTGTGTGCAAGTGCGAATTGATCGGTTGCAAAATCGAATAGGAACGGCTGAATATTTTCTAAACCGTGACTACCAGCGGTCGCATAACGGACATGACCGATTGCCGCGTCCCCGGTTAGTTGGGTTAAGTGCTCCGGTTTGCGGAAAACATCCGCCAACAAACCACGATTGCGATAACCCATTAAGTGCCCGTGATCATTAGTGACAATGCCGGCACCTTCTTGCCCACGATGTTGCAAACTATGCAAGCCAAAATAAGTCATTTGGTTTGCTTCTGGACTACCCCAAATCCCAAAAACACCACATTCTTCATTTAAACTTTTTATTTCATTTGACATGGTATCGCCGTCTCCCAACTTAACTTCGCTTCAGTCACCGATAACTCAACAGTTGATTCAGTCGTTTGCACTTGCATAATTGGCGTGGCCGAGACCGTCCCAATTAATTGCGCCTGATCTTGACAGAACGCTTCAAACGCCGTCTGATTTTCTGGCCGAACCGTGATGATAAAGCGGGATTGCGTTTCAACAAATAACTGTTGTTGATTAAGGGGGACTTGCACGCGGCAGCCGAGTTGTTCTTTAAAAGTCATTTCGGCTAACGCAACCGCAAAACCACCCTCTGATAAATCATGTGCGCTAGTCACCCAGCCCTTTTGAATCGCTGCTAAGACGCAATCTTGACTCGCTTTTTCAGTGGCTAACGAAAAGCCGCTTAATCGTCCTGCAACTTTGCCCGTCAACATATTTTGGAGTTCCGAACCCGCTAAATTCGTATCCGTCTGGCCAACGAGGTAGATTAAATCCCCCGCTGACTTAAAATCTTGCGTCGTGATGTCGGCTGTATCTCGAATCAAACCGACCATCCCAATCATCGGTGTTGGATAAATCGCTTCGCCATTGAATTCGTTATAAAAAGAAACATTACCAGAGATGACCGGCGTATCGAAAACCTCGCAGGCCGCCGCAATCCCTTGGGCACTTTGATCAAATTCCCAGAATACCTCTGGCTTTTCCGGATTGCCATAGTTCAAACAATCCGTAATTCCCAGTGGTTGGCCCCCTGCCGCAACGATATTCCGTGCTGCTTCGGCAACTGCCACTTGCCCACCGACTTTTGGATCGAGGTATAAGTAACGCCCGTTACAATCCGTCGTCATCGCGAGCGCTTTTTTAGTCCCACGAATTCGGACGACCGCCGCATCGCTTCCTGGTAAAACGACGGTATTGGTCTTCACTTGTGCATCATAGTGGCTGTATAGCGAGCGTTTGTCAGCAATCGTGGATTGGCCCAATAAATCGAGCCATGTTCGTTTAACATCATTAATCACCGACTGATAAGGCGCCATCGCTTTAAATTCAGCGATGCGTGCTGGTTCAGTTTGTGCTTTATGATAAATCGGCGCATCACTCGTTAAAGCCGCCACTGGCAAATCGGCCACTAATTGCCCACCATGCCACAATTGATATTGTTGACTCTCAGTCACTTCACCAATCCGGACCGCATCCAGATCATATCGTTCAAACAAGGCAACCACATCTGTTTCATGACCAGCTTTAACACAAAGCGCCATCCGTTCTTGCGATTCAGAAAGCATGATTTCATAAGCGGACATCTCTGTTTCTCGTTGTGGCACAAGATCAAGATTGAGAATCATCCCAGTACCTGCCTTTTCAGCCATTTCCGCTGTTGAAGAAACTAAGCCCGCCGCACCCATATCCTGGATGCCGACTAGCCAATCTGGATGCTTCAAAATTAATTCCAAACAAGCATCCATTAATAGTTTTTCCATAAACGGATCACCCACTTGGACTGCTGAGCGTTGGGTCGCCTTGCCATCTGCAAATTCATCCGATGCAAAAGTGGCCCCGTGAATCCCATCGCGGCCGGTTTTAGCCCCGACGTAGAACACACTATTGCCAGCACCACGCGCTTTACCTTGCTGAATATCCTTTTGGTCGATGACACCAACGCACATCGCGTTGACGAGTGGATTAGTCTGATAACATGGATCAAATCCGATTTCACCACCGACCGTTGGAATCCCGATACAATTACCGTACCCGCCGATTCCAGCCACAACTTCTTGAACAAGGTATTTCGTGTGGTCATCCGTCAATTCACCAAAGCGCAGACTGTTCAAAAGCGCAATCGGCGTCGCGCCCATCGAAAAAATATCCCGAATAATACCGCCGACACCGGTGGCCGCCCCTTCATAGGGTTCGACTGCTGAGGGATGGTTATGGCTTTCAGCTTTAAAGACCACTGCTTGACCATCGCCAATATCCAAAATCCCAGCGCCTTCACCTGGGCCTTGCAACACGTGCTGACCACTTGTTGGAAATTTTTTCAAAACCGGCTTCGAATTTTTATATGAGCAATGTTCACTCCACATCACTGAAAATAACCCGGTCTCCGTATAATTCGGCAACCGTTTTAGAATTTTAGTACGAATCAATTCATATTCATCATCTGATAACCCCCATTGCTGATAAAGCTTGGTGGCTTGGATTTCTGCCGCTGTTGGTTGCTTTAACACGGTTATTGCCCTCCTTTTCGAATCGATGTGATTAATGCTGCAAATAAACGTTGCCCATCATCGCTACCTAATAAGGTTTCGACTGCGCGTTCTGGATGGGGCATCATCCCTAAGACATTGCCGGCTTCATTCGTAACGCCCGCAATATTCGCTAAACTACCATTCACATCATTTTGATAAGTAAATGCAATTTGGTGGTTCACTTTTAACCGTTCCAGGGTCTCTGCATCGCAATAATAATTCCCTTCACCATGAGCAATCGGCAACCGAATTTGTTCGTTCGGCATATAGTGTTGGGTGAACATCGTACCGGCATTGGTCACGTTCAACGCGACTGTGTCACAGATAAAATGGGTTTGTCGATTCGGCAAAAGAACGCCTGGTAATAACCCGAGTTCCGTTAAAATTTGGAACCCGTTGCAAATACCGATAACCGGTTTGCCAGCAGCCGCAAACGCCTTAACTGCCGTCATAATCGGTGCCAACTTGGCAATCGCACCACTGCGTAAATAATCGCCGTATGAAAAGCCCCCGGGCACTAATACGGCATCAAAACCTGCCAGGCTAGTTGCTGTGTACGGGATATACTCAGCGTTTTCATGACAAACATCTTCAATTGCATGATATAAATCAGCGTCACAATTGGAACCTGGGAAAACTAATACGGCAAATTTCATTGATTCGTCGCCACCTTTTGTATGTCGTAGTGGTATTGTTCCATATTAGGATTGGCTAAGAGTTGATCACAGATTTGTGCGACCTTTTTTTCAACTGCGGCTTGGTCATCGCCAGCCACTTGCATTTCAAAGGACTTGCCAATGCGCATGCCGCTCACACCATCAAAGCCAAGTCGTTCGATAGCTTTTTGGACAGCCTGGCCTTGTGGATCTAGCACCGAATCTTTATAAGTCACTTGCACACGCACATTAAACATCTGTAGAACCCCCTAAAATTTTTTCTAATCGTCGTAATACGACATCGTACACCGATACTAAATCCCCTTTGTTCAAGCGGAAAACATCCTTATCTAGCGATTCATGCGTCGTTTGATCCCACAGACGGCAGTTATCTGGGGAAAATTCATCCGCCAAAATCAAGCGACCGTCATACCGGCCAAATTCCAACTTAAAGTCGATTAAATCGATATCCGCACGGTCGAATAAATCGATTAGCAGCTGGTTGATCTGCTTAGTTTGTTTTTCAATCACTTCAATTTCCGCCGGTGTCACAATTCCAAGCGCGGTGGCTTGCGAAATATTGATGGCTGGATCATCTAGTGCATCATTTTTGTAATAGTATTCGATAATCGGCGTGGCCAATCGTTTGCCCGGTGCTTGACCAAACTTGCGGGCAAAACTCCCTGCCACCACGTTGCGCAATACTACTTCTAGGGGCACAATCGTCACTTTCTTGACGAGCTGTTCAGTTGCTGAAATATTCTCGATTAAATGCGTTTCAATACCATTTGCCATCAAGTATTTGAAAATTAATTTCGAAATCTGATAATTCAATAATCCTTTTCCCGTAATCTGTTCCTTGCGTTTGCCATTTAACGCCGTTGCTTGGTCCTTATAGACCATTCTCAACACATTTTGATCGTCAGTTGTAAAAACATCTTTCGCTTTTCCAGAATAAAACAACGTCTCACTCATGCTTGAATCCCTCCAAATAACATACATTTTATTTAAAATTAAAATAATCGTTCGTGTTACATTAGGGTGTAAAAAAACTTTGAAATAACCTCATTTCAAAGTTTTCATCATTATTCGCCCAAACCAACGCGGTCAAAGATTTCTGCGACGCGGCGAATATGGTAATGGTAATCAAACGCGTCGTCTAAATCAGCGGGCGTCAACACATTCATAATCCGGTCATCCGCTTCTAACAACGGTCTGAAATCAGTTTGTTGATCCCAAGCTTGGGCCGTTTTAGGTTGAATCAAGTCATAAGCCGCTTCTCTCGAAAGCCCATGATCGATTAACTTCAAAAGAACCCGTTGGCTGTAAATCAACCCGAAAGTCCGCCCCATATTACGCTTCATATTTTCTGGGAAGACTGTCAAGTCCGTCATAATTTTGGTGAACCGTCGAAGCATATAATCCAACAAAATCGTAGTATCCGGTAAGATGATGCGTTCGGCAGAACTATGCGAAATATCACGTTCATGCCAGAGTGCAACGTCTTCATACGCCGTTACCATGTGTCCGCGAATCACGCGTGCCAAGCCCGTAATATTTTCAGAACCAATCGGATTCCGTTTATGGGGCATCGCTGATGAGCCTTTTTGGCCTTTCGCGAAAAATTCTTCGACCTCGCGGGTTTCAGATTTTTGGAGACCCCGAATTTCAGTCGCAAACTTCTCGATTGAAGTTGCTAGTAACGCCATTTCAGCCACGTAGGCAGCATGCAAGTCCCGTGGTAAGACTTGTGTTGAGATTTCTTGGGCGCGAATTCCTAAATGTTCGCACACATAGGCTTCGACAAACGGTGGAATATTGGCAAACGTGCCCACCGCCCCACTAATTTTACCGGCTTCAACGCCTTTTGCAGCTTCTTCAAAATGTGCCTTATGTCGTTTTAATTCCGAATACCATAGTGCTAGCTTCAACCCAAACGTCGTTGGTTCAGCGTGAACACCATGCGTCCGGCCCATCATGACCGTATCTTGGTAACGTTTGGCTTGTTTGGCAATCACCGCCAATAGCGCATCGATATCGGCCCGCAAAATGGTGTTGGCTTGTTTCAACAAATAACCATACGCCGTATCCACCACATCGGTCGATGTTAAACCATAGTGGACCCACTTGCGTTCATCTCCAAGTGATTCAGAAACTGCTCTGGTGAAGGCGACAACATCGTGCCGCGTTTCCTGTTCGATTTCTAAGATCCGTGGAATTGAGAACATCGCATTGGCACGAATTTTCGCAACATCTTCAGCCGGAATGTGTCCGAGTTCTGACCAAGCCTCATCCGCTAAAATTTCAACTGCCAGCCATGCCTCATATTTATTCTGGTCCGTCCAAATCGCACCCATTTCAGGATTTGTATACCGTTCAATCATTTATTAGCGTCCCCTCTAGTCCCAAATTTTAGTCTTTTTAATTGCCGTTAACGTTTCATCAACAGCCGGCGTTAATAACGTGACGTGGCCCATCTTGCGGTTGACCTTTTGAACCACTTTGCCATAGTCGTGATAATGCCAATCTGCTGACTGCCGACTGGCTGTTAGCGCTGCTTGCCAGTGCTGCCCAAGAATATTGACCATTACCGCTGATTGCCACAATTGTGGTATTTGGAGTGGCCAGTTGCAGACGCCCCGAATGTGGGTTGCAAATTGAGAAAAGTCACACGCTTCAATCGTTAGATGACCTGAATTATGCGGCCGCGGTGCAATCTCATTAACGTAGAGTTGCCCGTCATGGCCGACAAAAAACTCGACACCTAACGTGCCGACTAATTCAATCTGCGTGGCAATTTTTGCCGCAACCGATTCCGCTTGTGCCGCTAACGCCGCTGAAATGCGCGCCGGGCAGATGCTGATATGTAAAATGTTATCTCGGTGTTGATTCTCGATTGCGGGAAAAACGGCTTGTTGCCCGGCTGAATTCTGACTAATTATGACCGAAATTTCTTGATCAAAATGGACCATCGCTTCTAATACACAAACACTAGCGGTTAACAACTGTTGAGCCACCTCCATATCCATTGCGGACCGTAGAATGACTTGTCCTTTACCATCATATCCACCGCGCGTGGTCTTCAAGATACAAGGAAAACCAACTTTTTTAACAGCTGGTATTAATTCTGCAGGGGTCGTTACAATCTCAAAGGTGGCATGTGGTAGCTGTTGGTCAACAAGAAATTGTTTCTCCAACAATCGGTCTTGAGCAATCCGTAGCGCCTTCGTCCCTTGAGGAATCCATGTATATTCTCGGGCAGCTTCAATCGTCTTAGCATCGACGTTTTCAAATTCATATGTCAACACATCGACACGTTGCGCTAACATCATAATTTGTGCCTGATCATCATAAGCTGCCACAATTTGATCATCCGCGACTTGTCCGGCTGGACAGTCTGCCTGCGGATCTAAGATAATCACTGCAAACCCCATCTCTTTAGCCGCTAATGTCATCATCTGACCTAACTGACCGCCCCCAACAATCCCAATCGTTTGCCCTGGTAAAATTTGGTTAGTCAAAGTCTGCATTACTTGCCACCGCCTTTGCATGCATCCGTGCTTGATACTGTTGCAGTGCCACTTGATAAGCTGGGACCTGCAAGCCACAAATCTGTGTCGCTAAAATACCAGCGTTAACGGCCCCCGCTTTACCAATCGCAACCGTCGCCACTGGTACGCCACCTGGCATTTGCACAATTGATAATAAAGAATCCAGCCCACTAAGTGCCTTACTTTGAATTGGCACGCCAATGACTGGTAAGACTGTATTGGCAGCAATCATCCCCGGCAAATGTGCGGCACCACCCGCACCAGCAATAATCGCACGATACCCGTTCGCCTGTGCTTCTTTTGAAAAGGCGAACATTTCATCCGGCATCCGATGAGCAGAAATAATCTGTTTCGTATAACTCACGCCCAACTCCGATAATACAGAAGCGGTCTGTTCCATTGTTCCCCAATCTGATATAGAGCCCATAACAAGTGCCACATCACTCATATTCTTTGCCCACTTTCTCGTTGTTGATTATGCTTTGATTCTAACAATCTTCATCTGATATGTCAAAATATTTTACGAACTATTTTATATAAATACATTTAATAATTCGTATTTAAATCATAAATACACAAAAAAAACGATTAACCTGTTGGTTAATCGTTTTTTTATCGTTATGGCAATACAACGAAGAGTAATGCACCTAAAATCCCACCGATGATTGGACCGACAACTGGGATCCAGCTGTATGACCAGTCTGAATCACCCTTGTTGGCAATCGGCAAGACTGCATGGGCAATCCGTGGGCCTAAATCTCGAGCCGGGTTAATCGCGTAACCAGTCGTCCCACCAAGTGATAGACCGATTGCTGTGATAACCACCCCAACCACTAATGGGTTCAAACCGGCTGTTAATTCACCACGTGTTAATGCTAGTAAAGCGAAGATTAAGACGAATGTCCCAATCAATTCACTCATTAAATTGGCAAATGGGCTGCGAATCGCAGGGCCAGTTGCAAAAGTGCCTAAGATTGCTGCTTGATCTTTAGTAGCTTGCCAATGTGGATAGTATTGAATCCAAACGACAACTGCGCCTAAGAACGCCCCAATCATTTGGGCGATAATGAATGGTACCACCGCTGCCCAAGGGGTCTTGCCAATCATTGCAAAAGCAATCGTCACCGCTGGGTTCAAGTGTGCAGGTCCCATAAATGCAGAGGTATATACCCCTAAAGTAACCGCAAAGCCCCAACCAAGCGTGATAGCAACCCAGCCAGCACCGTTGGCTTTTGTTTTTGCTAAGCTAACGCCCGCTACAACGCCATCCCCTAAAAGAACAAGGATAAACGTCCCAACAAGTTCACCAAGCGCCTGAACCATTATTGAATGTTCCATGAGATTTCCTCCAAGTTAAGTCCTATTTTAAATAGTCTAATTGTGCTTCAGCAATTGCTGAATCCAATAATTCTGTTTGACGTGCTTTTTCAGCGTCATCCCAGTTCAATAAACGCGCCATTTCATCAACAACTGGTTGTTTGATGGCTGCTAATTGATCATTGTGGAATAAGATGAAGTTTGTCCGTCTTAAAAGATAATCAACTGGTGTTAATGTCATTTCTTCGTTAACTGAGTATCTTAAGCTGATTGTTTCTTTCAAGTTCAAGCCTTCAGCAGCACCTTGGTCCGCGTATGAAACAACCCGGCTGACGTTTGAACCGAAGCGGTTTGCTAAATCAATCGCATCTTCTTCATCAATCCCTTTGTTCATCGCAACTTTTGCATAGAATTTAAGGGTATCATCCACGTTATTTGGATCGAAGTGCCCACCTGAAACTTGTAATTTCTTAGAATCGATTTCACGAACTGTTTCATTGAAATCTTTCTTCAAGATATCCCGGATTAATTCAAGCGCACCGGCTGCCATCTTACGATAATCAGTAATCTTACCACCTGATAAAGTGATTAAGCCGTTTTCAGCCACTTTCAAATCACTACCACGAGAAACTTGTGATGGGTTGACTGATTCTTCAGCATGCGCCGTTCTTAATTGACTGATTGCTTTTTCAACATCTGCACGAGCAGCTGTTTTGTTTTCGTAATCATCAACTGTCTTGATTAAGTTGTTGAATGATTCTTCTGAAACCTTACCGCTATTAGCGCCACCACCGTTATAATCGGAGCTACCGTTATTAGAAATTAATGGTCGTAAACCTGCCCAGCTAGCTTCAATATCGTTTAAAGCGATATTAACGCTAGGATAGCGATTGTTGATTGCTTTTAAGAGGTAATCAACGTCTGCTTGTTCAACACGTGGGTGTTTGAAATCGCCTGTGTAATCAGTATCAGTTGTCCCGAAGTACGTCTTACCTTCGCGTGGCACAACGAAAATCATCCGACCATCATGTAAGCCTGAATCGAAGTAAGTTGGTTGTGGCACTGATAAACGACTACTATCAACAACTAAATGAATCCCTTTAGTAGGACGAAGTGTTTCTTGTGCTTTGACTTCCGTGTTTAAAGCATTTACTTTATCCACCCAAGGGCCAGCAGTATTAATGACTAATTTGGCATGAATATCGAATGTTTCATCCGTTAATTCATCGTGTGCTTTCAAACCGTTTACGCGACCGTTTGCATCATAAGTCATTCCGACTGCTTTAACGTGACTTGCGATTGATGCACCTAATTCGTCAGCTTCTTTAATATTTTCGATGACTAAGCGCGCATCATTATTGACGAAATCTAAATAAACACCAGCACCCATCAAACGGTCTGACTTCAAGCCAGGTTCGCGTTGGAGTACTTCTTTACGATCAATTGTATAGTTGGCATATTGTGTACCAGTTACCCCTGCCAATTTATCGTATAAATCCATGGCAATCTTGACACTGAACATGTCGTAAGTTGCTTCAGGTTCATCATAGATTGGTAAAAGCATTGGTGTAGGCCGTGGGATGTGAGGTGCAATCCCTTGAACAACGGCCCGTTCACTAACAGTATCTGCAACAACCCCAACGTCGAAAGTCTTTAAATAACGGATACCACCGTGAACTAACTTCGTTGAACGTGATGAAGTCCCCTCAGCAAAATCTTGCATTTCAATCAAACCGGTTTTGATGCCTGATGCAGCCGCTTGAATAGCAACCCCAGCACCAGTGATCCCGCCACCGATTACTAATAAATCAAGTTGTTCGTTCTTTAAGTTATTAATTACTTGTTGACGTCCTTCTAATGAAAATGTCATTATAATCCTCCTCATTCACGCATTTTATATGGTCGATGTTTGAAAACCTTTGTTGCTTCAACTGCTTGTTGCCAACCAGCATAGAGATCTTCCCGTTCTTCTTCAGGCATTTCTGGTTCGAAACGTTGCCCAACTGAGAAAATATGCGCCAATTCGTCTGTATCTTGCCAGAAACCAACTGCTAAACCAGCCAAAAATGCAGCCCCCATTGCAGTTGTTTCTAAATTAGCTGCCTTTTCAATCGAGCTATTCAAAATATCTGCTTGGAATTGCATTAAATAGTTGTTGTTTGCAGCACCACCATCAACGCGGAGCACTTTGATATCAATGCCAGTATCTTTTTGCATGGTTTGAACGACATCCCGAGTTTGATAAGCTAATGATTGCAGTGTTGCCTTAATAACGTCTTGTCGGTTCGTCCCACGCGTAATCCCTAGAATTGAACCACGTGCTTCTGAGTCCCAGTATGGTGCACCCAAACCTGTAAAGGCAGGCACAACATAAACTTCATTTAAACTGGTTGAAGCCTTAGCGGCTGCTTCTGAATCTGATGATTTTTCAACCAGTTGCATACTATCACGCAACCATTGAATGGCTGAACCAGCAACGAAGACTGAGCCTTCAAGTGCATAGTTGACTTTACCATTGATTGAATAACCAATTGTCGTTAGCAAGTTGTTTTCTGACATTGTTGGTTTTTCGCCAGTATTCATCACAATAAATGAACCTGTCCCATAGGTGTTCTTAACCATCCCTGGTTGGAGAGCTAATTGACCAAATAATGCGGCTTGTTGATCCCCTGCCATCCCTGAAATTGGTACCGTGCTACCATAGAAATGATAAGGTGCTGTTTCACCATAAATTTCAGAGTTTGACCGAACATCAGGTAACATGGCCCGTGGAATGTTTAAAATCTTGAGGATTTCGTCGTCCCAATCCAAATCGTGAATGTTAAACAACATTGTCCGACTTGCATTTGTATAGTCGGTAACGTGTGAAGCGCCACCTGTTAACTTCCATGTAATCCAAGTATCGATGGTTCCAAAGAGGAGTTCGCCCTTTTCGGCTCGTTCTTGTGCACCTGGCACTTGATCCAAAATCCAACGAATCTTAGTCGCTGAGAAGTAAGCATCAATTAATAGCCCCGTCTTTTGATGGAATAATTCTTCATGCCCATCTTTCTTCAATTGTTCGGCAATGTCATTTGTTTGTCTTGATTGCCAAACAACCGCATTATAAATTGGTAAACCAGTTTCCTTATCCCAAATAATAGTTGTTTCACGTTGATTAGTAATCCCAATCCCCGCGATTTGATGGGGTTGAATCCCCGATGATATAAAAGCGTTTGCAATCGTCGATAAAACAGCGTTCCAAATTTCGTTTGCATTATGTTCTACCCAGCCCGGTTCGGGGAAGTACTGGGGGAATTCACGCTGTGCATCGGCGACTTTTTGACCATTGTGATCAAAAATGATTGAACGAGTACTGGTTGTTCCCTCATCAATCGCCAAAATGTATTTTTCAGTCATCTTAATCCTCCTTTAACAACAATGTTAGGAAAACGTTTCCTCGAAAACTATTATAGATTACCGATGTCCAAAAAGAAAGCGTTTTACCCAAATTAAATTTTACACAATTTAACATCCTTACCAATTCGGCATTTGTAGCACATCCAAAATTAAAAAACGGGTCAATAATCTCAGATCAACACTAATTAAAGTCCTTCATCTGAATCATTAAACCCGTTTTTTTACTTAAATCGGTTCTGTTGCAAAGTTTTAAATCTACTATCAAATAAGGTAGAATAATAGAAAAAGATAGCAGGAGGAATGACGATGAATCATTTTAAAGGAAAGCAATTTCAGCAGGATGTGATTATTGTAGCCGTGGGCTACTATCTTCGTTATAACCTTAGCTATCGTGAAGTTCAAGAAATCTTATATGATCGTGGCATTAACGTTTCTCATACGACGATTTATCGTTGGGTGCAAGAATATGGCAAACTACTCTATCAAATTTGGAAAAAGAAAAATAAAAAATCCTTTTATTCATGGAAAATGGATGAAACGTACATCAAAATTAAAGGAAAATGGCATTATTTGTATCGAGCCATCGATGCAGATGGTTTAACCTTGGATATTTGGTTACGTAAAAAACGGGACACACAAGCAGCCTATGCTTTTCTTAAGCGGTTAGTGAAGCAGTTTGATGAACCGAAGGTTGTAGTCACAGATAAAGCCCCCCTCTATTACAAGTGCCTTTAAGAAACTAAAAGAATACGGCTTTTATCAAGGGACAGAACATCGTACCATTAAATACCTGAATAATTTGATTGAACAAGACCATCGTCCAGTAAAGAGAGGCTCCTATGTCAAGAATCCGGACATAAAAGTACGAACAAATTTGACTTTCAATTTAAATTACTTAATTTAATTTTCGGAGGCCGAAGTTTTAGTCCCGTTCAGATTTTAAAAACGCTTTAGAGTATATTAAATAAGCCCCAACATTATTGAATTTAATAGCCTGTAGCTACGCTACAAGTGAAATACGATCACTGTTATACCAACGAATATAGTTATCAATTCCGGCGATTGCTTCATGAATTGTCTTAAAATCTTGGAAATTAACGTATTCACGTTTCAAAATTGAATGAAAACTTTCAATTCGCGCGTTATCGCCGGGCTGACCCTTTCGGGAGTAAGAATGCTTGATACCATACTTCGATAAAGTGTTTTCAAATAAGTCACTTGTGTATTGGCTTCCCATATCACTATGAATAATTTGTGGTTTAACTGCTTGCGCCATGACTTGGGTAATAACGTTAGTCGCTAGTTCTTTAGTCATCTGCGTATTAAGTTGGTAAGCAATAACCCGTCGGGTTACTGGATTATAGACACTAGCTAGGTAACACCAAGTATGGTTAAGGGGAATGTACGTAATATCAGTCAATAAAATACCAGATTGATCAGTTAACTGCTTAATCAAGTTTGGTCGCTGATCATAATCAGTCTGAGTGGTTGGCTTATTGATTCGTTTAACCATTCTAGATCTAATCCCTAATTCACACATTTGTTGATAGACCAGACGCTGACTAACGTGAATATCAGACTGTTGATTTAGTAAGATCGTTAATCGTGGGTAGCCATACATTGGATATCTTAACCAAGCCGTTAACACTTCTTGTTTAATTAAATGCCGGCGGCGTTCAGTTCTACTTGGCTGCCAATGTAGATAATCATAGTAGGTTGAGCGCGGAATTTTGAGTACTGATAAGATACGCGTAATGCGGTGCCCAGCAAGTAAATTAGCGTTGACGACTTCTAACACGAGGGCACGCCCTTTAATAATTAGCTTTTTGCCATGAGCGCCGCCGCTCGTTTTAAAATATCAAGTTCTTCTTTTAACCGTTTATTTTCTTTAATCAGAGCACGTTCATTTGATGATAGCACTTTAGTGTTGTTAGGATCAGCTTGTTTAATCCACTTAGTGACCGTTGAAACACTGACGTTGTATTCTTTAGCCAGTGAGTTGGCCGAACGGCCAGTCTGACTTAAGCTAACAATCGATTCTTTAAATTCATTTGAATATTTAATTGCCATAATAAAAAGCTCCTTTATGATGTATTATATCGAACAGTTTGTCCGTAATTCCATCATAGGAGCCATATTTCGGAAAACCAAATTATCCTCTTTATGTTCTTTGTACAGTTCTTCCAGGTTTGATTTTATCGTTGCGCTGTCCGTATCAACTAAATAAGGAACAAAACCCTTAAATCGTTGCAGTTATTTTAGTATATAATTCACCGTTCATCTTGCTGAGCGAAACCTTTTCGTTCTTTTCGTTTGAAAATAACACGATATAGATTCGGCCACCGTGGCTAAATCCGTTCGACACATTCCAGCCTGACAAATAACCACGGTTAATAATGAGTGCTGGATCATTGTAAAAGCCCATTCCATAGTGGGACGTACTCCCTGGTTGGAACATTTGAGCCTTACTCTGTTCATTAATTAATTTTCCAGTCCACAACGCGCGGTCAAAACGGTACATATCAGTCGCCGTCATATACATATCTCCGACCCTTGGTAGTTGCGTGAAATTGGGGAGTTGTCCCGCAGCGCCATTTGCCAGATAGCCAATGGAAGCCGCTGGTAATCGCGAATATTGATCCGTCATGAAACCAGTGTGCGCCATTTTACTTGGTTTTAGAATTTTTTCTTTTAGATACGTTTTGTAATCTTGATGACTCACTTTTTCCAAAACCTTCGTCAGCACAATATAGTTCGCATCCATATAGTGCCACTTGCCCGGTTGTTCCTTAATCCCATTTTTAATAATTTCTTCGATTAATTGGTCGAGAGTCTTCGTCTGATTATCTTGGTCCCGACCGACAATGCCTGATGTATGATGTAAAAAATCAGTCAGTTTAATCTGCTGCCCATTCGGAAAGTCCGGGAGGTACCGACTGATTGGATCGTTGACGTTTAGCTTTCCTTGTTCTTGTAACTGCAATAAACTCGTTGCAATCAACGCTTTTTCAGTTGAACCAATCGCATATAGCGTATCTGGCGTATTCACCAACTGCTTGGCCCGATTAGCACTGCCGTACCCCTTATCCAACAAAACTTGCTTATCGCGGACAATTAACGCGGTACCTGAAAAGCCAATTTGCTTTAAGTAGTCATCTAACGCTTGTTCTGCAACAATTGTCGGTTGGCTTTCTGCTTTAAGTCGTTCTTCCTTTGCTTTAGCAGCAGCGACTTTTTGTGATTCGCGCTGTTTCTTTGCTTCTTGCGCTTGTCGTTGGCGCTTAATCTTGGCTTGTTGTTGCGCGATTTTTACTTCTCGTTGGTGATGTTGTCGCTGAACCACAATTCCGCCCGCTACCAGACCGAATATGACCAGAATACCAATGACACCACCAATTTGACGCCCTTTTTTTGACATCAACTGTCCCTCCGAAATTTCTAATCTATCCATTAATTTATTACAATATTAATGTACAATACGCTTTTGGATTTGAACAGTGACATTATTGTCATCTAACCACACGCAAAAAAGCGGTCGCGACAAAAAATGTCGTGACCGCTTTTTTGGAACCAGACGTTCTTATTTAACTAATAAAACATTCGTTGCAGCATGGGCACTAACATATTGGGCAACCGATCCCATCATCATTCGTTCAATGACCCCTTTCCCCGTAATCCCCAACATGATTAAATCAATCCCATATTCTTCAGGAATGCGAATCGCAATTTCTTTTTTCGGTGAGCCGACTTCCAGAATCGGGGTGACCTTCGTTAGCCCATGATTATTCGCGTAACGAATATTAGCCGCTAGTTGCTCCTTCACACGATCTTTTTCCATCGCCGTCATCTTCGCATAGACACTAGCATCCGGTGAAACATAGACTGTACTTGGAATAATATGAGCCACATAAAGCTCAGCATCATTTCTTTTCGCAACTTCAACAGCTTCCATAAATGCCTTGTTCGCTAAGTCAGATCCATCGACCCCGACTAAAATTTTCTTATACGTTGTAATCATTTAGCAACACCCTCCTATTAATGAAATGAATGCGAATCCTAACTATATGTTCATTATACTGAACCCAATAGGGCCTTGACAATTTAACTGCCTAAACAAAAGACATATCGTTAATAGCTATAGTACCGTCGATGGTGCACGAATTCGAGTTAAAGAATTGGTATCTCTAAAAAGCCTAATATATACTGACCCTAAGTTAATTAACGAAAGCACCTAATAGCTATCTCATGCACTCATTTCTAAATCAATCAACTTAAATAATAATTTGAAAAAGAAAGGACTGTCACATATGGATATTGTCATAACCGGTGGAACATCTGGGATTGGCTATCGCATTGCCAAAGATCTCATTGCAGAAGGCCATCAAGTCATTATCATCGGACAGGATGCGGCAAAAGGCCGGGCTTCTGTGGCCCAACTTGGAAAAGCGGCCTTTTTTATCCAAGCCGATTTAGCGACCAAATCAGGACGCAACCAAGCACTGGCAAGCATCAAATATAAAGTGGATAAAATACACGTTCTAGTGCACACTGCCGGTGTTTTCCCCAGCTCAGCAGAAGAAAATATTAAGGCTAATTTAGTCCCCCATTATCAGCTAACAATGGGCTTAGCAGACCGATTAACTGGCGGTCGCGTCCTTATCATAACCGGTGATCCGCAAATCATTCAACAACTCAGCATTTGCGAAGAACAGGAGACTACTTTACAACGTGCAAGGTGGTTATTAACCCATAAAGCTTTATTAACCCTCTTTCTCAGTTATCTTCTGGCTGAAAAAGAGATTACGGTCAATTCATTTCTCCCAGGGAATGTCACCGATGAGCTACCGCATTATTCCCAAACATTGCTGCATACTGAAGTGCCAGTTGGAAAATACTTAGCACTCCATCCCGATCTAACGCAGAGCACCGGTAATTTTTTTGATAATGATCGCAACTTGGTGTTACTCAATGCTCGGCAATACAACTATGATAATGCAGAAAAGCATTTGTTACAGTATTTAACAGAGTAATTGAGACTATAAAATCGCTTATCATTAGTGGCAACATGAGAATATTATTTTCCACTAAACTAAAAAAGGACCTGAGACAGTTTTTGTCTCAGGTCCTTACTTATTTGATTGAATTGATTGTATAAAAAAACCCCGCAGATGCGGGGCACAAATATTAAAGTTTAACGATGTTTGTTGCTTGAGGACCGCGGTCGCTGTCTTCAACATCAAATGATACTGCTTGGCCTTCGTCTAATGACTTGTAACCGTCACCTTGGATAGCTGAGAAGTGAGCAAATACGTCTTTGCCGTCTTCACCAGTGATAAAACCAAAACCTTTGTCTGCGTTAAACCATTTTACTGTGCCGTTGTTCATAATAATTTCCTCCTGATACATATCAATGTACGTTTTTTGTTGCAATAAATTATTGATAGGTAAAAGAGGAAGGTATTGTGCATCCAAAACTCAAATTACGTTTCAAAATTTGATTACTTGAACAGTATAGCATGGCATTTTCTAATTAGCAACCCGCATCCCAAAACTATCGACTAAATCGCTCGCAATTCATTCGCAAAAGGCTATTAAAATAGGCTTTAAAGCGCATAAACTTTTTATTTAAATATTTAATTTCTAATCATTTTCGAACCGTTTTGTAAACTTTGCCTCGCTAAGTGCCATCAATTCCTCAGGCTCAATTTCATATTTCGAACAGATAATGAGCAGTTGGTCGAAGCAATCGGCTAACTCCTCTTTTAAGTTAGCTTGCTTTTCAACGTCGTTTTTAACTTTTTTCCCTGGGTGATCACGCCCAAGTTCAATCGTTCTAACGGCCCGTGACAATTCCCCAAGTTCTTCACTCAAGAAGTTCAAACGAATTAATGGTGAAAATCGATACCAATTCCGTTGTTGATAAAAATCAACTAACCATGTTTGATGCGCTTTTAAATAATCTTGCATTTTACATTCACTCCATCATTAAAAAAACACCTAACCTCGCAAGCAATGTGCGAAATTAGATGTCTCCAAGAATTATTGAATGTCACAGGCGAGATTCGAACTCGCGACCTACGGTTTAGAAGACCGTTGCTCTATCCAGCTGAGCTACTATGACCTCATTGATTGACGGTTTTTGCTGTCAGAATACCACACAACATGCTATATTATAAGCAATTGAAGTAGTCACTGTCAATTAAAATTCGCAGAAATGAGGGAAAAACATGCAATTAAATCAGTTTTCACGCTTAACTAAATCTCAATCTGAACAAATCACGGAATTACAGCGTATTCATTTACTCCCAAAGGATTTCACCCAGCTCCCCTTCCAAGTCCTTGCCCAAGATATTTTTCAACGGCTGTTCCCAGAAGCACATAGTCAATCAACCCAGAGCGGGCAACTTAGTTTATTACAAGCCACAACCGAATTAAATCTAACCGCCTACCTTGAAACCATTGATACTTCATTCGATCAAGTTGTCTTCTATAATGTCGCCCTCCAACTCTTGGGTTTTGAAATGACAACCGATTTTGAACTTGATCAACCCACTGCTTTTATGGCCGCCACAAAACTCCCATTTATCGATCAAGCGGCATTTGATCAGACCACTTTCATCGAAGCCCTTTATCTCCTATTAACGACGCGTAGCCAAACTGGGTTACTTTATCTGGATCAATTGGCTAACCGTGGTTTTTTTGCAGACTGGCAAAGTGATCAGCCCCAATTTCTCATCTTCAATGGTAAGGTCCAGCCCGTTTTCGATACCAGCCATTTAATTCGAGAAGTCGTTTATGTTGAATCGAGCCTAGATACTGATCAAGACGGCCAACGCGACTTATTAGAAACGACTATCTTCAGACCACGCGAAACTGAAGCAGGCTTAAAAATTCCAGCACTCTACACTGCCAGTCCTTACTATAAGGGGATTAACGACGTCGATGCTGATTTGCACAATGTTGATACTACAATTGCGACTAAACCCGTTCAACAACCAAGCTTAGCTGATTTAACCCAAACGCCAACCACTGCACCGCTTCCTCAACCTCGCGCCGTTAATGGCACAAGTATGACAACTGAATTAAACGCAACAGATGACAGCAATTACAGTTTAAATGATTACTTTCTGGCGCGCGGATTTGCGAACGTTTACGCTGGCGGCATTGGCACACGCGGTTCCGACGGCGTCCGGACTTGTGGCTCACCTGAAGAAACAGCTTCAACCACGGCTATCATCGAGTGGTTAGCCGGTAATCGACGAGCTTTCACCAACCGCACCGATGGCATTGAAATTAAAGCTTGGTGGTGTAATCACCAAGTTGCAATGACTGGTAAATCCTACCTTGGTACTTTAGCCACTGCTGCTGCAACAACTGGCGTTGAAGGTCTGAGAACCATTGTAGCTGAAGCCGCCATTTCCAGTTGGTACGATTACTACCGCGAAAATGGCTTAGTGGTCGCCCCAATTGATTGTCAGGGTGAAGATGCCGATGTCTTAGCGAAGTTGTGCCAAACCCGCCAAAAAGATGCCGCTGATCATGCGCTCTCTGGCACTTTCTTCGCCGACCAACTCAAAGCCCTGCAAGAAGGTCAAGATCGCATCACAGGCAATTACAACGCCTTCTGGGCAGCCCGTAACTATCGTGACAATCTCGCCAACCTGAATTGCGATGTCATCTTAGTCCACGGATTAAATGATTGGAACGTTAAACTACAAAATGCCGGCGCCTTGTGGGATTTATTGCGCGATCAACCGGTTAATAAGAAGCTTTTCTTACACCAAGGTGAACATATCTATATGAATAACATTCAGTCGATCGATTTCACCGATATGATGAACTTATGGTTCACGCATCAATTACTCGGCGTTGAGAATCAGGCTGTCACAAAATTACCGGCTGTTACAATTCAAGACAACGCACAAGAAGCCACTTGGACGACCCAGGCGGATTGGCTAGCCCTCGACAATCCAACTACGACTTTCTGGCTAAACGAACAAACATTAAGCACTAATGCTACCGAAAATGCCCCACTGACGACTTTTAAAGATGACGGTGTTGCGGCCTTTAGAGCCCAAAAAATCAGTACAGCCGCTTGGCAAGATGCCTTAATCGCAGATCAATCAAGTTTCACTGGCAACCGGTTGCGTTTCTTAGGCTCCCCGCTTACCGAACCGCTCATTATTGATGGTCGAATTCAGTTTAGAACAAGGGTCGCTGTCAATGCCGAACGTGGGCTATTGAGCGTGCTGGTTATTGACTATGGTCAATTCAACCGTTTAGGCACCACACCTGCTGTATTAGCTGCTAAAGGCCAACAACTCGGCTATCAGTGGCGCTATGATGATTTAAAGGAATTTAAGCTCAATCGACCAAGCAATTATCAAGTCATCACTAAAGGACACATCAATCTCCAAAATCGCCACAATAGTTATCAAACCGACGCCGTCACCCCAAACGAATTCTATGATATCACGCTCGACCTACAACCCACCCATTATGATTTAACAGCGGGACATCAACTCGGTCTATTAGTCTACGCGACTGATATGGGAATGACGATTCGTGAAGAGCAAGCATTCGTTTACCAAGTCGACTTGGCTGCTAGCCAACTGATTGTCCCCCATCTAAATGATTAATAAGGAGTCTTTTTATAATGTCAAATCTCATCACCTGTCGTCAAACCCTCTCCATCAGTAACCATCGCGTCTTCGTCAATGATTTGAACGAACATGAAACGGTCTATGGCGGACGCTTGCTTGAACTCTTGGATGGTTCGGCGTCCATTTCAGCTAGCCGCTTAGCGCGCGTCGAAACCGTCACCGCCAGCATCGACCAACTGAACTTCATTGAACCATTCAAAATGCAAGATTCCTTGTGCATCGAAAGTTACGTTGCCGGTGTCGGCACCCGTTCCATTGAAATCTTTACTAAGATTATCGGTGAACATCTCAAGACCGGCGAACGATTCCTCGGGCTAACTGCCTTCTTAACCTTTGTCACAATGGAAAAAGGTCCGGCCCTTCCTAACATTCAACCCGAATCACCGGAAGAACGGTTCATCTGTGCCGGTTATGAGGAACGAAAAGCCCACCGCCTCGCAAATTTTCAAAGTCAAAAACATTTCAATCAAAATATCAGTACCGATTATCCATGGAACGGTCAATAACAAACAAAAGAGGTGTCGATTATCATCATCGGCACCTCTTTTTATTTATCTTAAAAGTTAAACGTCCGGCTCCATTCATGTGTGCCACGATATTGGAATGGTTGGCTTTTAAAATCCGCCATCCCAAAACTAACGGTCATTAAAATAATTCCCACAAGAATCATACATAAACTAATCTTCAACCAATTTTTCAACATCTACGCCACCACCTTTAATCGACTACGGAACATCCCAACCAGCCAGCGTGTGATTCCAACCGAGAAACGAATTAAGTATTTCGTCATGTACCAGGTCGCCCCTGCACAAATCAGCCCCACACCAACCATCACAAAACTAATTCCAAGCTGCATCACCGCAATTATCCAGCCTTCTTGTAAGCCAACAAAGAACGATAAAACTAAGCTGACACTCCCACCAAGAATGCCGGCAGCAGCAAAGATTGCCCCCAGAAACGGGCCTAACCAAATCAAGAAATAACCAAGTGCCACTAATATGATGGCGGTCAATAACAACGTGCCCCATAACGGTGACCCTAAGACTAACAAGATACTGATTAAAATAATCAACATCGGTGCCATCTTCTTTTGGCGAACCGGTTTATCTGGTGTAGCTAATTGCGCTACAATCTGAGCTGGCGTTGCTAAACTCGCGATAATCTCCGCTTCCGTTTCACCCGCTTCCAGTCGATCATCGATTAATTCATCGTAATAATCAATCGTGTTGGCTGCATCACTAATCCCATACCGCGTTAATTCTGCCGCAAGCTGTTTAATAAATTGATTCTTAGTCATTGTTACACTCCCTTATGTAAGTATAAATGCCCATCACTGCCGGCCAATCGGCCAAAAAACTATCAATCGATGCTTGTCCCGCCAATGTTAAATGGAAATATTTACGCAAGCGTCCATTATGTTCGACCCGATAACTTTCAATTTCACCCTGCGCCTCGAGCCGTTTCAAGATTGGGTATAATGTTGAGTCCGAAATTTCAACGACACTCGATGTATCTTTGATAATTTGGTAGCCATATGAATCCTCTTTCTTAAGCGTTGCTAACACACAAAATTCCAAGAGGCCTTTCTTTAATTGTGGATTCAAACCGATCACCCTTTCGAAAGTTAATACTATATTATGCATAGTATTGTGTCAAGCATAAAAAAAGAACGCCCATCAGTTTTACCTGATGACCGTTCTTTTGAAACGTTTGATAACAGTCATATCCCGACTGTTATCAAACCCTTAATCTCTGCCGCCGCCAAAAATTTGGAGCATTGTGAGGAATAAGTTAACAAAGTCTAAGTACAAGGTTAATGCGCCCATAACAGCTAAACCAGAAACCGAAATTTCACCAGTTGCGCCGTATTGACGGTACATCATACTTAACTTTTGATTGTCCCATGCTGTTAAAATGATAAAAATAATTAACATAGCGTATGACAAGAAGTAGCTAATTGCAGCTGATGCCATGAAGAAGTTAACCAATGAGACAATAATCACACCGATTAACCCCATCATTGCAAACTTGCCAAAGCCGCTTAAGTTATTCTTTGTCATGCGACCATAAATCGACATGGCAATGAACACTAAAGCACTTGATGCGAAAGCTGCCCCAATTTCACCAATGTTATACACCAGTAAAACGGCCGTAAACGTCAATCCGTTCAACGCCGCATATGCCACAAACATGGCTAACGAGGCCGTTGGATTCTTCATTGAACGCCGACTAATCTGAACGACTAAAATTAATTCTGCAATCATCAAGCCCCAAACCATCCACGAGCTACCACTTGATAGGATTGTGTAAGTTTGTGCTTTAAACACAGTCACCATTAAAACAGCAATCAGTGCTGAAATTCCGACACCGACAGCCATCAAACCATACACTTTACTGAAAAAGCGGGCTTCGCTGTCGACATTCACAACGCGTCTTTCTTCCATGAATATTCACCTCTTATATTTCTAAACGGGCCCATAATCACCCGATTAGGAATATTGTAACAAATCCATCCAGAAAGACAATCAAAATGCCTAAATCTTAATTATCTTTAGGACTTAAATTACTCAATAATTCTTCGTAAGCATATTCGTATTTTTGCACATCACCAGCGCCCATGAAGACAACGACTGGTTGGTCGAAGTCTAAGAGCGGTGACATATTGTCTAATTTCAAGACGCGGCCACCTTTAGTGATTTTCGCACCTAAGTCAGCACTTGAAACCTTCCCTGCTTTTTCACGCACTGAACTAAAGATATCCGTTAAGAAGACTTCATCCGCAAGGTTTAAGCTAGCGGCAAAATCATCCATTAACGCAATTGTCCGTGTGAACGTATGGGGTTGGAAAACCGCTACAATTTGTTTGTCTGGATATTTTTGCCGTGCTGCATCCAATGTGGCTTTAATTTCTGATGGATGGTGCGCATAATCATCAATGATTGTCACGTCAGCAACTTTCTTTTCTGTAAAGCGGCGTTTAACACCCTTGAAGTCTGCCAATTCGCGTGCCACTTCTTTGCCATCAATTTTTTCTAAATGACTGACAGCAATTACGGCTAAACTGTTTAAGACATTGTGTTCACCGTAAAGTGGGACGTGGTAATGGCCGATGTTTTCGCCATGATAGTAAGCATCGAATTCTGAACCTTGCACCGTCCGTTGGATGTTGCGGGCTTGGAAGTCATCGTCTTCGCGTGTCCCATAATAATAAACGGGCACATTAGCTTTGATTTTCCGTAATTCAGGATCATCACCCCAAGCAAAAATCCCTTTTTGAACTTTGTAAGCTTCTGATTGGAACGCGTCAAACACATCATCTAAGCCTGTGTAATAATCAGGGTGATCAAAGTCGATATTCGTCATGATTAAATAATCTGGTGAATAAGCTAGGAAATGACGGCGATATTCATCCGCTTCAAATGCGAAGAATTGCGCATCTTTAATCCCTTTACCTGTCCCGTCACCGACTAAGTAACTCGTCTTAGCCACACCACTTAAAACGTGAGCTAATAAGCCACTCGTACTTGTTTTACCATGCGCACCGGCCACGCCGATACTTGTATAGCCTTTCAATAATTCACCTAAGAATTGGTGATAACGAACGACTGGCAAGCCCATTTCAAGGGCCGTTTTAATTTCAATTTGGTCATCTTGGAAAGCATTCCCGGCAATCACCGTTAAGCCTTCGTGTAAATTAGTTTCTGAGAATGGCAGAATTTTGATTCCTGCTCGTTCTAAATCGCGTTGTGTAAACGTATATTGATCGATATCTGAGCCTTGTACTTGATAGCCTAGGTCGTTTAAAACAAGTGCAAGAGCACTCATTCCTGAACCTTTAATCCCAACAAAATGGTAAACTGTGTCATTTGTTATCATCTTTTAAACGTCCTCTTTTCAATAAATCACAATTATCTATATGATTAAACTAATCCCTTATAGTTTACCATAATGCGGGTTTGAGCTAAATAATGAATGTTTATTTTTCTCTGTTATCAATTGATTGATCTCTAAAACGCAAAAAAAGCAGCCACAAAAATTAATTTTGTGGCTGCACTTAAACGGATTCTATAGGTCACACTCTAGCCTAATGCTAAATAATCTTCGACATTTTGGAAGTAGACTTTATACCATGTTAAGAAGGTAAAGATGGTCCAGATCTTCCGACGGCCGTTAATGCGTTGTTCTTTATTGGCATCTAACAAGGCCAATAACTTATCTTGATCAAAGAATTCTGCAACGAAATCTTCGCTAAAGAGTGCTTTGACTTTTTCATAATACTTGTCATCTTCTAACCATTGCTTAATTGGCACTGGGAAACCTAACTTAGGACGGTTGGCCCAAGCTGTTGGCAAATGTTCAGCAGAAGCTTGACGATAAGCGTATTTCGTATCATGACTATTAATTAAGTATTTAGTTGGGACTTCACCAGCGGCCTTAGCCACCTTAGGATCCAGGAACGGCACGCGTAATTCTAAGCTGTGCGCCATTGAAATCTTATCAGCCTTTTGCAAAATATCGTTTAACATGAAGTGATGTAAGTCGATATATTGCATTTGTGAGACTGGATCAGCATCCGCAACGTTATCAAAATCAGCTTGATAGTTTGCTTGAATCGTTCCATCATTTTGATAAGCAGGTTTCAAGAAAGTATTGGCTTCATCTGCCCCAAAAATACTTGGATTTTCGATATCAAAAATCACAGATTGACCCGTATAGAATTCACGCGGGTTCGCCAAATTCGTGTATAAATGGACGCGACCTGGGAAGGCTGGCATCTTCTTAACGGCTTTGGCTAAACTGGCACGCGCACCCTTAGGTAATTTCTTCAAGCCAGAAGTGAAGGCCTTAATTGTTGAATTGTGGGAGTGCATGCCGTAGTTGACATAGCCAGCGAATAATTCGTCGGCCCCTTCACCAGATAAGGCAACCGTTACTTTTTCACGGGCAAAGCGTGACAAGAACCATAATGGCACACATGATGGGTTCCCATCTGGTTCGTCCAAGTAATATTGGATTTTATCAAATTCAGCAAACGCATCATCGGCATTCACTTTGGTTTCATTGAAGTTCAAGCCTAATTCATCGGCAAGCGCCCGAGCTGCTGTGACTTCATTATAGGTTTGATCATCAAACCCAACACTGAAGACTTCTTGCGGTTGCAAAATACTTGTGACATAACTACTGTCGACCCCTTCTGATAAGAAAGCCCCAACTGGTACGTCAGCCACATTATGGGCTTTAACGGATTCTTCAACTGCAGCATCAATCTTAGCCACTTCTTCTTCGAAAGATAAGTTTGAAGGATTAAATGACATATCCCAATATTTTTCGATGTCCAATTGGCCATCTTGATAAGTGAAATAATGGCCTGCTGGGAATCTGAAAACACCCTTGAAGAACGTTTCTTGTAAATCATTGTATTGATTCATCATGAATGATTTTAAGGCTGTCTTATTTAGTTCTGGTTTAAATTCTGGATGGCGCATGAAAGTTTTAATTTCACTACTGAACATGAAAGTCCCATCTGCTAAAGTCGTGTAATAAAGGGGCTTAATGCCGAAGAAATCACGAGCACCAAATAATTGCTTAGTTTGTAAGTCATAGATGACAAAGACAAACATCCCACGCAATTTTGTAACAACCTCTTTACCCCATTCTTCGTAAGCATGCAAAATGGTTTCAGTATCTGAATCTGTTTTAAAGTCGTGACCAAGTGCGATCAATTCAGTCCGCATTTCACGATAATTATAAATTTCACCATTGAAAAAGACTAGCTTAGTGTGGTCTTCATTATAAATGGGTTGATCACCCTTTGCTAAATCAATGATTGATAAACGCCGAAAGCCTAATGCGACTTTATCATCGATAAAATCACCATCACCACTTGGTCCACGGTGTTTAATGACGTCCATTTGTTGGTTCAATACTTCTTTTTTCTTTGGTAAATCAAATAATCCACCAGCAAATCCGACAATCCCACACATATGTTTAACCCCTCTTTTGTGTTTTACTGCTTAATTGACTGCAAAACGAAATAACAATTAAAGGGTTTGTCTTTAACCAATTAATTGCTATCTATTATCATACTATTTTAATTTTAATAATCCCATAACAAAATCGTAAGATGGATTATTTTAGTAAGGCTGCGACTGCATCTGCTGTCACTTCACGGCCGACTTCCCAATCATCTGGTAAGACCATAATCCCTTTAGCAGGAGCACCAGCAACACCGATTTCACGGGCTGCACAGATCATGCCGTCACTTTGAACACCGCGGAGTTGACCAGGCCAGATAATTTTACCTTCTGGCATGACAGCACCCACTGTTGCCACAATTACTTTTTGTCCTTGTGCGATATTGGCAGCACCACAAACGATTTGAACGGTTTGATCAGGTGCAATCTGTGTTTGAGTAACGTGCATATGGTCTGAATCAGGATGCACATCACATTCTTGGACATAACCAACGACAATGTGTGGTGTTTCATCAGCCACTAAATCACCGGTGAAACCAGCTGCTACAAGTGCTTCATTTAAAACAGCAACTTGCTGTTCAGTTAGTGTTTGAACACCGTTGAATTGTAAATCGGGCAATAACTCATTCACCGCTAAGAAATTATAGCCGATGGTTTGATCTGCCTGATCACTAATCCGTACGATTGATTGTTTTTCAGTTGTCACTTGCTTTTCAACATCAGGTTGGGTCATTACCACTAAGATGTTGGGAAAAGCCGCTTGGTTCATACTTGCAATTAACATTTAATGACTCCTTCAAGGTTAGTTCAATGAATGAATAAATCCAGTAATTTCGCGTTTTGTTTTCCGATCTTTATTGACAAAACGGCCGATTTCTTTACCGTTATCAATCACAACAAAGCTAGGAATCCCAAAGATTTCCCATTCTTCACAAATATCGATAAATTGGTCCCGATCGATTTCAATAAAGTCGTATTCCGGGAATTCAGCTTCAATTTCTGGCATGGCTGGTTTAATAAACCGACAATCACTACACCAAGTTGCTGTAAAAAATAAAACATGTTTCCCTTCAGTAATCAGATGAGTCAGATTCGTATCTGTCATCGCTGCTAATTCTTTCATTATGCACCCCTTCAATTTTACTACTCGTTTTAATATAAGCGGTTTGTCCGTAAATGTCCACTCCTTAGGACCAAAAATTATGCTATACTATTTAAAGACAAAAACGACTGAGGAGTTTTTCTTTGAAAAAAAATGGGCAAACGTTTAAATATTTATTAACCGGCATCGGTTTTGCGCTGGCGGCGGCTGCCAGTGCGAAGCAATATCGGGCGCAACAAAGAATGATCAAATTAAACCAAATTTTAGAAGATGTTAAAGCCGGCTTAAAACATGAAGGCCAGATTGTGGGTTCTTGGATTGAAGAAAGTCCCCACTTATTCTCACAAAACAAACGGACCTTTCCAGTCTATCAAGGTGGCATCATCTGCGAGCGTGAAGATGGTACAAACCAATTTCGATTCAAGGTAGACGCAAGAACCGGCGTCGTGATTGAATTCTCACAAATTTAGAGTGCGCAGCGCGGTGGGCACGTTCTGAGGATTAGCTTAGTCAGACGAGTGACCAATTTATTGGTCGCTTGACTGACGTTGCTAACCGCAGGAACATACCGCGCGGAGCACGTTTCAACCAATATTATAATTAAAAAGGTACGCTATCCTAGATAAAATCTGGATAACGTACCTTTTTGAGTTGAAACGTGCTTTATCACACTGTCTTTTCCGGTTAGCTACAGAAAGGAATCGATGGTAAAGAACCCCCATCAATCCCTTTCTTAGGCTAATCCTCAAAGGCAACCCGTGTGATAAAAACACTCTTGCTGAAACGTGCTATTGACGCTAGATTTCTGCGCCTAACTACACCTGTCAAATTAGCGATTATATCACTCATTCGCCAGCCTATGTTAATGCTCAAAATCTGACCGAGCGTCAAGTGCACTCTTATCTAAAACGTGCTTTCAAAGCTAGCACCCTGTGCATAGCTACGTCCGGCAAACAACCAATTGCATTGGTTATTCACCAGACTAGGCTATTGCTCGGGTGCTGACCAGCTTTGAAAGCACTCTACTTGTAGTGTGCCTCTAATCTGTAAATCACTTGGCCGCGCTTGCTGAATTTTTCTTCGTATTCCGTTTGGATGTTGTCTTCTGCAAGTTCACTATTGTGTAAATCGAGTGAGATGTCGTCAAAAACCATCCCATAATCATTCAGGCTCATCAATGAGTATTCGAATAGACCTTGGTTATCAGTCTTGAAACGTAAGTAGCCCGTTGGTTGCATAATTTGTTGGTATTCCGCTAAGAATGACTTATATGTCAATCGGCGCTTTTCATGGCGCGTCTTAGGCCATGGATCAGAGAAGTTTAAGTACACCCCTGCCACTTCGTTTTCAGCAAAGAAAGTTGTTAAGGCTGCGCCGTTACCCAATAATAATTGGAGATTTGGCAATTTCAATTCAACTTGTTTTTGTAAAATGACGGCAATCGCTGATTCTTGGATTTCAACTGCGATAAAGTTCCGGTCTGGATATTTTTGTGCCATCTGAGTGATAAATTGGCCCTTACCTGAACCCACTTCGATGTAAATGGGTTGTTCTTTGGCAAAACGTATTTGCCACTTGCCGGCGATATCTTCCGGACTCACTAAAATCATGCTGGGGTTGGCCGCAATTAAGTCCGCCGCCCAAGGTTTATTTCTTAAACGCATTATGTTCTCCTTGTTGATGCCAATCAAAAAGGTTGGACACTTGCCCAACCTTTGGCATTTAATTTTTATTAATTATTTCAGAAATCACTGCTTCTAAGCGCAATATGTCACGGTTCATTTCAGTAAAACGACCACGTTGATAATGGTGCTTAATGCTTTGGAGTAGGTTCAAACTGCCGTACCAGTTGACGCGCATCATTAATTCAGGCGTCACCTCTAGGCCGTAGTTCTCAAGCCACTCGTGCCATTCTTGACGTGGAACATATTGAAATAAAATCATTCCGAAATCGACTGCAGGGTCGGCTAACATTGCCGAGTCCCAATCCACTAAGTAGAGTCGATTAATATCCGATAACAACCAATTCTTATGGCTTAAATCGCCATGGCACACCTCTGCAGAAGGTGCTTGTAATTGACGTAACGTTTGCTTCAAATAATCAGCTGTTTGTTCTAAAAATGGGTGTTGCCGTAAATCTTGCGGTAAGTCGTAAAAATAGGCTTGCAACATTTCGTTTGCTGACCAGACACGACCGCCAACTTTTTGTAACATTCGTTTCAATAGTTGGGATTGATGCACCCGTGCTAATAACTTAGCGACTTGTGGGCTATTCATCTCATCACGTTTCAAGGTTCGGCCGTTGAGCCACTCTTGTGCGGTTAAGACATCCCCACTCGAAATCCGCTTCGTCCAGATTAAGCGTGGTGTTATGCCTTCTGCCGAGAGCGCCGCTAAAAATGGTGATGTGTTGCGCTTTAGGAAAATCTTTTCTGACGCGCGAACGCCTAAAAATGCAGCGCCCGTATCACCACCGGCCGGACGAACTTGCCAGCCAGTATCCAGGTCAAAATTCATCAGCCTCGACTCCTCTTCAATAAAATAAAGCGCCAAAATACAGCGCTCACGTTGCTTCAACTGTCTAATAACTAAGGGTATCATATAATAATTAGCCAGTAGTCGTCAAGTAGGAAAGCATGCGTGTCACAGGGACTATGCCCCCAACCGTTTAGGCAAATAGAATTGAACAAAGCCAATCACGAGCACGAACAATGCTAAAACACTTAAACCAACTTGAATCGTCATCCCTAGTGTCACTAATAAAATGACACTAAAGAGTAACGCCTGAAGCAATAATAAAGTCCGCATTAATTGGCTGAACGCTTGAATTCGTTTGGTCGTTGGTACTGGGTATAGATGAGTGAAAATAATTTGATCATACTGATTGTAAAACGGTAATAATTGAAAACCAACTAGATAAATCAATAGAAGTCCGAGTGCCAAACTCAACCACCATATGTGACTGAAGCACAGAATGATGCCCCCTAAAACAACTAACCGGATATATAACCCGCTGAATTCTGTGCCCCGCAAAAAGCCACGCGCATATAAATAGAGGTAAGTATTGGCTGGTTTAGCTGTAATTGGCTTTAATAAGCCATCTAAATAGCGACGACGCTTAACCTGACTACTGAGCCCTGGCACATCCGTGAAGAGGTTATAGAGGCGGTAAATTCGTCCCATTCGTGAATCTTCTGCACCAACTGCCGCTAACCAATCGAATAGCTGTGTCTTTTGAACACGCGCCAATTGTTGTCGCTGATAATAGGCTAGTCCAAGCGCTACAAGCACTCCGACTAAATTTAGCCACTGATATAATTGACTGGCAATTATTGCCAAATCAAGGATTAACGAAAGCCCTTTTGTTGCCTGGGTTTCATCCGCTTGGTACCACTGACGCAACTGGATTGAAAAGCGGCGGTCTTTGATGATTACCAATGTAATCAAGGCAACGGCTATGTGCCATGCCGGGACCGTCTTAGTAATTAACAAGAGTGGCGCCACTAGAAGCGTCACAAAAGCCATTGCAATTAATGGTAACCAGCTACTATATAAACGTGCTGATTTCAAATACGTCACAAGGCCACTTTCTTTTGGCAATAAGAAGACACTATCCGCTTCTTTTAATAATGTTGCTAGGCGACCAAAACTAACTGCCGCAAGTAATACTAAACTCAATACAGGTTTTAGCCACCAAGCTTGTGGATCCAGTCCTTTGACGGCGTTAGCATATGTGTAGCCCAACGCTCCTAATAAAAAGATAATCGCAATCACGAAATGATCATTGAAAACGAGGCGCAAATACTTCACTTGTTCTTGAATATGTTTTTGCACGCGTTTTTGCCATAATGCTTGCATGGTTAACCTTCTTTCGTCATCTGCAGATAAATATCGTCGAGATCGGCGTCAGCCATGTTAAATTCAATCTTTAATTCTTCAAGCGTGCCAGTCGTTCGTACGCGACCCTGATTTAAAAGCACAAATGAATCAGCATATTGTTGCGCCGTTGCGAGAATATGGGTCGACATTAGAATTGCAGCTCCTTGTGCTTTTTTTTCAGCAATGATTTCTAATAAATCATGAATTGCCAATGGATCCAATCCAGTAAAAGGTTCATCGATGATAAACAAGTCAGCATTCGTCATAAATGCATTGACGATCATTACTTTTTGCCGCATCCCTTTTGAAAAGTGAACCGGGAACCAGTCTAACTTATTGTCTAATCGGAATCGTTTTAACAATGCATTGGCTTTAACCCACGTCTCTTCAACGTTTAAATCATAAGCCATCATTGTTAATTCTAAATGCTCCTTTAAAGTCAATTCAGGGTATAAGACAGGCGTTTCTGGCACATAGGCTACTTTTTGGCGGTATTGGTCAGGATTCGACTGTAACGTCACACCGTCTAAAGTAATTGTGCCTTTTTGTGGTGTCAATAATCCAATGATGTGTTTAATAGTTGTTGATTTGCCGGCCCCATTTAAACCGATTAAACCAACCACTTGATTGTTTGGCACAGTAAAGCTGACCTCTTTTAAAACGGGGACGTGCGCGTAGCCCCCCGTTAATTGGTTAATCTCTAAACTCATAATCAATAGCCTCGTTTTTTGGTTTTTAAAACTACTTTTTTAGTGAATCCTTTTTCATATCATATCTTAACACGAAGTAAACTGCGAGTGTATGCCCCCACTCAATATTTTTCCATCCGCTTACAAAGCTGATGGCAGTAGCGAAAAGCCCTTGTTTATGATAGCATTAAGCTGTATTGAGACTTCAAATAAGAGAAAGTAGGCATAATTAATGGATGATTGTATCTTTTGCAAAATCGTTCGAAATGAAATTCCGAACACAGTGGTCTATGAAGACGACGATGTCAAAGCCTTCTTGGACATCACACAAGTGACACCCGGCCATACCTTGTTGGTACCCAAAAAACACGTGGCGGACATCTTTGAATACGATGCTGATTTAGCTGCGGCCGTTTTCAGTCGCATTCCAAAGATTGCTAAGGCTATTAAAGCTAGCAATCCAGCCATCCAAGGAATGAACATCTGCAATAATAACGGTGCGGTGGCTTATCAATCCGTTTTTCATTCTCATATTCATCTTATTCCACGTTACACAGCGGATGATTCATTTGCAATGCAATTCGGTGATAATAGCGCTGATTACACTGCTGACCAACTACAAGCGATCGCAGATGGTATTCACGCACAATTGGAGGACTAATCATGTCATTTTCAGAAGGATTACTAGTTGGTGGCTTATTAGGGACGGCTTATGCCCTTCTCACCGCTTCTACAACCGGCCCCAAACGACAACAAGCGATTGCCCGCTATTTAAACGAGCTCTCAGAAAGTTCAACTGATGTTCAACAAAGTGCTGTTCAATTGCAAACAGCTTCGCAAAATTTATCAAATGAACTCAAAACAACTGCAGTCACATCACTTGGTGGTATCAGTGATGCATTGCAAACATTTTCATTTGAAGCAGCACCACGAATTGCTCAAATCGAAGAATCAGTTGATCGTTTGACACAAAACTTAAAAAAATAAATTCACCAAAAATTAGATTGTATGCAAGCGATAAGGTTAAGTATATCAACGATTCCCGCGTTTTTAGCGTAAAACCTAAATTTGAAAGTTCTGTGAAGTTTTAGACGCTTCGTTCAATTTAGTTAGTTTATGTGTTATATTAATTGGTGAATTCACTACGAATTTATTCATAAATATTTTGATAAGGATGTGTCATACAATGAAGAAATGGCTATTAGCCGCTGCTAGTTTATTAATGGTAGTTTCACTAGCAGGTTGTGGTAGCAAGACTATCGCAAGCCTAAAGGGTGGTAAAATCACTCAAGACGAATACTATAAAGAAATCAAGGAAACATCTGCCGGCAAGCAACAATTGCAACAAATGATCTTGCAAAAAGCGCTTGAAAACCAATACGGCTCAAAAGCCATCGATAAAAAAGTTAAGAAAACTTATGATGGTTACAAAAAACAATACGGTTCATCATTCAACTCTGTGCTTGCACAAAGCAGTATGACACCTACATCATTTAAGAACAGCATCAAAACACAATACTTAACACAAGCAGCACTAAAAGATAACAAAAAAGTAACCAATGCTGACTTGAAGAAACAATGGAAATCATACGAACCAAAAGTCCAAGTTCAACATATCTTAGTTGAAAAGAAAGAAACAGCTCAAGAAGTCATTGATGCACTTGCAAAAGACAACTCAACAAAGAACTTCAACGAATTAGCTAAGAAATATTCAACTGATACTGGTACAAAGAAAGATGGCGGTAAATTACCTGTCTTCGATAGTACTGATACATCACTTGACTCAACATTCAAGACTGCTGCTTTCAAATTAAAGACAAACGAATACACAACAACCCCTGTTAAGACAACTTATGGTTACCACGTTATCCGGATGATCAAGAACCCTGGTAAAGGTAAGATGGCTGATCACAAGAAAGAATTAACAGACATCGTTTACGCTTCATGGCTTAAAGACCAAACAGTGATGAACAAAGTCATCACTAAGGTACTTAAGAACGCTAACGTATCTATCAAGGACAAAGATTTATCAGACATCCTTTCAAGCTACGGCGTTAACAGCAAAGCTTCAAAATCATCATCTAAATAAGCATTAACAAAAAGACCCCCGCTGCGACAGCAGCGGGGGTCTTTTTGTACATTTATTCTGTTGGTTGATCTAAATTAGGATCTTCGACTGGGCGATAGAAACGCCGCCCATCCATTGCGAAGAGCCGTTCAGTAAACTGACCTGCTTCCGCATGTTGTAATGACTGGGTCATCATCGTGATACTTGCATCTAATTCATCAATTTGATGCAGAACTTCTGCTTCAAGAACTTGTGGCCGGACAGGTGAACCATATTCCATTAAACCATGATGGGCCAAGATAACATGCCGCAATAGCAACATATCCTCAGCATTCACGTCGATCTTTAATGTATCACAAGCCCGCACTATCTCTTCATCAACCAGTACAATATGACCGATCAAATTGCCACGAACCGTGTATTCCGTTGAAACAGGACCGGACAATTCTAGCGTTTTACCTAAATCATGCAAGATAACACCAGCATATAGCAATGCCTCATCAATTTGTGGATATTGGGCAGCAATCGTCTTAGCTAAGCGCAACATTGAAAGTGTATGATAGGCCAAGCCGCCACTAAACGCGTGGTGGTTGGTCTTAGCCGCTGGAAAACTGAAGAATTCCGCTTGATGTTTTTGCATTAAATGTCGGACCAGACGTTGCCAATTTGGGTTTGTAATCTCGAATAACATCGCACCAAATTCATCTTGCATCTCGGTTACTTGCACCGGTGCTTTAGGAATAAACTGGTCAACTGTTTGCGGTTCGTCCCCCGTCGTTAAGCGCAGTTTATAAATCTTAACTTGCGGATTATTTTGGTATAATTCCCGCTTACCTTGTAAATGAATCACCTGACCCGCCGTAAATTTAGCAACGTCTTCATCAGAAGCATCCCAGTATTTACCACCGATTTGTCCCGATTGATCTTGGAACGTAAACGCGATGAATTGCTTGCCGTTTTTAGCAATCCGCACGTCCGCCGTTTTAATTAGTACAAATAAATCCAGATTCTCGTCGTTTTGGTAATCAAATAATTTCTTTGCTGTCATGTGTCAGCCCCACTTCCTCTAGATTTAACCAATGATCCGCTTCAAAGTGCGCTTGCGTCCGCGGATTGGCCGTTAAATAAATCACTTGGTTGGCCGCACTGAGTCGTTGGAGTAATGTCCAAACGGCGATTTGGCGTTGATCATCAAAGTTGACAAAGCCATCATCCACCAATAAAGGTAATGAGACTACGTCAGCTACCTCTTCTGCAAACGCAAAGCGTAGCGCAATGTATAACTGCTCTGCAGTCCCCTGTGATAATTCACCGACTTCAAAAAGCACTTGATCCGCCCGTAAAACCGTCATCAGTGTGTCATCGAAGTTAATCTTAATATACCGATTCTGGGTTAGAATTGCAAAATACTGCGTTGCCTTTTCCAATAAACGGGGGAACCGTTCTTGTGAAGCGGCCTTCAGCGTCGCTTGAATCCAATCAATTGCTAACTGCTTAGCAAGCCACTCTTGGGCTAAATCAGTAATCTTAGCCTGTTCTTGTAATTGTCGCTGTCGCTGTTGTTGATAACTGTCATTATCGACAAGTTGCGCTTGCGTCACGCGTAGTTGCGCAACAGCTTGTTGCTGTTCTTGTAACTGACTTGTCAAACTTGCCACTTGTTCTGTAATTTGAGCGGCTTGTTGCTTAAGCTGTTCTTGACTAGCGATTGCTTGTAAAGCCGGCAAGTCCGTTGCCAATTCGCGTTTTAAATCAGCTTGACGTTGTTCATTAGCACGGCGCTGTTGCTCATTAGCAACACAACTGGCTAATTCTGCGGCGATTGTTAAGTTAGCCTTTGCTAGTAATGCTGTTTGTGCAGCGTCTTGTTCTTTAATCGTGTCTGTTAAGCGTGTCACTTGTTGTTGATAATACCGGTAACTCTCGTTGCTTTGTGCAAGGTCTTGTGTGAGTTGGGTAATCCGGGCTTTGAATTGGCTCACCTGGGACAAGTTCTCTTCATGACTGCCCTGTAACGCCCCCACCCAATCACGGGCAAAAGCAAACGCATCCCAATACATATTTAGTGCCGCTTCGATTGCTTGATTTTCGGCTTGTTGTTGTTTGAGCGCCATGGTCAATTGAGTCATCCGGCTTAAAGCATGCTGCATCGCTAAAACTTGACTGATTGGCATCGCCGTTTCGTAGCCAGTTTGCGCCAATAATACCGCGCTTTGTTCGTGCATCGTCTGCAATATTGCTTGTTGTGCTTGTAAGGCAGCTGTCTTGGTTTGCTTTTCAGCCTGCAACACATCCAACTTAGCGAGCGCTTGTTGCCAAGCTTGTTTTTGCACTGGTTGGTCATGGTCAGATTGTTTATTTTGCCACATCATGTAACCACCATAGCCAAGTGCGGCTAGTCCAACGACCGCAATGACTTTCAGAGCGCCCGGCAAGAAAAGACCAATCATGAATATGACTACGCCAATCAGCATACTCAATTGACTGGCACGTCCATCAGTCGTTGGCGTTTCTTGTGGTTCAACCTGACTAACTGCCGCGTTTTGCGTGGCTAATTGCGCCTCTAAATCAGCCAGTTGCTTGGTCAGCACTTGACTGGTCGTGGTTGCCCCATTCATTTCAGCTTCGGCTTGTTCTAGTTGTGCGCGTTGCTCATCTGTCAACGGATTTGGTAGTTGATCCGTTTGCCATTGATACTGCGCTGCTAATTGGGCTTTTTCGCTAGCGAGTTGTGCGCTTTGGTTTTGCCGTAATCCAAGTAATTGAATTTGTTTTTGCTGTTCATTTAATTGTTCAAACAATGGCACCAACGTCTCTTGATTAGCTTGATAAAATCGAAATTCACCTGTTTGATCCAATGTTTCTTGAACAGTTGCTACCTCGGATTTTGCTTCTGCTAACGCCTTTGCATTGCGTTCTCGTTCGACCACTAATGCTTGGTATTGTTCGTCAATCGTTAAGTCAAACGGCGTTGCCTTTTCAAGTTTAGTTTGAAGTGCTTGCCATTCCGCATAACTTGGCCAACGATCAAGCAAATGTTGCAACTGCGCTTGGCGTTGTTTTAATTCAGCCACTTGCTTTTGGTGTTCCGTCATTGTCGCAACGGTACTCTGCAATAGACGTGCGTTCGTTTCATATTCTTGATAACCACGACTAGCTTCGTTAACGGATTGCACTAACTCTGGATAATTCTTCAAAGCAACATTCAATGGCCACTTACGCCCAGAGGGTTTGAAAATTTTCTGACTGTCCTTATCCAGTTCCTTGGCAAAGTCGAGCCACTCATGACTCCCCACCGCACCAATCGTCAATAAATGCTGCAAAAAATCAGCCTGTTTTAGATTAAATATCTGATTTAAATCCTGTTGGTTCGTTTCAAAAATCTGCGTAAACAAAGCTTCATCCGCTGGTGCCAAGAGGTCAGCTAAGTAATCAGCGCCAAATTCTTGGCCTTGATCGATGACCGTTACGTCGCCCCCAAACTTACCGGAAAGCCGCCGAATCACAATATCGCGATCATGATAGCTAACCAGTAATTCACCACCGTATTGCGCGCCGTTTTTGGGCACATATTGTTCATACCGTTGTTTAGCGGTCGCAAAGCCGAATAACACGCCTTTAATAAAGGCTGTAAGGGTTGTCTTCCCCGCCTCGTTTTGACCATAAAGGACTTGATAGTCGGTATTCAAATCAATCGTCTGATCATGCCACTTACCGAAGCCCAAAATGGTGACTGTCTTAATTCGCATGGCTAATCCCCCATCTTCTTCTCTTGTAGAATTGTCGTGACTAAGTCCTTGAGATCCGCTTGAAATTCTGGTGTTTCAATTGCTTCCCGGATAAAGTTTTCCTTCATTAACGGCTTTGCTTTTTCCAGAATATTGTCCGGTGTCAAGATAGCTTCAGCCGCTTGGTCCCAGTAGGCTTGGTCAATCTGACTAAATTGCTGTTGTGCTGCAAACCGCAACTTCAACGCGTATGGCCAATGCAGTGGTTCACTATTTTCCAATTGGTCTTGTAAGACTGCCAATAATTCACCATTATTAATCCGTTGCAATAAGTCACTCGATAATCGCTCCGCGTGTGTTAGCTCTAGCGCCACTAAACTAGCATGATCACTTTGCATCAATTGGGCACTCAAAGCCGTTTGCAATTGAGTTAAGCTCATGTCAGGTGTCACCTCAAACTGTTGACGTTGCCACTCAATGACCGTCGTTGGTTTGAACGTTAAATCGAACTGACCATCTTTGGTGTCCACTAAATAAAAGCCTTTTTCACCAGGTTCATTCTTATGCCGCCCTTGTAAGTTCCCCGGGTAAACAATCGCTGGTCGTTCTTGGAGAATCTGGCGCTTATGAATGTGACCTAATGCCCAATAATCGTAATGGCAAGCGTTCAATTCACTAATCGTAAATGGTGCGTAGTGATCTGTATCGGCCGTTGCTTTTTGACTACCGTGCAACGTCCCAATCGTGTAAGTTGTGCTGGCACGTTGTGGAAAATCAACCACTCGATCAGCTGACAACCACCGTTGATCATAACTGAACCCTACAATGGTCACACTCTCATGTCCTTTGGTAGTCAGTTCAAACGACTCTACTTGTGCTCCAAAAACATGGACATTGGCGGGCAATTCAAAATGCACTTGATTGGCATCCCAGTAATCATGATTCCCGTAACTCAGATAGACCGGAATGTCGACATCTGCCAAACGTTCAAATTGTTGTTTTAAAAATTTCTGAACTGGCAAACTCTGCGCTTCTTGATCAAATGAATCACCAACTAATAATACAAAATCGACGGCTTCATCGATGGCTGTCTGAATTAATTTTTTAAACGCCGTGAAAGTTGACGCATGGATTGTTTCCCACAATGCTGTCGGTGCTTGTTTTAATCCGACAAACGGACTGTCGATATGGGCGTCAGCTGCATGGATAAATTTCATCTTGAAAAACCCCATTCTTTTGGCCGGTCGTAACCAGCTTAGATAAGCTTCATTATACCATTGCCACGCGGTGTGATAAAGGCGATCAGAACAAACGTTCTGTTTTTAGGCAATAAAAAAGCGGTGAATCGAAATCAATCGATTCACCGTTTGAAACGTGCTTCTGGTTGCAACAACTTCCGCTTAATTTAAAAATCGCGTTAATCCTAGAACCTGGATTAACGCGATTTTTGTATTAATGCTCAGTTGCTGACCGCAATCAGTCACACTCTTATTTGAAACGTGCTTTTTGAAACTGACTTTTCCAGTTAACTACAAAATAAGACTGATGACAAAATACGCCATCAGTCTCATTTTTAGGTTAATCCTCAAAGTCAAACCCGTTTCAAACGCATTCTATGCTTGGTAGATATCTGCGATTGGTTTTGAGATGATTTGGTTTAATTCATCCATTGTTTGGCTTAATTGACGTTCTTGTTCCATCAAGTTCTTGATTGCGTCGATGTCCCCAATTTTTTGAGCAAGTTCTTGGATTTCTTTAATTTCGTCGTCCGTTAATTCTTGACCTTGCATTTGTTTTTGTTGAAGTGTCATTTGTTGCGTTTGGAATTTCTTAAACATTGTGAAGGCAATATCGTCTTTTTTCAATGCTGCAAAGGCATTTTGTAAGCCTAAAAATTGTGGTAATTCTTGCAAGTGCGTTGCCATTTGGTTGGCATCATCATAAATATTAACTGTCATTGTACTGACTCCTTTTTCCATGTATTTAATTGAAAAAACCTTTCAAATTATTATACCATTGATTGGCTGTATCTTTCGCTTTATTTATCCCATCTTTAAAACCCGATTCAATTGAATCGACTAATTCGTTCGATGTCCCACTCTGTTCTTTTTTCGCCAACGATTGAGCATCTTCAGTATCAAAGTCCGTCTGTGCTGTGGTTGGTAAGAGTTGTTGCATCTCATATTTAAAGATTGGTGCTAAACCGTCAATGCTAGTGTTCTTCATAAAGTGATCTTGATCCGTCTTGTCATACCCCATCCAAGTCGCAACAACAATATCCGGCGTATAACCGACTAACCATTGATCTTTGGTCCCAAAGCCATAACTATCAGGCACTTCAGTACTACCAGACTTCCCTGCGACTTGATAGCCGTTGGGTTTCGCATAACGCCCAGTCCCATTATTATAAACGCCCAACATCATGCTAGTCATTTCTTTGGCTGTTTTTTGGCTCATAATCCGTGTCTTGGATGGTTCGGTATTATCAACAATCACGGCGCCACTCGCATCAACAATCTTCCGAATAAAATGTGTTTCAGACAATTCACCGTTATTCGCAAAAGCCGTATAAGCACTGGCCATTTGGTAAGGTGAAACCCCACCTTGCCAACCACCTAGAGCCATCGCCAAGTTTTGGTCACTCTTGGGTACTGAAATGCCGAATTTTTCGACCGACTTAATGCCGCGTTTGAGGCCGATTTGATTTAATAACCAAACCGCCGGCGCATTTGTACTGTTGGCTAGCGCCTGATACATTGGCATCGATCCGGTATAAACGTTATCCGGGTTCGTTGGTATATAGTGGTTAGTCCCATAGCTTTGCTTCTTATCTTCAAGTGATGAATCATAGTGGTAGCCATCTTCTAAGGCTGGCGTATAAACCGCCAATGGCTTGATGGTTGATCCCGGTTGACGCTTCATCTGTGTAATGCGGCTATAACCACGGATTGTATACTCACCACGACCACCAACGACGGCTGATACCCCGCCGGTTTTCGGATCAATTGCAACTGAACTACCTTGAACTAAGGTGTCATCCGCAGCGTTATCAGGGAACAACCAATTTTGTTTAAAGGTGGTTTCCATCTTACTTTGTTGGGATTGGTCGAGGGCAGTATAGATCTTGTATCCGTTCTTAACGAGGTCTTCTTCTTTCAACCCAAAGCGGTTAATGGCTTCATTCACAACCTCATCAAAGTAATACGGATAACGATACCCATCCGACTGCTCGTAGGTATTCGTCACGACAAGTTGCTCTTTCTTAGCAGCGTCGGCTTGTGCTTGCGTCAACTTGTTATTATCGACCATCAAGCCGAGAATTAAGTTCCGCCGCGCAGTCGCATTATCTAAATGGTCAGCCGGATTATAGAAACTAGGGCTCCGCAACATCGCTGCAATCACGGCGCCTTCACTAGCATCTAATTCACTCGCATTCTTACCAAAATACCGTTTTGACGCATCCTGAACGCCCCACACCCCGTTACCGAAGTAGGCATTATTCAAATACATCGCTAAGATATCCTGTTTGGAATAGACCTTGGTAATCTGAACAGCTAAGAATAATTCCTCAAACTTCCGCGAGAACGTCTGCTTCTGACTCAACTTGGCATTCTTGGCGAGTTGTTGGGTAATCGTACTCCCACCACCGGTAATCTGCCCATGATGAATCACTAACCCAACTGCTGCTCGTGCTAGCCCTTTAATACTGAATCCATGATTGGTATAAAAGGTCCGATCTTCAGTCGACAAAACAGCATTTTGAATCTGCGGCGATATCTTATCAAGATCGACATAAGTCCCTTTTTGCGAATATAACGTCCCCGCGCGTTCATCCTTAATGTCATAAAGCGCCGTTGGGGTTTGTAAGTTGGCCTTAATCTCACCGACGTTAGCCGTCTTCGCTTTAAACGTGAGCCAGCTGCTCATCGCGAAAATGAGAATTAAAACAGCGAGAATCAGCCATCTCGTCAATTGTAGTCGATACCAGACATAACGAATCACGCGCCAGACGCGTTTCATAAATTGTTTAATCGCCAACCAAAACGGCGAAGCTTGCTTGTTCATGCGATCCCTCTTCTTACGGTCAAAATTAATCTTGTTTAATTGTAGCATATTCGTCAATTGACACTGATGCCAATCGAAGACATTAACAATCTTTTAAAATTTACTTTTACACCAATTTTCGCTAAACTAATAGCTTAAAGGTGGTTGAACTCTAATGATAATTTACCAAAAAAAAGTGACTTTAGCGCCCGACTTTAGTCCGATGTCTGTCCGCGGCCTGCTGAATCACTGGTTAGTGCCGCAAAAAATGCAACATTTCTTGCGGATTAATCAAGATATTTTGGTCAACGGACATTATCTCGCCTTCAACCGACACGTTGAAGCTGGCGATCAAATTACGATGAACTTCTCAGAAGTTTCCGTTAAGGTCCAAGACTACGAACTTGATGAACGGCAATCTTTTTCCGTTTTATACGAAGATGATGATTTACTGGTCGTCAATAAACCGGCGGGGATTAAAACCCATCCGAACGGTCCTGGTGAAAACTTCACCCTAATGAACCAAGTGGCGGCCTATCTTGCTAAACAAGATAAAAAGGCCTACATGGTCCACCGCATCGATCAAGCAACCAGTGGCGTGCTCTTGATTGGTAAAACCCCAATCGTCATCGGCATTTTAAACCGACAGCTTAGTCAAAAAACAATGTCGCGCCAATACATCGCTATTGCTAACGATCCGGAACAAACACTCTTGGAACATGCAACGATTAACCTCCCAATTGGTGTCGATCCATACAATAAGCGCAAACGCACGATTGATTACATCACAGGTTTATCCGCAGTGACCCATTACCAATTACTGCATCGAAAAGGACCTGCAGCAACCTTGGCAGTCAACCTCGAAACAGGGCGAACACATCAAATTCGCTTGCACCTGGCGGCTGATGGTCATCCCATTTTGGGTGATCCGTTGTACTTTCCAACCGATTCAACACAGCGCCTACTACTCCACGGGCAAACGTTGCGCTACACAGAGCCCTTCACGGATGAACAAAGAACAGTAACAGCCCCCATCCCAGACATTTTTAACCAGTATGTAGATTAAAGAGTGAGTTATCAGCCGGATATCTCCTGAGGATTAACACAGAACATGTTTAGCTCAACAAAATAAGGCGTTGCGACAAAAAATTACTTTTGTCGCAACGTCTTATTTGTTTGCTTATCTCGCTGTTGCTAGATGTTGTGCGAAACGTTCGTTTAATTCGGCTGCTAGTTCCTCACTAGGGCTAATGATAACAATCGTATCGTGACCCGCCAGCGTCCCGACAACTTCTGGGTACCCCAAATCATCGATTAAGGCTGCTAATAAATTCCCGTTACTTGGGAGCGTCTTAATTACGTTTAACATTTGCACTTGTGTAATGGACAAAGCCACTTCACGCAGTTTATCTTTTAATTTCTGAGTTTGGGTGCGTTCGTCATCGTGAAAAATCGTATAGCGGAGCTCACCGTTCACATCCCGTGCCTTAACGATTTGCATCTCCCGAATATCACGTGAAATGGTCGCTTGCGTTGCATCAATCCCATCTTGTTTCAACGTTGCTAATAAATCCTCTTGCGTCGAAACAACTTGCTGATTAATGATTTGTTCGATTCGTGCTTGGCGATCTCCTTTTTTCACGACTGCCACCCCTTTTTACCTTAATTGGCTCTATTATACCAGTTTTTATCAAAATTCGATAGACAGCGCTTTATATAATTCAAAAAAGCGCATGTTCATAACTTTTTTACCCACAAAAAAAGAGCGCCGATTACTCGTGTGCCCTTTTAAGATTAAGCTTTCCGTGCTTTTCGTACTTTAAATGTGATTAAAATTGCGACCGCAACAGCAACCCCTGCCAAAATTGAGAGGAAGAACAAACCAATATTATTGGTTGCACCTAACACCCCAACGATTGGGCCACCATGTGGCACTGCATCGGTGATTTTGAAGACCATCCCGACTGCACTAGCAACTGCTGAACCAGCAATGATACTTGGGAAAACTTGTTTTGGGTTAGCTGTTGCAAATGGAATGGCGCCTTCAGTAATCCCAATCAAGCCCATTAAGATAGCTGGAATCCCAGCTGATTTTTCTTCTTCTGTATAAAGATCGCGACGAACAAATGTTGCAATCCCCAATGCCAATGGTGGAACAGCAACGGCACAAGCAACAGCACCCATGATTTGTGGATGTCCAGCCGTAATCGATGCCACCCCGAATAAGAAGGCCACTTTATTAACTGGGCCACCCATATCAATCGCGACCATCGCACCAATCACAACGCCAAGAATCACACTCGTTTCTGGATTTTGTGAAAGGGCCGTTAACATATCTTGTAGTGCCGTCATCAACCATGAAATAGGTGCGCCTAAAACGAGAATTAAAACGGCTGAGATAATCCCAACCCCTAATAACGGAATGACAAAAATTGGCATCACTGGCCATAAATCTTTTGGTACGGGCCATGAATTAAACCATTTAACCAAGTAACCAGCCGCAAAACCAACGATAATCGCACCAATAAATCCAGTCCCGGCTTTTGTACCAAGGATGTCTGTATTGTTGGCGACCATTGCACCGATCATTGCGGGTGCTAAAGCTGCACGCCCCGAAATAGCATAAGCGATATAACCAGCGAGAATTGGAATCATTAAGGTAAAACCAATCGTCCCAATCTGATTCATACTACTCCAAATGGTATGTGGTGGAATCACCATTCCTGCTTTAGTCGGATGCCCACCAATCGCGATTGACAAGGCAATAAACAACCCACCGACAACGACAAACGGAATCATATGGGAAACCCCATTTAATAATTGCTTAATAATTGGACTTTGTTCATGACTGTCCTCTTGTTTAGCTTCTGTTTTCGGCTGATTCTTGCCATAAATACCTGCCGTTAGTGCTTTTTCAATCAGTGTATCAGAATCTTTAATAGCTTCAGCGGTCTTCGCATATAGTACTGGCTTGCCATTAAACCGTTCTTCCCCATCAACGGCAACGTCAGCGGCAATAATCACGAAATCGGCATCAGCCACATCTGCGGCGCTTAATTCATCCTCTACCCCTGAAGCGCCTTGTGTTTCAATCTTAACTTCATATCCGCGAGCTTGCCCGGCTTTTTGCAGTTTTTCAGCTGCCATATAAGTATGGGCAATCCCAACTGGACATTTTGTAATCCCAACAAACTTTTTCATCTTCTAAATCCTCCTAGTTAAATTCGATTTCATCGTTAACTAACGTGTAGAGTGCCATTGCATCATGCCGATTTTGCTTCAAATTATGAATAAAAGCGTCATCCATCAACTTGCGCGCAAACTTCGACAACACTTTTAAATGCGTCTTATTAGGGTCATCGAGCGGCATAATTAGGGCAATCGCGATTTCAACTGGTGCGTCATCTAATGCTTCCCAATCAACACCAGTTTCAAACGTGACAATTCCGACAACTGGTTGAGTTAATCCCGCCACTTTCGCGTGTGGAATCGCCACCCCATTCCCAAAACCAGTTGTGCTCTCAGCTTCACGCGCATTGAATCCCGCGGTTAATGCAACCCGATCTAACCCATTCTTATCAGCAAATAATTGCGCTAGTGTTGCTAATGCCGTCGGTTTATCATCCCCAACAACGATATCTGTAAAAATATTTTCAACATCAAATTCTTTCATCTGGTAACACTCCATTCTAATTTTTCTGATTCAATTGTGCCAAGATGGCGAGGGCAGCCGTCCCATCAGATGCTTGTGCGACTTGCTTTAAAAGACGGGGGGTTTCAATCAATTGGTCTAAATCATGATAAATCGCCCGCATTTGGCCATGAACAGTTTCGTTCAAGGCCATAAAGAAGACGAGCTGCACTTTGTCGTTGTGTTGCCAATTAATACTTTGGGGTGCAATCAGCAACCCAATGGCTGGCTTGGTAATTAATTGTGAATCCGCATGCGGTAAAGCTACTCGACCAAGTGCCGTACTTGCTAAAGCTTCTCGGGCCAGCGCTGCCTGGACAACCGTTGGCTTTGCATACCCTTGATCAATGAGCCGCTGACAAATTAATTCAATTGCGCCTTGATCCGTTAACTGCTCTTGCGTGACAATTGTCAGTTCGGGTTGCAATAAAGCTACTAAGTGATTGGTAGGCGTCGGTTGTTCAGTAATCATCTGGCGAATGATTCCAATATCATGCCGATTTAACAAAGGACTGACTTCAATCACCGACACTGACAAACCTTTAATCGCAATCGTACTGATGACTAGCGATTCCTTAATCGGGGTTGCAAGTAGTTCTCCCAAGGCAATAATACGAGTAATCCGTAATTCTTGAGCAAACGTTTTGGCCAACCGTTGCCCTAATAATTGCGATGTCCCAATGCCACTACTACAAACCACCACAACACTCAAGCGTGCATCTTCTGAATGTCGTTCAAAAAAAGCTTCAAAGTGTAAACTAATAAAGGCTAATTCGTCCTCATTCATTTGAATCTGATACTGATTTTCAAGCACCGGCTTTAGTAATACTGCTTGATCAAAGGCTTGCGGAAAATTCTGGCGAATTTCATCAGTATATGGGTTATTAATACTCAATCCCATTGCAAGCCGGCGAAGTGCCGAACTTAAATGAACCGCCAACCCCTGAATTAATTCCTCATCAACTGCTAATTGAGCAAGCTGTTGCCGTAATAGTTGTGGCAGCCCGACTGATTGCCGCAACTCGGTCTGGATAGTTTGAACAGATGTATCCTTCGATTGGACCGTTACTAAATGACGGTTGAGATATTCCTGTTCAAAATCCGGAATTGTCAATTCAAATCGCCGTTCTAAAATCTGTACTAACAGCTGTGTTTCGGCAATGAACGGTGTCACCACTGGTTGGGCTCCATTGCTTCCACCAGTTGGTGCTGGCATCATCAGATGAATCGCTAACGACTGAAACTCGTAATCAGTAAATGATAGCGTACTTTTTTCAATTAATTCCGTTAAAGCTGTGAGTATGTTTTTAATCAAGGCTGGTTCAAACAGTTGATTCAGATTATCCGGTAATTGAGCATGACGCACTAACTGTCCATTTAACTCTTTAGCCTCAGTCCGTTTTCCCCAATACTGACTGATTAACTCCACCGTTGCTTGCCGCTTTTGATGCTCAGAACCGATTAAGGATAAACCGGTATGCGTGATTGCCAATTGAAGACCGAATTGCGCGAGTTTTTGCTTTACCTTTTTCAAATCATTCTCGACTGTACTCCGACTCACGTATAGGGTATTAGAAAGTTGTTGAATCGTAATCGATGCTGAACCTAATAATAATTTAGCCAGAATGCAATGACAGCGTTCTTCCTTGGATTGGGGACGATCATTGGCCTTTTTTTCAAGATGATTGGCTAATGTCGCGACATCCCCGGTAAAATAAATACCGTCATTCGGTTTTCGAACGAGTTTCACATTAAAGGACTCTTTCGATATCATTCAAGGTGGTTGCAATGGTGCGCTCTGAAAGCTGTAACTGTGCGGCAATGTCGACATAGTACGTTTTATGCTGGGCCAAAATATATTGAATAATAGCGTGTTCTCGTTTGTTCATGCTTATCGCAACTCCTCGTTTCAATCCCTCTACGCTATCTATAGTCTAATGTTTATGTATCCGCTTGCAAACGTAATTATTTGCAAGATTATTCTGGTAATTATTGCGCAATGCTCCATAAGCTTTTCTTAATCAACCGGTTATGCTGGGGATTGTTTATTTAGTTGCTAGCCTAATCCAATCCATTACCTTATCCGGTCAATTTATCGCACAAAAAAAGAGCATCTTAATTAAAAGATGCTCTTACTAGATATGTTTTGCTCGCCATATTCAATGGTAACCCCCTAAATCAAAAGACTACAAACATAATCCTTTAACGCGGGCTGTTAAACCTCAAAATGTGCCGACACGAACATATTCAATTATTTTTTGATATTGTAGAATGAGTTGATACCTTTGTATGAAGCTGTATCGCCTAATTGTTCTTCAATACGCATTAATTGGTTGTACTTAGCTAAACGATCAGTACGGCTCATTGAACCTGTCTTGATTTGGCCAGCGTTTGTAGCAACAACTAAGTCAGCGATTGTTGTATCTTCAGTTTCACCTGAACGATGTGAAACAACAGCTGTGTAGCCAGCTTCTTTAGCCATTTCGATTGCTTCTAATGATTCTGTTAATGTACCGATTTGGTTAACTTTAACAAGAATTGAGTTAGCAGCGCCCATCTTGATACCCTTACGTAGGTAATCAGTGTTTGTTACGAAGAAGTCATCACCAACAAGTTGAACTTTTTCGCCAAGTTCTTTAGTGATTGATGCCCAGTCTTCCCAGTTGTTTTCATCGATAGGATCTTCGATTGAAATGATTGGGTATTTAGCAACTAAGCCTTCAAGGTATTTAACGAATTCAGGTGTTGTGAATTCTTCCCCAGTTGACCAACGTAATTTGTATGTCTTGTCTTCGTTGTTCCATAATTCTGATGAAGCAACGTCGATAGCGATTGAAATATCTTCGCCTGGTTTGTAACCAGCTTTTTCAATAGCTTTGATCAAGTATTGTAAAGGTTCTTCGTTGTTTGCGAAGTCAGGTGCGAAACCACCTTCATCACCAACAGAAGTAACTTTACCGTCAGCTGATAAAAGACTCTTCAATGCTTGGAAAGTTTCTGAACCCATACGGATAGCTTCGCGTACAGATTTAGCACCAACAGGCATAATCATGAATTCTTGGAAATCAACTTTGTTATCTGAGTGAGCACCACCGTTGATAACGTTCATCATTGGTGTTGGTAATACGTGAGCGTTAGGGCCGCCAAGATATTCGTACAATGGTAAGCCTAATTCGTCAGCAGCAGCACGTGCAGCAGCTAATGAAATACCTAAGATTGCGTTAGCGCCTAATTTACCTTTGTTTTCTGTACCATCTAATTGAATCATAGCAGCATCGATACCGCGTTGATCTGTAGCGTCGAAACCAATGATTTCTTTTGCAAGAGGACCATTAACGTTTTCAACAGCTTTTAAAACACCTTTGCCACCAAAACGTGATTTGTCGCCGTCACGTAATTCAACAGCTTCATGTTCACCAGTTGAAGCACCTGAAGGAACGATTGCGCGACCAAAGCCGCCATCTTCTGTGTAAACTTCAACTTCGACAGTAGGATTGCCACGTGAGTCTAAAACTTCGCGACCTAAAATATCAGTAATAATTGACATGTAATTTTCTCCTTTTTTGGCTAATGCTAAGCATTAGCGCTTTTTTGGATGTCAGGCAAAGCCTACATCTATTTTAGCTAATTTTACGCCATTCGTAAACAGGAATGCGTTAAAAATTAGTCGTTAAAGTGAACTAAGTCTAAGAATGAAGCAGGTTCCATACTTGCGCCACCAACTAAACCACCATCGATGTCTTCTTTGCCCATGATTTCTTTAACATTTGCAGGTTTAACTGAACCACCGTATTGGATACGAACTTTGTCAGCAACTGTTTGGTCGTATAACTTAGCAACTGTTTGACGAACAACAGCACAGATTTCTTGTGCTTGGTCAGCAGAAGCAGTTTTACCAGTACCGATTGCCCAGATTGGTTCGTAAGCAATGACCATTGAGCTAACTTGGTCAGCTGAAAGGCCTTTAAGACCTTCTGTTACTTGGTTTGAAACCCATTCTTCAGCTTTGCCAGCTTCACGTGTTTCAAGTGATTCGCCACAACAGAAGATAGGTGTCATGTTGTTTTTGAAGATTGCGTGTGCTTTTTTATTGATATCTTCATCAGTTTCGTGGAAGTAATCACGACGTTCTGAATGACCGATGATGACATAATCAACACCCATTTCATTCAATGTTTTTGGTGAAGTTTCGCCAGTGAATGCACCAGCATCTTCGAAGTAACAGTTTTCAGCAGCAACTTTTAAGTCTGTGCCTTTAGCTGCTTCTAATAAAGCAGGTAAGTCAACAGCAGGTGCACCGATAACTGATTCTGTTTGATCAAACTTAGGTAAGTTGGCTTTGATAGCATTCACGAACTCAGTTGTTTGAGTTGGGTTCATGTTCATTTTCCAGTTACCAGCAATGATTGGTTTACGCATGAGAAAATCTCCTCTTAATTTTAAATTATTTGTCTGAAATAGCAGCGATACCAGGTAATGTCTTACCTTCTAGGTATTCAAGTGATGCGCCACCACCAGTAGAAATATGGGTTAACTTGTCGCCAACGCCTAATTTCTTAACTGCGGCTGTTGAATCGCCACCACCGACGATTGTTGTAGCGCCTGATAAGTTACCTAAGAATTCGCCGATTGCCAATGTCCCTTTAGCAAAGTTGTCCATTTCAAACACACCCATAGGGCCGTTCCAAACAACAGTCTTAGCATCTTTAAGGACGTTTTCGAAGTCAGCAATTGCTTTAGGTCCGATATCTAATGCCATGTAGCCATCAGGAATGTTACCTTCAACAATTTCTGTCTTAGCATCGTTTGAGAATGCGTCTGCAACAACGTTATCTACAGGCAATACTAATTTGTCGCCAGCTTTTTCGATTAATTCTTTAGCCAATTCGATCTTATCTTCTTCAACTAATGAGTTACCAATTGATAAACCTTTAGCAGCGTAGAAAGTATAAGTCATACCACCACCGACAATGACTTTGTCAGCTTTAGCTAATAAATGTTCGATAACACCGATTTTGTCAGAAACCTTTGCGCCACCTAAGATAGCAACAAATGGACGTTCTGGAGCGTCAACTGCTTCGCCCAAGAATTTGATTTCTTTTTCTAATAAGTAACCAGCAACTGCAGGTTTGTTATTAGCTTTCATAGCTGTTGCAATCCCAACGTTTGATGCGTGAGCACGGTGAGCTGTACCGAAAGCGTCGTTTACGAACATGTCGCCTAATGATGCCCAATATTCGCCCAACTTAGGATCGTTTTTACTTTCGCGTTTGCCAAAGTCGTTGTCGATGTCTTGGAAACGAGTGTTTTCCATAACCAATACTTGACCATCAGTCATCGCATTGATTGCATCTTCTAATGCTTTGCCTTCGTTTGAAGCAACGAAAGCAACGTCTTTGTTTAATAATTCGCCAAGACGTGCAGCAACTGGTTTCAATGTCAATTCTTTCTTATCTTCGTCACTCTTGATACGGCCCAAGTGAGAAAGTAAGATTGCCTTGCCACCATTGTCGATGATGTATTGGATTGTTGGTAAAGCAGCTACGATCCGGTTATCGTCACCGATAACGCCGCCTTTGATTGGTACATTAAAGTCAACACGTACTAAGACTTTTTTGCCTTTAATATCTTTTAAATCTGCAACTGTTTGTTTTGCCATGTGGACAAACCTCCTAGATTTTCATAAAAAAAGGCGGAAGGAGTTTACCTCCTCCCGCCTTATAAAATGCTATCGCATTCCTAAGTTCACAAAAGTGAAATTAGATTAAGCTAGCAAATTTTTCTAATGTACGGATCATTTGAGCAGTAAAGCCTGATTCGTTGTCATACCAAGCAACAACTTTGACAACTTGGCCTGCGCCACCGCCAACGATTTGTGTTTGAGTAGGATCGAATACTGAACCGAATTCTGTACCAATGATATCTGATGAAACGATTTGATCATCGTTGTAACCAAATGATTGGTTGCCTTCTGTAACTTTCTTAACAGCAGCGTTGATTTCGTCAGCTGTAACTTCTTTGTCAAGAGTTGCAACTAATTCTGTCAATGAACCAGTGATAACTGGGACACGTTGTGCGTGGCCGTCAAGTTTACCCTTCAAGTCAGGAACAACTAAGCCAAGAGCTTTAGCAGCACCAGTTGAATGAGGGATGATGTTAGCAGCAGCAGCACGTGCAGCACGTACGTTACCACCACGATCAGGACCATCTTGTAATTTTTGTGTAGCTGTGTAAGCATGGATTGTTGTCATTGTACCAGCTTTGATACCGAAAGCATCGTTAACTGCTTTAGCTAAAGGTGCTAAACAGTTTGTAGTACATGAAGCTGCTGAGATGATGTTATCGTCAGCTGTGATTGTGTCATCATTAACACCGTAAACAACTGTCTTAACAGCACCAGCAGGAGCTGAGATAAGAACTTTTTTAGCACCAGCATCGATATGAGCTTGTGATTTTTCTTCTGATGTGTAGAAACCAGTACTTTCAAGAACTAAGTCAACACCATCATTCTTAACCCAAGGAATATTACGTGCATCTGATTCAGCATAAACTGGAATGTTCTTGCCATCGATAACGATGCTGTTTTCTGTAGCTGATACTTCGTGGTTGAATTGACCATGAGCTGTATCATACTTTAATAAGTGTGCCAACATGTCTGGTGATGTTAAATCATTGATAGCAACAACTTCCAATACATCACTGTTTGTTGCGTAAATACGACGTAAAGCTAAACGACCAATACGTCCGAAACCATTAATCCCTACTTTTGTAGTCATAATAGAATTTCCTCCTTTAGGAAATGAAAAATTTTTTATTTTAAAGGGTTGCCCCTTGTAAAATCGAGTTTGCGGCACCTTCATCCGTGATTAACCACGTCTGTTTAGGTGCAAGGTGCATGTACGCTTGGATTGCTTGGGCTTTAGAAGTACCACTTGCAACCGCCAGTACACACGGAATATTCAATAAGTCACGAATCTGTAATCCGATTCGCGGAATCTTGTACACGACTTCGCCTTGTGCATTGAAGAAGTAACCAAAGGCTTCACCCACCGCATGCTTTTCTTTAAGCATCTTGATGGTTTCAATCGGCATCTCACGACGTTCAGCCATCGCAATGGCTTCACCAATACTGTGTAAAACACCCCGGCTTCGTTCAATCAGTTTTAACACTTCTTGAACACTTGGTTCTTCTAACAAAGGCGCGTACGTCTTCTCACTCACCTGTTCAGGCACATACAATGCCCGATGCTTACCACCTGTCTGCTTAGCCATTTCGGCACAGACTGCATTGGCCTGAATATCAACACTTTCACCAATTCCCCCTCGAGCTGGCACAAAGATTAGATTGCGCTGTTTCGATAGATCAGTTGAAAGTTCATGAGCTGCTTCAGCCATCGTCGTTCCGCCCATCACTGCCACAATACTTTGCCCTTGTGGTAATAATAATTGTAACGTACTATTGACTAATTTGCCCATTTCGGTGAGGACTTTTGGTTGTTCATCACTATTGCCAGAAACAATCAAGCAATGTTCAATGCCTAAGACTTGACTCAACTGACGTTCAGTCTGATGTAACCCTAAGAATTGATCCATTACTTGTCTTAACTGATCGAGGATTTCATTCCCCTTCACGGTTAAAACCATACCTGATTTAGACGAATTAAGCAAACCTTGTGCTTTCAGAAAATCCGTCTCAGTTCTAATTACTCGCTCGCTCATCTTCAGTTGTTCCGCAAGCGTTCGTCGGCCAACTGGCGCGAGCCAATCGATATGTTGTAACACCTGGTAACGTTTCTTAATGATACCGACGAAATCTGGCGCAACCGCTTCTATTGCAGATAATTCATCGCGCAATTGCTATCGCCTACTTTCCGTGGGACATAAAATGTCCATCTGTGTCATTAGTCGACCCATGGTTGGCAAAAAATAAAAGGCAACTTACTAAAACTAGTAACTTATCCTTTTGAACAAGACCATTATAACAAGTGCAGAAAACAGATGCAATGCTTTGGGGTTGATGAATACGTTTTCTTTCCGAATATTTTTTAAACGTTGATTTATCGCGATTTATCAAAATTTACACTTGAAATTTCCGCTTAACTCCGCTAATATAATATATTGTACTGTTGAGTACGCGGAATGCGTCGCTAGTGTAATGGATAGCACCCAAGATTCCGGTTCTTGAGATCCGGGTTCGACTCCCGGGTGACGCATAATTATTAAAAGATAGGTTGGTATAAACGTGCTTAGGCACTGATATATCAACCTTTTTCTTTTCTCTAAATAGATTGTTATTCACAGTGAATACGACAAACCGTATTCAAAACCGTATTCACGTATTCAACAAAAATCACGCACGGGGCATATACATAACTTACTGCAGGCGGTCATATTAATGGCCGTCTTTTAATTTGGGCTAACTTCATTAAACAACGGCCTATATTAAACATAGACCGTCAAGGATCATACTAGCAACTACTAGCATTAGTTTCCGTCGTAAATCGCGACTGTATTCATTAGATAAGGGGATGTCCCCAAATTTGGGGCGATGTTTTAGGGGTAACGGTTCGTTACGCCATCACATTTCTATCTAAAAACATCTGGCTCCTATGATGGAATTACGGACAAACTGTTCGATATAATACATCATAAAGGAGCTTTTTATTATGGGGCAAATTCTATAATTAATCCGAACAGAAATTAAAAAGCCCAAAGCAATCACTTACAATGGTAGTAGCTAATTCCAACCAATATAGGGAGTGATTACTTTGGGTACATCTACTTTATCACGTTTTCAACGTGGCGCACTAGCACAACTGGTCAATGAGGGGAATAAATCTTACCAAGTAATGGCTGACGCCTTAGGCGTCGCCAAAGCTACGATTAGCTATGAGTTGGACCGAGTTAAACCTTATGATCCAGAATTAGCTCAGCAAGATGCAGATCGCAAAAGGCGGAATTGCGGTCGTCGTTCGATGCTGACGGCAGCATTAGCGACTTTAATTACCAATCACTTACGATTAACCTGGTCACCAGAAACCATTGCGGCCGCTTATAACTTGAGCACTGCGTCAATTTATAATTGGCTTAATCGTGGCTGGCTCCCCTTCAAATTGACTGATCTACCCAATCGGAATGTCCGCCAGCACCGAGTGAGCGAAAATCGTGGGAAATTTACAAGTGGGACTTCCATCGAACAACGGCCAACAACTGTTAATCAACGGTTAGCTTTTGGTCATTGGGAAGTAGATACGGTGCTTTCTAGTCGAAGTGAGTCACGATCATGTCTGGTTACATTCGTAGAACGTAAGACCCGACTTCTATGGGCCATCAAAGCCCCTAATAGAACGGCTAAGGCTCTAAACACCGCCTTTGGCAAGTTTATGGGGGCCTTCGGTCCCCAAGTAAAATCCATTACTGTTGATCATGGTAAAGAGTTTGCCAATTATCAGGCCTTAGAACAGGATTATCAGATCAAAGTTTATTTTTGCCATCCATATTCACCATGGGAGCGAGGTTCCAATGAATATTTTAATAGACGGTTACGCTGGTTCTTCCCGAAAAAGACCAATTTTAGCCAAGTAACGACTGATGAGATCCTAGCAGCACTTGAACTAATTAATCAACGACCATTAAAAATACATCATCAACAGACTGCCATTGAAAGATTCCGGGCTTGTTCGGATTAAACTTGTAATTTGCCTCTAACAAAAGACTATTAACGCTTAATTCTTCATTTTTTTGTCGATTTTCGGTCGGCAAAAACTTTAAATGGTATTGAACGGTCTGTTTAGCTAGTCCTAGCTCGTCCGCCAACTCTTTTATCGTTTTTAAGTCTTCACTCATGGTTTAAGTCCTGTCTTTTAACCGTTGGTAGATATTGTTCAATGGCTTTTTTAAGGTACTTACAGATATTTTTCTTTGAGTAGTCCTCTTGTTTAGCTCTCACATAAGAGAGGTGGTCTTTGACACCATTTAGCCCTCTTAATTCTTTCAGTTCGTCATAAAGCGGATAAACGTTTTTCTGTAAGCCTACCAATATCTTTTTGTCAACAAGGTCAAGATAAGACAATAAGAAATGTTCTATAAGTAACTTAGTATAAGGGCTATCCATTGCCTGCAAGACTAATTGGTCTTCTGTTTCAGCTTTACGTGCTTTATCTTCTTGATAAGCCCTATCGTCCAACTTGTAACTGTTATCGTCTGCCATGCGTTTCTTCTCGATATGAAATACTATACTATCAATCGAACGTCCTTTTTTGACTTTCTCATAAGTCACGTTAAAAGAGGTATGTTTTGTGATTTCTTCTAGAGGTTCTTTCAATACTCTCGTTTCAAAGTGAGTGAATCGTTTGTATTCTATTATCGTATCAGTCATTATTCTTAGTTCTTTAACCGATATTGAGGGATTGCGATAGCTTTCTACTTGGTCGGCTCTCCGTCCACCCTTCACGCTGTAATACTCGTACTGGTTGTAATTCATGGATAACCAACGGTAGAAAATAATGGAATACTTGCTATTTAATTCTGCAATATCTGACGGTAGATTGCAAATTTAATCCGAATTTTTGGACAAATTTGTTCGTACTTTTATGTCCGGATTCTTGACATAGGAGCCAATTTTGTGGCGCTCGATTTGCTTCCATCGCTTCTGTGGCATCTTCACCATTGTACTTTACAGGCGCCATTAGAAATCCGTCTGCTATATAATCAACGTCATCATCTGCCATTGTTGTAGATGACGTTGTATCATGATTGTCGTTTGATGACTCTGTTGATGCCATACTATTACTAGATTCACTAATCGATACTTGTTCTTCATCGCTACTATTATGTCTAATTGCAATCGCCGGATCTGCAGATGGTTCCTTTGTTGATTCAGTTCTAGCTGTTGTGCTTGAACTAGTGGCTGATTGTTCAACCACACGTTTCATTGGCATTGCTTTAGAAAAATAAACTGCACCTCCTGCAATTATGATTAGGATAACAATCGTTTGAATAAATAATGCTTTTCTTCTTTGCGATCTAACCTGAATAAAATCGTCGCGCCATTGCGGATTGTTCCGTCGCTCTTTATAAAAAGCATATGTATGTTTGGTCCGAGTTCGCGCGCTTAAATATTTTTTGGTCATTATTTCCACAAGATAGCTTTAGCGATTTCATTCATACTATTAACTTAATAACTATAACAAACTCTTCATTAAATACAAAGATTAATCGGTATTACACGCTTCTATATTTGTTGTACAATTATCTCATTACGAGTCCAATTGAGGAGCACCCATTCAATGCAGTATTTTAAAACCCTATTTACAAGTACATTCACTTTTTTAAAGCAGTCCCAGGCCTATTTTCGTAGTGTGTTATTGATGCATGGCTTTTTGCTTTTAATTTGTCTACCGCTTTTGAGTAAAGCCAGCTACTTCATTCTGGTACATAATCAGATCCAGTTTCTCGCGTTGAGCAACTTACCAGCGCTTATTCATCAGCATCCGATTGCGCTGTTAGCACTCGTAGGAATTGCGCTACTAATTTTATTGCTGGCTTTCTTCGAATTCACGTTTCTTCTATTAAGTGTGTACTTTATTCAGATTAAACGGCCGCTAGCTTTGCAGGCATTGCTGAAGATGACTTTTGCGCAACTCAGGCACCTTCGAATTGGCACGTTCTTTTTCTTTCTATATTATTGTCTTTTAATTTTACCGCTGGGCGGGCTTGGCTATCATTCTGATTTATTGACTAAGTTTAAAATACCGGCATTCATTCTGGATTATATTCTCATGAATCGGCGAATTGTCGCGGGACTTTTCATTCTTGTCTATTTGGGCTTATTATATCTCGGCTTACGGCTGATCTTCACCCTACCAAACATCATTCTTCAGCAGATGACTTTCAAAAAAGCGTTGACCAGTAGTTGGCAGTTTACACATCAAAAAATTGGCTCATTACTGGGGCGTCTACTCTTAATCGGTGCCGCACTGATTGGCTTTACGGGACTCACTTTTTTCCTACTCATCCAACTACAAGCGTTGATTGAAACCCACACATCAGTGGGACTGCCAAGTGCCGTGGTCATCATGACCTTGTTGCAAGCTGCTATGCTCATCAACTTGGTGCTTTCGACAGTCGCCGTCTTTTTCATCGTCATTGATTATTTGTTGGCCGACCCACAATTTGTGCAACCGACGTTCAACTATGCAACCTTAAAATTAAGCGTGCCGCTCAGTGGTCGTTGGTTATTATTCGTAGCAAATTGCGTTTTAATCGGCGTTGGGACTTATAATTGGGACTATCTCCGTTCAGTAACCATTCAGCAGCCGCTAAGCATTTCCCACCGTGGCGTTTCGCAAAAAGACGGCGTCCAAAATTCGATTAGTGCGCTGCGAAAAACTACCCGATTAAAGCCCGATTATGTTGAAATGGATGTGCAATTGACTAAAGATCACCAATTCGTCGTCTTTCACGACTTCCAACTTGCCCCACTCACTGGGCACTCAGGGACCCCGCAGTCTAAAACACTGGCGCAACTGACTAAAATGACCGTCCATGAACATCGGCAATCCGCACCAATTGCTTCATTTGATGACTATCTTGCACGCGCCAATCAGCTTCATCAAAAACTACTGATTGAAATTAAGACACCCACCACCGATAATCCCGGCTTGGTGCAACATTTCCTGAATAAGTATCAGGCCAATATCGAAGCTCACGGTCACATGGTGCAATCCTTAAACTGGCACATCGTCGAGGCCGTTAAAAAGGCAGCACCGAAGATTCAAACGGGCTACATTCTCCCCTTTAATTTTATCGGCCCACCAATTTCGAACGCTGATTTTTATGCTGTTGAAATGACAACTATCAACAGTCACTTCATTCAAGCTGCACATCAGGAAAATAAGGCCGTCTTTGTCTGGACACCCAATGATCAACAAGCCGTCCACCGCATGATGTATTTCGGTGCAGACGGCGTGGTCACCGACAATCTCACCGCGGTTAAGCAAGCTAAACAACAAAATAACCAACGACACTACGCCGATAAACTCGCATATTATGTGATCGGTATTGGGTAATATAGTAAAAAAGGATTGGGAATCGATATTTTTATCGATCCACAATCCTTTTTTATTAGCGATTCTTTCTAAGCCAACGTCTTACACTTGAATAGCCAAGCGTAAGCCCCGTTAAGAGCAATACACCAGCTGAATACACGAATCCAATGACAATCACCGTCTTCATCAAGCCTATTTGGCGAACCATGTCAGCACAAAAAGCTTGTGTTGCTGCCCATTTTTTTCCTAACTTATAAACGAGCAGGATATTAACCACAAAAAAGTGGCAATCAGATCCTGCTTGAATTTTTCTGACATCTTTAACGCCCCAATGTGTCTTATTGCTGTTCATTATAACAATGGCTTTTGCAAAAGAAAAGGTCACAAAAAAGCAGCCATCAATCTTCAATTGACAGCTGCTTGCACTTTATTTGTCTAAAAGTCGTTGTGCTTTTTGGGCGGCGACGTTCATGATGTTCCAAGGACGGTCAAAACCTGGTTGGAAGAAGAAGTCAGCGTATGCTAAATCATCGATTGTCATCTTACCTTGAATGGCAAGTGAAATGGCGTTGATGTTTGCCGTCACGTCAGCTTTAGACATGATTTGCGCACCGAGTACACGCCGTGTTTCTGGATCAAAGGTTAATTTGAAATCGACCACTGGATTTTCTGCTTCAGGGACGAAGTGTGGGCGATATGTTTCAGAAACCAAAACAGATTGGGTCTTCACACCCATTTTATCAGCTGTTCCTTCTTTAATCCCAGTTGAAGCAAAGTGATAATCGAAGACGCTCAATGCTGATGAACCTGAAACAGCGGGTACCGGTTGGTTGGCGGTGACTAAGTTCTTAGCAGCATAGCGACCTTGGCGACGCGCATTCGTTGCTAAAGCAATTGGCATTTCTTTGCCAGTTGGTGCGTATTTTACAACCGTTGCATCCCCGACTGCAAAAATATCGGGTTGGCTTGTTTGTAAGAATTCATTGATTTCAATCCGGCCGCTGCGGTCGAGTTGTAATGTATCTTTTAACCAGCCTGTGTTAGGCCGAATCCCCGCAGCTTCGATGACTAAGTCAGCATCGTATTCAGCTTGATCGGTCACAACTTTAGTTAGCTTACCGTCAACGCCGACATATTCTTTGACGCCTTGACCAACTGCAGGATAGATATTGTGCGCTTGCATTTCAGCCGTTAATTGATCTGTAAATTCTTGATCGAGATAGAGACTTAATAGACGTGGCAAGACATCAACAACTGTAACATGTTTGCCAGCTTTAGCAAATGCTTCAGCCGCTTCAATGCCAATATAACCAGAACCGATCACCACAACATTTTTAACGGTTGGATCAACTGTCCTCGCCTTTAATTTAATCGCCCAATCACGGCCACGCATTGCGTAGACATTCTCTAAATCACGGCCTGGCACTGGTAATTCAAATGGCACAGCGCCGACACTCAAGACTAACTTATCGTAACTTTCTTCACGCGTTGTATTATTCTTTAAATCCTTCACTTGGACCGTATGTTGATCGGCGTTAATCGCGGTGATTGCTTGTTGTAGGTTGACTTCAACCCCTTTTGCCCGCATGCCTTCTGGTGTCGCATAACTGACATCATCAACGTTTTTGACGGTCCCTTCTAAATAGAGTTGCATCCCGCAGGATAAGAACGATAGGAAATCGCCTTGTTCGTACCATTGGATGGTTGCATCCGGATAATCGAGTAAACTTTCTTGAACAGTTTCAAATCCACCATGAGATGAACCGACAACGATAATTTTCACATTGATCACTCCTTATTCTATTTTACACAACTCAAGTATAACGCAGATGATATTAATTACAAATAAAAACGCATTCTCGGCTGACTTTCAACTGACCATTCTTAAATTCCATGCTAGAATAGTGACAAGCTTTACAATAAAAAAACAATGGAGATTGCTATGGCCTTTATCAAACGAAACTTCCCCACTTTTATCTATCTAGCAACACTTTATCTCACCTATCAGATTCTAAATACTTTGATTCGCATCTTTACCAGTACCGATATTCTCGTCTACGCCAAAGAATCATTAACTATTTTCATCGTTTTCTTCGGTATTTTCTATTTCTCATATATATTGTTCGGCGTTGGCTTATTATACGCTGGCCACGTCATTTCGAAATAATCGGGCAACTACGAAATTTCACTCATGATTTTAAACATCCTCACCACTTTTAGTACCCTTACCACGATTATTTTAAAATTTTCTGGGGCGCAGATGCCGCGTTTCTTACTTTCAACCACTTTTTTCATCATTTTGACCACCATCTCATTAGCCACAACTTCCAAACTGCTACAACTGCGCACCAAGCGAATTGACAATAAGTGACTGCCAAAGGTGAAGTAGCGTCTTTTTATGTTAAGGAGACATTTTTCATGAACGGTAAAATTGATTACTACCAACTCTTTCAAACAATGTATCGGCAATATGGGCCGCAACACTGGTGGCCTTCTGATTCCCATTGGGAAACAATGGTTGGCGCGGTTCTAGTTCAAAATACAAACTGGCAAAATGTTGACCGCTCGCTCGCCAATCTACGATCAAGTACGCACTTCGAGCCAAACAATCTGCTTTCTCTTTCGGATGAAGCCCTTATGTTGGCTATTAAACCCAGCGGCTTCAATAACGCTAAAAGCAGGACAATTAAAGGGCTGTTTCGATTTTTAGCGACAGTTGATTTTGACTTAGACACGCTCAATCGGATGACAACCACCACTGACCTACGGCGCCAGTTACTTGCCATCAAAGGCATTGGTCCGGAAACAGCCGATGTCATTTTATTATATGTCTTCGACCGCCCAGTCTTTATCGCTGATTTATATGCCCGCCGCTTAATTGCTCACCTAGAGCACTGTTCTTTAAAAGACCTCCACTATTTAAAGGTACAACAGGTTATTGAACCACAGCTCTTACCCCAAATGACTGTTAAAGACTGCCAAGAATTTCACGCCCTAATTGACGATCATGGTCCAGCCTTTCTTGCAGCACAAAAATAAGCCGGCATCCGTTTTTAGACGGATGCCGGCTTTTTAATTATCCAACAACCCCTTTGCTTGTATCAGTTGGGTGGAAGAGTTGGTCAATAATACCCGAAACGCGGGTTAAATCAACATTCCCGCCTGAAACTAAAGCCACAATATTTTTATCTGTTAACCATTGAGGATCAATTTTACCACTCAGCAGTGCTGCCGTTGGTAATGCACCAGCGCCTTCTGTGACAATCTTAGTCCGTTGCATGAGATTCTTCATCGCAGTTGCGATTTCTTTTTCGGAAACTAAAATCATTTCATCGACTAGATTTTGAACCACTGGGAAAGTCAGTTCACCTGGAATCGCAACGTCTGTCCCATCGGCTAGCGTGAAGTCCGCATGATGGCTGGTGATTGTGCCTGCTTCAAATGAAGCCGTCATCCCGTGCACGTTTTCCGATTGAACCCCAATGATGTGAATTGAGGGGTTAAAGGATTTCAAAGCCGTCGCAATGCCGGAGATTAAGCCACCGCCGCCAACCGGTACAATCACCGTATCAACATTCCAAATCGCATCCAAAATCTCAAGGCCGATTGTCCCTTGGCCGGCCATGACTTCGCGATCGTCGTAGGGGTGGACAAATGTTAAGCCCTTTTCGGCTGCTAACTGCTCCATGTACAACCGCGAATCATTAAAAGTCGTACCATGTAAAACAACGTTCGCCCCATAACCGGCGGTCGCTTGTTGCTTAGCAAGTGGTGCTTCTTCTGGCATCACAACGGTCGCATCAATCCCTAATAACTTCGCGGTCAATGCGACCCCTTGCGCATGATTGCCGGCTGAAGCTGTAATGATGCCTTTAGCCCGTTGCTCTGGCGTTAAATGGTTAATTTTATTGTTCGCACCACGGAATTTAAACGATCCCGTCAGCTGCATATTTTCCAATTTCAAATAGACATGACCGTGCGCCACATTACGACTCAAGAACATCGATTGAATTAAAGGTGTTTCGCGAATATACGGTTTAATGGTTGCCCGTGCTTCCTCAATATCCCGGATATCGCAAATGTCTGCGGTTTTTAATACTAATTGATTCGTTGCCATTCTGGCCACCTCTTCCATTTGAATTGACACAAATGTCTGCGGATAGGTTGTGCTATCCTTCACAATTAAATGTAAGCCACTTATCAAGCATTGTCAAAACAAAACGGCCTTAAATTAGAACGCTTTCATTTGGTGGTTATTAAGTTCTCATTCTAGTTGTTTAACCAGCAAGATAGTGATAGAATACCATAAAATAAAGTGATGAGGTGCTCAACATGAACGAAGCAATTTTAGTTTCAACTAGCCTACCACTCGTCATCGGTAGTGGTTTTGGACACGGACACAAAGAACAACAATTCGTTCAGCAACTAAACGTAGCTTTGCAAGCTGCTAAGATGAATTGGCACGTCTCTCTTGATGATACTTTTGGGGATAGCCAAGCCATTCACCAAAAACAACCGCAAGCTTTAATTCTCAAAAATGGTCTTCAGCACCAATTTAATCAAAGTAATTTTGACTCAAACCGGATTTATCAACTCGATGCGCTAGCGTTATCAACCCTGTCGACAAAAGCAGTGGTTAACTTTTTAGCGAAACTATCGGCTTAGCTCAAAAAAGAGCGTAACGCTATATAAACGTTACGCTCTTTTTCACTAATAACCATATCTAATCGTCGACAACGCCGTCATTTCTTTTAACTTAGCTTGTTGACTGGCTGATAGCTGCAAGCCTTCTTTTTGAACCACATTCGCAATTGCAATGTTCATCCGGCTTAAAATGAATGGCACGGCTGTTGTTTGTGCTTCAAGTTCAGCTTGATAGCTGTTACTGCAATGGTACCGTTTGGTCATCTTGTTTCAAGTCAGTTAATAACGTACTGATTATCGTAATTGCTTGATTCCCCCGTTCCTGTCCACCTGCATACCACTTCATATTTGCTCACTCCCCATTTTAATGAAAACCACCAAAGGTTATCGAGCTAGCAATTAAACCGTAGCCCAAATTAAAATCGCGCAGTCTTTTTCGATCAAGTTTTATTAATTTCTGATGGATATAGCCGTATAGATTACGATTTTCCTGCGGCAATGTCAGTGGGACGATATAGTTTTCATGGTAACTGTTATAGATCCCTAAACAAACGTTGAATTCTGCTCCTATGTCAATAAATGGCACATCTTTTTCTAAACACTCGTTCTAATTCTGTCGGAATTAAACCAACTGATGTAATTTGAGGTTCGGATTACCAAGTCCTCAAAATTGGAAAAAGTTGTTTGAAAGGCAAACTCTCTCTTCAACAATGAGTGAAAAGCTTCAATTGGCCCATTATCATAAGGATAACCTTGTTTTGAGTATGAGTGGCTAATCTGATGCCGTTCAAGTAAAGTTTCAACTTCGTTGCTGGTGTACTGTGAACCCATGTCAGAGTGAAAATATTGTGGCTTTTGATGATATTCAAGCGCCTGATTAATCGTTTCTACAACTAACGTCGCCTCCATCTGACGACCAATCTTGAAAGCAAGAACTTGATGAACCTTTGGTTCGTAAATAGAACTGAGATAAACCCAGGTTCCTGGACGTAATTCCAAATAAGTAATGTCAGCACGCCATATCCTTGCATTGGGCTGGTGCTTGATTAAATTGGGGCGTTGTGAATGATCCACATGAGTGCCAGGTTTTTTAAATCGCCGATTCATTAAAGAGTGAATCTCCATTTCCCTCATTAATCGTAAAATTCGTTTTGACCCAACACAGATGCCTGACTTGCGAAGCACCATCGTTATTCGTGGATAACCATAGGCACGATAATTATTTTCCCAAATCAATTTAATTTTTTCTTTGAGTTGATTATCAACACGTTCGTGTTGACTAGGTTGATATCTTTTCCAATGGTAATAGGTGCTGCGCGGTAATTTCAGTGCCGAAAGAATAATTGATAAGCGGTGTCGCAATAACTGATCTTCTATGAAGACAAGGCAATTAATTCGTCCTAATGCTTTCCCAGTAACACCGCCGCAGCTTTTAAAATTTCGAGTTCCTCCTTTAATCGCTGATTTTCCTTTTGAAGTTGTTTGAATTCTTTGGACGTTACTTCAGTACCGTCTTCTAGCTCAACTGATTTAGCGCCTTTAACCCAGTTATGAATTGCGGCTGGAGAAACACCGTATTCCTCGGAAAGCGAGCGAATAGATCTTTTCTCTTCACGATGCATCTTCACAATGCTGGCTTTAAAATCATCTTGATATCGTTTCATTGGAATGCTCCTATCTTGTTTTATTAATTATGGCACAACTGTTCAGAAATTTATGTACCAAATACTAGGATAGGAGCAATATCTGTTGCACTATTGTTCAATATATTTTGGCTGAAATCACTTTTGATAATCGATATGGTAAACTGACTAATAATAGTCCCAACCGCAACTAACAATAACTGGATCACGATAATTAGAATTAAATTAGCTGTATCAGTCGTTTTTATCTTATTTTCTTTTTGTTGATGAAAATGCCACCCTAATCGCATTAATACCATTACAAGTAATGACGCATCTGAAATAAACAGATATAATATTGAAAAAATAATCGCTATTAAAATATCTAATATGATCCGTTTAAATGTTATCTTTCTTTGAATATATCTATATAATAGAAAAATTAATAAGATAGCAACAAAATTTTGCATTAAGGAAACCGATACATCCGTATATAACATGCTCACCAACAACCTATCTTAACGATGGGTAAAAATTTGTTTAATCTTATGAATAAAATTAGAACTATTTCCTGCCATACCACCGTTTATTTTTTGCAATTCTTTTTCTGAAAGTTCTTTAAAGATCATCATACTTTCTCCTATTCTTTAGTCTAATCAAATTATACATAATTCACAAGATTAACTTATTTTTTAAAATTAACGTTATCATTTTTATGATTAACGTTAATTACGGTTTATAAAAAATAAAAAGGTTGGCATAAAATGATTTTATGCCAACCTTTTTATTAGGAATATTTAACTAATCCGAAAATTTATACAACACATATAATAAGCAAGCTATCTTAAACATTAGGTCCACTTTTCCTGCCCAATTACTTTCAATATTCGATGAATAAAGTAAGAAGTGTTCCCCTAAACTAGCAATGCCTAAAACAATTAAAACTGCTAAAACCGGTTGTGAGTCGTTCAGATAGACAGCGACAATAATGATAATTGACATTACCAAAGAAAGAATCTTTTGATAATTCTGAAATTGATTCAGTAATAAGCTCAAATGACATCCTCCTAATCACAATAGTTCTCAGTACTTTAATTGGCCAACTAAGTCTCTGACAAACTTTATTATGGACCAAGATTCGATCAATATTCAAAAAAAAGATTAACGTTTAAAATTAAACGTTAATCGTCATAGCGCTTATTTGCATCATTGACAAATAACTAAAAGGGAACTATAACTAGTGTGAATTATTGTAATACGGAGGGGTTTAAATGACAAGTTTATCAATTACAAAAGAAAACATCCATACACTTTACAACAGTCTAATGGCGCATCCGGATAAATCAAATGCACTGTTAGATATTACCGATGTTTTACTCCAGGTTTATCTTAAAATCGACACGGTAAGTAATCCCGAAGCACTCGTCAATCGTCTCGCAAATTATATCTATAGTGTTGGCTTTGGTAAAATTCATCTCACTAAGGATGAGGAACACTTACTAATTGATTTAGGAGCGTTTGGCCAACGTGCTGGCTGGAACGGCGTTTATCGTGGTGATTATACTGCCAAAGCCGATTTCTTCAACTACGCCGATCCACATAAATACGCTAGAAATTAAAAGAGTGTGACATCAACCGATTATCTTCTGAGGATTAACACAGAATGGCGAAGGATTGCACAGCAATCGTTTGACGTTCAGGGTTAACCGGAAGGAGATAGCTGGTAGAACACGTTTAGAGTGTGGTATCAGCCGATTAAAGTTCGACCATCCAAAAAGGGATTGAGACAAAAGCAACTTTTGTCTCAATCCTCTTTTTTAAACCAATCCATTTCCAATCCCATGTAACCCCGCACGGTTCACAATTTTGAAGTCACCTAATTTGAGCGTTGTTTGTTCTGTGACCACCGTTTCTAACTGTTCAATCGAAAATGGCGATGTAAACTGGAAGCTATCCCCATATTGATCAAAATAACTAACAACATTGCCAAAGGCTTGTTTCAACGTTGCAGCATCAATTGGTTGTTCCACAGACATCAGATAACCGCGCTGCCCGTTACCAGTCAGTGACGTTGTTGTAAAGAATTTAAAATAGTCTTTCGTACTCATTCAACATCCCCCCAATCTTCAATTATTGATATTATAGCGCTTTCAAAATATGATTGCATTATCTTTCATCAATTCCATTATAATTGCAATTCATCACCGTTACCCCTACAATCTGGTTGTATTACTCAAAGGAGATTGGATCGATGAATACTTTATTTTATGCTTCTGGTGCTAGCTCACTTATCGCACATATCTTACTTGAGAAGAGTCGGCTGCCCTACACCGTTACGCCCGTTAACTTAGATCCCCATACCACATCACTTGGTGATTATCATCAGCTCAATCCGAAGAATTACGTCCCAGCCTTACAAACTGAATCGGGCGAGTTCATGACTGAATGCGCCGTTATTTTGGAATACATCAGTCAACAAAGTCCGCTGCCATTAATGGCGGACTATGCCACTGAACAGTACTGGCAACAACGCACTTGGCTGAATTACATCGCCACTGAATTGCATAAAAACTTCATCTCACCATTTCGTAAAGGCAATTGGCTCCCCAATACACCCGAAAGCCAAGATTTAGTCCGTTCGCGAGTTCTCCCACGGCTTGCTTATGTTGAAAAAGCGTTAGCGGACCAGTCCTTCTTAGTTGCTAATCAGTTCAGTGCACCAGATGCCTATCTATTTGTCATGACGAATTGGTGTCAACGACTCGCATTTTCATTGGCTGACTTCCCTAATCTGGATCGTTTTGATCAACACATGCGACAAGACCCAGCCGTGCAATCCGTCCTCAAACAAGAAGGCAAACCACATTCATTGAAAGCTTAATCACCAAAAAAGGAATCAGCAGTCGCTGATTCCTTTTTGAATGATTTACATCACATTAATCGTGACATCAATATTGCCACGAGTTGCCTTTGAGTATGGGCAAATTTCGTCTGCTTTTTTGAGATACTTCATTGTTTCTTCTTCTGATAAACCTTCGATGTGACCGAAAAGATCAACACCAATATAATAATTGGCAGGGCCATCACTATAAAGGGAAACAGTCGCCTTAATCGTGGGTTCGCCTTTAATATGTTCTTGGTTAAGGACAACATCTAAGGCACTGTTAAAGCAAGAACTATAGCCGGCTGCAAAGAGTTGCTCTGGATTTGTACTCTTCCCTGATGGGTCTGTCCCTGGTGACTTGATTACATATTTCTTTGCTTGATCGGGTGAATAAACGAAGCCATTGCGGCCCCCTTCATTAATCATCGTTGTTTCATATTGTTTTGCCATTTAAGGTCCCTCTTTCTTTTATTGAATACCCTTACTTTAGCACAGCAAAATTCAGAACCATAATGATTTGTTTATACAAAAAAGGCGCCAGCCAAAAAATAGATTTTGGACTGGCGCCTTTCTTGTTAATCCTCAGGCTATAACCGGCTGATATTCACACGCTATTTAATATAAGCCGTCTTGTAGCTCCATTGTGCGCCAGCTGTGTTATGCACAACGTCTTTGACCTTTGGATTCTTCAAGTATGCCGTATCATTTTGATAGAGTGGTGTAATCCCTTGGACTTTATTCATGACTTGCGCAGCCGTCACGAGGTCCGCCCAACGTTTGTCAGGATCGTTCGCATCGGCATTCATTGCGCGGTCAAGGGCAGCTTTGTATTCTGGATTGTCGAAGCCGCCGGTATTACTTGCAGCCCCTGGTAACATGATTTCTAAAAACGAAATTGGGTCTTTGAAATCTGCCCCCCAACCTGCGAGTAATAAATCATAGTCGCCTTTTTTATCACGACTCGCTGAAACTTGGCTTGGCACGGTCTTTAATGTCAACTTGAAGCCTGGTAAGACTTTTTCAAGTTGACCTTTGAGATATTGACCAACATATGACGCGTTGGCATCATCGGAATTAAGCGTTAAGGTGAGGGCAACTTTCTTTTGACCAGTCGCTTTCAATGCTTCATGCCAATGTTTAAGCGCTAATTTTTGATTGTAATCCACGGTATCTGGCACGGCTTGTGATTTAGCAAAGTCCACCTTCTTAGGGGAGTCGGCTAAGCCCACTGGCACGAAACCAGTAATATCGTTTTTCTTCGAACCGAATAGCCGGTTATTCAACGTCTTACGATTAATCGCTAACGAAATCGCCAATCTAAAGTCTTGGTTATTCAAAAGTGCTTTTTTCTGTTCATCTGCTGATTTGAAGTTATATTTAATGTAGTTCGTCAACGCATAAGGATATCTATGGAATGCTTTATCATCCCGATAATTATCAATTTGTTGATTATCCAACTGGGTTAAATCCAGTTTCTTTTCCTGATAAAGATAAAGCGCGGTGCTGGTATTTTCTAACACGGTATAGTTGACTTGGTCTAATTTTACCTTTTTGCGATCCCAATATTGATTGTTCTTCACAAATTGCCACTTCTCACTCGTCCCATTCCAGTTAACTAACTTAAACGGACCAGAGTACACCATGTATTTCGCATTCGTCGCATACTTCTTACCATATTTTTCAACCACTTTTTGATCCTGTGGGGCAAATAATGGATAAGCCATCAAGGTTTTCATGTAGGCCACAGGTGTGGATAATGTGACTTCCAACGTGTGCTCATCCACTGCCCGTATGCCGAGTTGGTCTGGTGCCAGCTCACCTTTTGCAATCGCTGGGGCATTTTGGATATTACTGAAAAGGTTTGTATAAGGTGATTTGGTTTCTGGTTTCAATGTCCGTTGCCATGAATAGACAAAATCTTGTGCCCGAATCGGGTCACCATTACTGAACTTGGCATCACGCAGTTTAAATGTCCACGTCTTACCATCAGCTGAAACTGAACTCGATTTCGCTAAGCCTGGTTCAATTTTACCGTTCTCACCAAGCCGGAATAAACTTTCATAAATGTTCCCTGTTTGACCATATCCCGTTGAAGTCGAGATATCAATGGTATCTAGTGGTGCTTGCGCGCCAAGCTGAAGAACCTGTTTGGCTTGCACCCCCGAAACTTGGCATAATAAGAACACCCCGAATATAAAAATTGCACTAACACTAAGTTTTAAGAACTGCCGCCCTCTTTGCATGACACGCCTCCTTACATTTAATAAGTAGAGCATACCAAATCATCAGTCAAAAGTTAAATAATAAGCCTAAAAAAGCGCCGACAAAATTAATTTTGCCGGCGCTTTTGGTTTAAACATGCTCTGTAAGTCATACCCTTCCGGTTAACCCTAAACGTGCTTTTCAAACCATGTTCCTGCGTTTAGCGCTGTGAATCAAATCATCGACTGCGTCGCTAATTCGCTTCCCTGTGCTAATGCTCAAAAGTTGACCAGCTTGAACGCACTCTTATCCGAAACGTGCTTTCAAAAGCATACTGCTGTGCTTAGCTACACAAGTCAAATGATTGCTTTCAGCAATCATTCGTCTTGTTAGGCTAATGCTCGCAGTATACCCGCTTTTGACGCACTCTTTAGTTCATTATTTCAAACAATTGTTTTCTGAATTCTGGACCATACATGACTGCTCCGACTGGGATGGCGAAGTCTAGTGCTTCGTTAATTTTAGTCGTCCAGGTTGGTCCGAAGCCCCCACAGAGTTCAATAAATTGAATGCCTTCTGCCTTCAATTGCTTAGCGACTTCAATAATTGAACCATCTTCTTTAGCACGTGGATCGAACCCGACGGTAATCATCTCGCACGTTCCCATTGGATTACGGTTAATCACCGTATTTTATTCAGGTGAAAAGTCTGGTGAAAAATAGAAAAACGCCCATTTATGCAAATTTGCTAATGCCATTGTTTCGTCCTCCTTGTTTGCTTTCATCATAGAGAACAATCATGATAGAGGCAATTTTACTGCCTCTTACAGCCAGCCATTATGCCGTGCAATCTGAATTGCTTCAACGCGGTTGCTTGCATCCAATTTGCTTAAAATCGTAGTTGGTGCGCAATCCCAAGCCCTGTCATGCCCGGCATCTCAATATCTAACAAAACAACATCTGGTTGGAGGGTTTCAATCTGATCAAGTGCGACTTGTCCATTGACGGCGGTTCCGGCCATCGTCAAATCATCCTCTAAATCCAGAATGCCCGCTAAAGCGGTATTCAATAGTTGCTGGTCTTCTGCCAAATAAAGTTTAATCATGCCCTTCCCTCCATCTTAAGTGGCACCGTCATCGTCAACTGTGTGCCCCGGCGACCATCGACCATCAACTCTCCATCAATCGTTTCTAACCGTTCGCGCATGCCCACAATCCCATGACTCTTATATTGATCTTCGCTTTTCAATCCGCGACCATTATCTTCAATCTGCATCTGAAAAGTCGTTGCGGTTCGATTAAAAACCACGTAACACTCCGTTGCCTGACTGTAGCGAATTATATTGGTCACGGCTTCATGTAAACATTGCGCAAGCACTTGTTGATTTTGTTGTGGAATCCCCTCAAGTTGGTCTTCATTTTTAGTCAGCAGTAAAATACCTGCAACGCTGAGATTCCGTTCTTGATTGATCAATTCCTCAGCAACGGTCACTTGGCGTAAACCAGCGACAATCTCACGCACCATTTTTAAATTCTGACGGGAGGCTTGTTCAATCTCGAGTAGTTATTCGGGTACCGCGTCCGGTTTTTTCGCCAATAATTTACGTGCATATTCCGCTTTTAGCGTAATCATTGAAAATGACTGACCTAAATTATCGTGTAAATCCCGTACAATTCGTTGCCGTTCGTTCTGCTTAATCATATCGGTTAATCGCTGATTGGTCTGCGTTAATTGGTGATTTTTCCGATTGAAACGCTGAATCGAGCTAGCCGCAAATGGTGAAAAGATGCAGAACAAGCCGTACACCATTAAGCCAATCAGATCATCGCGTCCCATATGACCACCATAATACCAATATAGGGTGACCGCTGGTATGATTAGTGACAACAGATAAGCGTAGTAATAGCGCCAGAAACTTCGGCGGCGCATGGGAATCGAACCAAACACCCAGGCAGTATAAATATTCAGATAAAACGCCTGGATAATGACTGCTAAAATCGCACTGGTCACCATTTGTAAGATAATCCAGAATGCGCGATACCGCGATGCGACATACCCATTGCGATAAGCCACCAAGAAAATCAGAATCAAGCCCATAATCGCTTGCTGCTTAACCGTTTGATACGGAAACGCATAACCAATTGGAAAGAGCAAGAAAATCAACCAAACATATGGAAATAAGCCATATTGGGGTGGCATGGCAATGTAGCGTTTAAAAAAATTCATGCATGCATCACTCCTCTTTTATGATGGTTTAAGTATACGACAATTGCCAGTAATAACCCAGCCCAGAGCAACGTGATGCCATATTCACCCAAGTGTGCGGGTTGATGCGCAATCAGCGCTTGGCCAATATGATTAATCGGATAAACCGGCAAATGCTTGCCAATCACGCGAGCTGTTTTGGGCATTATTTCTGTTGGCCACCATAATCCCCCTTAAATTGCTAAGGGGAAAGCTAACAAACTAGACACCAGTTGAATCTGATTTTCATCTGTTAAAAATGAAATGCTAATCCCAATTAAACAAAGGGGGATGCTGGCAAACCACAACCAGCCCGCCGTTAATAACCAACTGGACCACACTAAATGAATTTGATTACTAATCCCAGCAACTATGAAAATGACGCCGATCGTTAAAGCATTGATTAAGCCTAAGTTCAACAACTTAGCCCCATAATAAGTCCGATGACTGGTTGGTGATAAATCGATTAAGGAAACCAAGCCATCCCGTGCGTCATTATAAAGTAATGTCGATAAAGTAAACGTGTTGCTGAGAACTAAACTATAGGTCGCCATACTGACCATGTATTGTCGATTGAATGCTGCATTCATCACACCCTGTTTCATTACTTTCGTAAACAAGAGATAAAACGCAATCGGCATTAAGAGTGAAAAAATAACAAAGCGTGGATTACGCCAATATGCGCGTTTAAAGTCTATTTTTGTTTGTACCATCATTGTTTGCATTTTTTAGTCCTCCATCATTTCGCTATAAATTTCATTTAATGAGCTTGCTTGAACCTGCACATCATGAACCTGGATCCCCATCATTGGTGCTAATTGACTTAAGATCGGATCGCTCTTGGTAACTTGCAACAGCACCTTGGCCCCAGTCTTCGTCACGCGGATCACGCCTGGCCATTTTGCAAAAGTAGCTGCTGGTAAATCAGTCGTAAAGCGAATCTGCGTTCCTTTAAATTGTTGTTGTAATGTTGCCAAGTCACCATCGAATTGGAACTGGCCATCTTTCAATAATAAAATCCGGGTTGCAATGTGTTCAATTTCCTCTAAATAATGCGACGTGACAATAATCGTCTTGCCGGCTTCTTTTAACTGTTCAATTTGCTGCCAGAATTTTTGTCGGCTGCCAACATCCATTCCAACGGTCGGTTCATCCAAGAATAGCAAATCCGGATTGCCTGCCATGGCTAAAGCAAAGGAGAGGCGGCGTAATTGACCACCTGAAAGTTGGGACACCATCTTATGAGCCTGTGCCTTCAAATCAGCTAGCGTTAATAATTCAGTGACTGACCGTGGCTGTTGATAATAACTGCAAACCAATTCTAATTCTTCGATGACACTGACCCGAGCCAATCGGACATTTCCTTGCATCATCGCACCCAATAAGTTGAAATGTTCTTTCTCCGTTGGCTTCTGACCTAAAATCCGAATCTCGCCAGCCGTTGGTTGGAGTCGGCCTAAAATTAAATTAATCAATGTTGACTTGCCGGCGCCGTTTGCACCCACTAAGCCAACAATCTCACCAGGTTGAACACTTAAGTCTACCTGATTTAAAACAACTTGTTGTTCGAATTGCATTGTCACTTGTTTAATTTCAATCATTGTCATCACCTCATTTAATAACCCTAGTATAGAAGTGATTCCGTTTTGTCGTTAGACGATTTTGTCATGACTTACAGATGACAAATGTCATGTCTTTGGTGTTAAAATAAAGCTGATTCGTTTTAACTCGGAGGTTTTAATTATGACACCAAGCCAACCAGCAGCACCATCATTTTTTACGAACCGGTCTACCCAAGCCATCGCGCAAGATTTATTAGGAACTCACTTGCTTTATACCAGCCACCAAGGCACACTTGGCGGCCTCATTGTGGAAGCAGAAGCCTATGTCGGCACCGATGACACTGCCGCGCATGCTTACAATGGGCGCCGCACACCCTTTAGCGAGCCGCTCTATCATGAGCCTGGTACAATTTATATCTATCAATTACGCGGTTTCTTTCTATTTGATATCGTGACCCAAGCAGTGGATCAACCACAAGGCGTCTTGATTCGCGCCATCGAACCGACCCACGGCATTGAACAAATGCGCCTCAATCGCCCGAAACCTGGCGTCGAACTGACTAACGGCCCCGGTAAATTAATGGGCGCCCTCGGCATTCACGATAAACAACTGACTTTTCAAAATGTGGCGGACGCCCCTTTAATGATTGATTTAGCGCATCGTCGCCACCCCAAATCAATTGTCACCGCGCCACGAATCGGGGTCAATTATAAAGCAGCGAGTGGTCAACTTCCTTATCGCTATTATGTCGCTGGTAACCCGTATGTGAGTGGTCTGCCTAAGCGCCAGTGGGACTTAGAACAACATGGTTGGCAATTTTAGCGCCAATGTCAATTTTTAATTGAAAACGATTTCAACAATGCTATAATAATCTTGTGAATTAAATAATTAAGTTAGAAGATCATTGCATGAAAATTAAAGCAGCTGTTGTTGAACAACAAGGCGCACCATTTGTCATTAAAGATAACATCGAACTCGCACCACTCCACCCAGACGACGTTCAAGTCCACATGGTGGCTAGTGGGATTTGTCACTCAGACGAAGCGCTTCGTAAAGGCGACGCCATTATTGGCTATCCAATCGTCCTCGGCCACGAAGGTTCCGGAATTATTGAAAAAGTCGGTTCAAACGTTCAAAGTTTAAAAGTTGGCGACCATGTCGTTCTCTCATTCTACGCATGTGGCATCTGTGAAAACTGTCTCAAAGGCGTTCCAACACAATGCCTCAACTACGCAGAAAATAACTTATCCGGCGTGCGCCCTGATGGTAGTTCCCACTTTACTGAAAATGACCATCACGTTGCCGATATGTTCGATCAATCTTCATTCACAACCACAACCGTTGTCCGCGAACGAAATGCGGTTAAAGTCCCTGACGATTTAGACTTACGCAAACTCGGACCACTCGGTTGTGGATACGTGACCGGTAGTGGCACTGTTTTAAATACTTTAAAACCAAAACCTGGCGACACAATCGCCGTCTTCGGGACTGGTGCTGTTGGACTCGCAGCCATGATGGCCGGTAAAATTTCGGGCTGTACGAAAGTGATCGCTGTCGATATCATCGACGACCGGCTCGCACTCGCTAAAGAACTCGGTGCAACCGATACGATTAACAGTCGTCAAACAGACGACGTTGTCGCAGCAATCCAAGCCCTCACAAATGGGCGCGGCGTGAACTTCTGTGTCGATACCACGGGGATTACACCAGTCATGGAAGATTCAATTAAGGCGCTTTGCCAAGGTGGGGTGTCAGCAACAATTGCCGTAACCCCAAACCACATCGATCTTGATACTTGGAACGACTTATGTGTCAACGACAAATCCGTCGTCGGCGTCAACATGGGTGACTCCATTCCGCAAATCGACGTCCCTCGTTTAATCGAATTCTACCGTCAAGGCATGTTCCCCTTTGATAAAACCGAAAAATTTTATCAATTCGAAGACATCAACACTGCCAACGAAGCCTCTATTAAAGGTGAAACAGTCAAACCCGTTTTGATTATTGACCCGGACTATCAATTCTAAGCAATCAAAAAGACCGCTTATTCAGCGGTCTTTTTTAATTTTTCTGACGCCAATAATGGCCAAGTGTTATCAACATCATCAAGACGATTATTCCTCTGAGTAACCAAAGACCCAATAGCGCGCCAAACACAATGGTAACTGCAGACACTAATGGCTTTTGGAAAATAAACGCAAACCCTAATATAATAATCAATACTGGCATGCAGTCCAGCTCCTTTTCTTTTTGAAAATTGCATGTTAAATTTAAAGCAATCATATGAAGTGAGGTGTTAGTAGTGCCAGCTATTCCCGATAATCTACTTGCCGCGACCATGGGGCGTAAACTCGCTACGGTTCGTCGTGCGCAAGGCTTGTCCCAACATCAATTAGCCCAGGATATTTGTTCGCAACCGATGATTAGTCATATTGAAAACGGCACTTATATTCCAAACGCCATTTTGTTAGCAAAACTCTGCGAACGGCTTAATATGCCGTTAGAACAAGCGCTGTTAAGTCATTATCCCGAAATTGATCAACAACCCGAATTCAATCAACAAATTAAACAACTGTGCAATGCACACGATTATCGCGGTATGTTAGATTATTTGGATACGACTGGCTTGGCCGAACACCTTGAACTGGCGACCGATTTACAGACCTACTACTACTATCATGGCATCGCAGTATTCCAAGAACTTCATACAACCACGGATAGTTTACGGGAACTACAAATGGCACTCGACTATACGTTTACACCGCGCCAACAAGTTTTAACGCCTACTGAGATTTTGATTCTCAGTAGTATCAGCTTTATTAAGAGTACGCCCCATACTAATCAAACTGACTTCGAACACGTCCTCGCAATTGTGAATGCAGGGCGGTTCACGCACTATGACGAGAACATTAATATCTTATTCTACCTGTATAGTCTGGCACTCTATCAAGATCACCACTTTCAAAAAGCTTTTGCCATCGCCAATCAAGGAATTGACTGGCTCAGCAATCATGATTCACACTACATGTTAGCCGACTTATTCTTGCTAGTCGCCAAGACAGCGACTGCGCTCAATGATCCGCAAGCCGCTACGGCAGCTAGTCTGAAAAGCGACACTCTAGCAGAGATCTTCAATCAATCCCGCTATCATTTCTAAAAGGTTAATAAAATCCGGCCCTGTGAATGCTCGTTCTTAGCAATCATTTGGGCTTTTTTAACATCTTCAAAAGAATAAGTCGTTTGAATATCGGCCTTAATCTGCTTGGTCGCTAATAGTTGTAATAGGTATTGATAACCGCCAATCCCGATTGAGCCATTACTGAAATGAAAATCTTACCCTGGCTTGGTGGGTAAGAATTGGGTTGTCGACAACGACAGTATTCTTAGTGAACCATAACTTGTAGAGATTAATTGGAGGAGTGCTTGCTGGCCAACTGTGTCGATGACTTTATTGGGCTGACTGTTATTGCTGAATTGTGTGGCTAAATCGGCTTCATAATTCAAAACGCTATCGGCACCTAATTGACGAACAAAAGCCTGATTCTCGGCACTGGCCAAGGCAATCACTGTGGCCCCGGCTAACTTCAATAACTGAATTAAATAGGTGCCAACGCCGCCAGAAGCACCGGTGACTAAAACCGTATCCGTTGATTGAATCTGGAGGACTTTAATTGCGTGGAGCGCTGCGTCGGCACCCCCAACGAGCGTTGTCGCATCTGCTAATGTGACTTGATCAGGTACTTTGAACAACAGTGGCGGAATTTTATTGTTGATAACCTCCTGCGCTGAACCATTCGGCTGCATCCCAATCACCCTTTGACCGATTAAACTTGAATGCCGTAGTCGGCCAACTTGTTCAACGATTCCACCGAAGCCATAGCCAATCACAATTGGTAATTGTATCGGGCGAATCTCGGTCAGCGCCCCGCTTTCCGTCTGCCAATCATAGGGCAGCACCGGGACGAACTTGTTGCGAATCATCACTGACAACGGCGTCAGCGGGCCTTCTTCAATTGACTTAATCTGGAGGGCTTCAATCCCTTGATAATTTTGTTGAATAATCCCTTGCATATCACTCACACCTTTCTTTTGCCTTACAATACAAGGAAATTCACAAAAATAAAAATAAGAATACGAATATTTGCAAAAAAAAATCGACCTAGTCTCATGTTAGACTAAGTCGATTTTTTACATATGTTACTCAGAGTATGCAACCTGCGAAACACGCTTCATTTTGCGGCATACCTAGTGATTGAATCTAAAAAGATGCCCAGTCGCGCTGTGACCGGTCATCTGGCTTATCTAGAGATAACTTGATAGTAGATTTTGTAGATTCTTATATTGGGTAGTTTACCTAAATTTTCATTGGTGATGGTCCCTACAGCGACACTTACATTATTGGAACTCGGTAGCTCGTCATAAACGACCTTGCCATACGCTAACTTAAACGTTTTAGCAAATTGGTTAACCTGTTTTTGTGCAATCGCCATTGTATTGGGTTCCATAAAAAACAGATTAGTCATTTGCGTATGCTCAGTTTCTAAATAGCCCTGCATATATTTTGCATTTTTAATATAGCCTTTTTCTGAATTCAACACCATATAATCGTTGCCACTTCGATAAATATAACCCTTGATAGTTTTTGCTTTACTTTTAGGTTTTTCATCAGTCAGCGTCATAATACCGTTTTTCGGCGTAACTGTTTTTGTTTTTTCAATCTTTTGTGTGTTTTTTTCATTTGTGGCGTCTTTTTGACATCCTGATGTAAAAGCCATCATAAACAACAATGTTATTGTCAAAAAAATAGCTGATTTCTTCAAATGGTCGCCCTCCTACCCGATGCTTGTCACAGTATACACTGCTTGCTTGATTCGTACAAATCTAGCGTTGAAAAAGCCCCACCGAATCGGTGGGGCTTTTTCAACAACTTTTTTAATACCAAGCTGGTTTATCACCGTCTGTATTGGGTTTATTCAATCCCAATGAATCGCCGATGGCTTCATTTGGCGATTGAATGAGGCGTACCACCTCTGCAGCAACGCTCTTTCTAGAAACCTCGGTGCCTTTAAAGATATCATGGCGGTGCGTGATTTCATAATCGATTTCATCCTTATCATCCAACCATGCTGGCCGAATAATTGTATAATCCAACTCGGATGTTGCGATGACTTTTGCTGCCGCTGCATAAGTTGGTAAGTAGCCATCATCTAACATCTGATGATTCCACTTACCATATGCCCCCGGAACTTCATCATAAATCCCCAATGTTGAAATCCAGATTAACCGTTTGACGTTAGTAGCCTTCATAGCGGCCACCACCGCTTTGGCTTGCGCTTCAATATTCCGACCAGCTAGATTGGCGTAAACCACTGAAACGCCCGTCATTGCTTTTTCTAAATCCGCTTGATTACCAGCATCGCCATCAATCATTTGTTCACGATCGGCGTCTTGAACCGTTAGGCGATTAGCATTGCGCAAGAATAACACCAATTGCGCATCCGTATTCGCTAATAATTGTTGCCGTGCTAATTGTGCAATCTGTCCGTGCGCGCCTAAAATCAAAACTTTTGTCATTTATATTCCCCCTATTAATGATTACAAACAAATTGTAGTCGCTTTCAAAATACTTCACAAACAAAAACACTTACTTTTCGTCAATCATTTTAAATTTCTCTCAAATTCATGGCTTTTTCGTCACATTTTATTCATAATTGCTTGTTATTCTTTATACATCAGATGAATTCCTCCCAAGAAACAATCTGACCCACGTGTTTTTTAGATCATTCCTCCCTAAGAATATCTAACACACCCAATGCGTTATAGTTTAACGGTAAAACGAACCAGTCCATTTGAAATTCCTCCCTAGAATCGGTAATGGTTTTGCGGTTAAGAATGTTTGGTTTCGAAGGCACAATCATTTCTCAACCGCGCTCACTGGTCCATGTGGGTTCAATCCCCACTAACGCGATTTAACACATCCCCATGCAAAAAGGAATCAGCGTCATATGCGCTGATTCCTTTTTTGCCGCTTATTTATCGCGTTTAATTGGGACTAAACGTTTGATGAATAGTGCGGCTGTTAATACCAACATACCTAGCCAACTCCAAACGCTGGTTGATTTCTCACCAGTTTGTGGTAAATGTTGACCATTAGTACTTTGACGATTATTAGCTTGATTCAAGGCTTTTGAGCTAATGGATAATGGTTTTAACGTACCAGGTCCGTGACTACCAAGCTGACCATTGCTTGATCCGCCTTGGCCATTGCCTAAACCTGAACCGTTATTGCCAATACCTGTGCCATCACCGGTACCATTGCCATTATTACCTGTTCCGTTACCGTTACCGTTATTGTTGCCATTGCCTCCAGGATTACCGAGATCGCTGGCAGAAACCAGAATATCAACTGGAACACTCGCTTTTTGATAACCATCATTCTCCGCAAGAATTTGAACAATGATTCGATCACCAGCTTTGAGACCATCAACACGGGCTGCGAATTGACCATTTTCATCAACTGGTACTCTCACTTGAATCCCGTTTGGCAATGTCACCACTGCTGTAAAGTTAGTCCCTTCCGGAATTGGTTTCGTAAATGTCACACTACCCCTCACAGCTTTATCGCCTGCCTTAACAGGATCGACAACGGGTTCTGCGACGTTGTAATTTTCAAGTGGATTCGTTGGATTGGCAGCTGCGACTGTCATTTCAGCGGTTGCACTTTCCTTAGTAAAGGTACCGTTAGTAGCGATAATCTTCACTTGAACTACTTGTCCGGCGGTTAATGCATCCGTTTGAATTATAAAGGTTCCATCAGCTGCGGCATTGCTACTATCGAGACGAACAATTCGGGTCCGTCCATTTGGCATGACCATGATAGCTTCAAAGGTGGTCCCTTCTGGGAAGTCGCCTAATTCAACAGTCCCACTAACCGCTGTTTCGCCCGCTTTTGCAGGGTTCAATGTTGGTGTTGCCACGTCATAATCCTCAATTGGATTCGTCACTGCGGCTTTGTCGACCGTCACGATAATTGGGTCACTCGCTTTTTCGTTGTCACCGTTATGGGCGATGACTTCAACCGTCAACTCGTCGCCTTCTTTAATCCCATCAACTGGCATTGTGAAGTGCCCTTGATCATCAACAGTTGCTGTAATCTTGTCACCATTTGGTAATGTCACGACTGCTTCAAAACTAGTTCCGTCCGGCACTGGTTGCGTCAATGTCACGCTACCGGTGGCCTGCTTGTCGCCTTCCTTAACGGGATCGACAACGGGTTCTGCGACATCATAGTTTTCAAGCGGATTTTCAACGGTTGATGCACCAACTGTGACTGATACATTTTCGCTATCCTTCGTGTAAGTGCTGTTCTTGGCTGTTATTTTAACACTTAAGTCACTATCTGCGGTTAAGCGCCCAGTCACCACTTCGAAATTCCCATTTGCATCAACTGCCGCCGTTTTCTGTGCCCCGTTTGGTAGGGTAACGGTTGCTTCAAACGTTGTTCCGTCTGGAATTGGCGTTGCTAAAGTGACTTGGCCTTTCACGCTCGTTTGATCGGCCGTCACTGGTTCAACGGTTGGTTGATTGACCGTGTAGTTTGCCAACGGATTCGTATCAAGTTGTGGACTAACCGTTTGATAAACAATCGAACTATCTTTAGTAAATGTGCCGTTCGTTGCGACAATCTTCACACCGACTGTTGTCTCTGCAACTAATGTGTTGGTTGCGACTGTAAATTGACCGTCAGCTGCAACGGGTGCCGATGTCGTTGTGCCATCAGCTAGCGTAACAACTGCGGTAAAGGTTGTCCTGTTTGGAATTGGAATCCCAAGGTTCACTTACCCAGTCACTTGGGTTTCGCCGTCGGTCATTGGATTAACAACGGGTGCGTTCACCGTATAGTTTTCAATTGGATTCGTGGTTGTATCGGCTGCAACGATCACATGGATAGGATTACTTTCTTTTTGATTTGCACCATTATGGGCAATCACGTGGACGATTAATTCATCCCCGGCTGCCAATGTGCCCGTATCAACGGTAAAGGTACCATCTGGGTTGAGCATCCCGGTCTTCATTGAACCATCTGGTAAAGTCACTTCCGCTTCAAAAGTTGTCCCAGCAGGAATCGGTTCTTCCAAGGTCACTTTCCCGGTAACCGCTGTATCGCCCGCCTTCACTGGGTCAACAACTGGTTGTGCAACGCCATAACCTTCTAACGGATTCGTTGGCACAGCCTTGTCAACGGTTACATTCACTGGATCACTATCCTTATCAAAACCGTCGTTATGCGCAACGACTTTGATCGTTAACTTGTCGCCTTCTTTAATCCCAGCCACTGGTACTGTGAACTGCCCTTGATCATCAACAGTTGCTGTAATCTGAGCACCATTTGGTAAAGTGACCACCGCTTCAAAAGTGGTGCCATCTGGTACTGGTTTATTGAGAGTCACGTTACCAGTGACAGCTTGATCGCCTTCTTTAATTGGATCAACACTCGGTTTAGCAACCACATAATTTTCAAGTGGATCGGCTCTGCTGACCGTAACGGTCGTTGGATCACTCACTTTTTCATAACCACTATTTTGGGCGGTAATGGTAACTTCTAATACCGCATTGGCTTCTAATGCGCCAGTTGCGACTGTAAAGGTGCCATCTGGCATGACATTTGCCTTCTTAATCGAACCATCCGCCATTTTAACGTTGGCGATAAAAGTTGTTCCGACTGGTGGATTATTGAGGGTAATTTGCCCAGTCACACTTGTATCCGCACTTGTTACTGGATCAACACTTGGTTTCGGTACGGTATAACCATCTAGTGGATCAGTTGCAACTGCCTTGCTAATTGTGATTTCAGTCGTTGGACTTTCTTTTTGATTCATCCCATTTTGGGCAATGACTTTTACTGTAACTTTTTCATCAGCCACCAAAGTCCGGGTTGGCACTTCAAAATCACCGGTTTCAGGAACCGCTACTTCAGCAGTTGTCCCATCTTCATAAGTAACCAATGCCTTGAACGTTGTGTTGGCCGGAATTGGCGTTACCAAGTTCACGTGCCCCTTAACGCTCTTATCGCCTTCCACTGCTGGTGTGACAAGTGGTGCCGGCACATCATAGTTTTCAATTGGGTTGGTTGGTAAGGCATCTGCAACTGTCATTGTTGCTGGTGTACTTTCTTTAGAGAAGGTACCGTTGACCGCTTTGATATGAACTGCCACTTGTGTTCCAGCAACTAATGGGTCGCCGGTTGCCACTGTGAAACTGCCATCTGCATTGACTGCACCGGTGACTTGGCGGCCACCAGGTAAGACTGCAATTGCTTCAAATGTGGTGCCGGCTGGAATTGGTTGACTGAGTGTAACTTGCTCTGTGATATTAGTATCGCCATCACGCGCTTGATCAATCGTTGGCGTTGCCATTTGATAATTTGCTAATGGATCTTCAACTGGTGCCGCTTCAACGTTGAGTTGTACGCCAGCACTGTCTTTGGTATACGAACCGTTAGTTGCGACGACTTTAACCGTTAGTTACCGTTTGCCCGGCAGCTAACTGATCAACACCAGCACTTTTGAATGTCCCATCACTTTCGACAGTCCCTGTTAATTGCGAGCCATCTGGTAAAGTTGCCACCGCTTCAAATGTCGTTCCGAGCGGAATCGGTTGGTTCAGTGTGACTTGCCCTGTGATTTCCGGATCACCTGCCGTTAACGGGGCAACGCTTGGTGTCGCGACGTTATAATCAGCAATTGGATTTTCAATCGGTGCAGCTGTCACCGTTGCGGTTGTGATTGGACTGTCTTTCGTGTAAGTTCCATTAGTCGCAACCACTTTTGCTGAAATAGTTTGGCCGTCGACTAAACTACCAGTATCCACAACGAAGGTGCCGTCAGCTGCAAGCGGTACGTTTTTGGTGCTACCATCTGGTAACGTGACCACCGCTTCAAATGTTGTCCCATCCGGAATTGGTTGCGTCAAGGTAACTTGACCGGCGACCTGTGTTTGACCGGCCACTGGTTGCGTAATGACTGGGGCAGCAACATCATAATTTTCAATGGGATTAACCGCCGTCGTTGGAAAATTAAGTGTAACAGCTTCGCCTTCTTGCTCAGTTGCCGTTAAAACATCGGCTGAAATCAATGCATTATTGATGGCACCAGCTTTAACAGTCGCACTGGCAACCCCTGGATCACTAACCGTGGTGTGCAAGGTGCCATTCATGGAACCTAAGAGGTTGGCGTTTAAGGCGTTATCTAAAATATCGGACGTCCCATCGGCAATTGCATCAATGATCGCAAATAAATCAGCACTCGCTTCTTGAAGTAATTTAACCGGAATCGCTGCGATTGGGTTCTTAACATCAATCGCGGCAATCGTATCCCGTAATGTATCAAATAGTGCCACATAAGCTTGATGGACGTACTTGCCAAAGCCCTGTGTGAAGTCAACTGAGATGGTTTTACCATCTGGTGACACAGTCGCTGGTAACGTTTCTTGGTAGGCACCTAGGTTCTGAATAGTGCTTAAACTATCAAAGGCTGCCTTAACGGCTGGGATTGCTACAAGTTTATCAACCCCGTCAATCGCCGTCCCTAACGCACCAAAAAGTAAACTAACCCCCGGAATATCGCCTGGTGTAATTGGTAATAGATTAGCGTCAATATCAACAGTTGCACCACCAACCACTTTTCCTTGTAACTCAGCAGGTAAGGCATAAACCAAGACCTTCTTATCCGCGACGCCAACTGATGCCAGCCCGGTCCCAGAATACTTCAATGCTAAATCATAACTGCCTTGCGCGTTCGATGTCATATCTGTTCCTGTCACCGATGTTAGACTCGCGTTGGCTAAAATCGAGATATCGGCTAAGCCAGCTCTAGGCGCTACTTCGCTCGCTTGCACTCGATTTTGATTCATAACAACCACGCTTGCTATCCCCGCGCCGCTATTCAGTAATAAAAGAGTCCCACTACACACATACAAACTTCGTCGCAATAAATGCTTTTGGTTCATCCTACTATTCTTTTCCATTTCATTGCACCCCTTTCATTTGTCCTCAATGTATCGCTTCCAATTATGGTTCTCATATTAATATGCTTATAATAACTATATTAACATTGTGAAATAATCGCATTTATCCACATCTTGAAAGGGTTTCAATTGCTCAAAAATATTATTTTTTTTATGCTAATTGTGTACAATAAAAAAAGAGCCACGACAAAAAATTGACTTTTGTCGTAGCTCTTTTTTGAAATTCTATATGGCTCATTCTACTGCGCTAATAATTGTCCAATTCTTGATTTAAATTCAGTTAAGAAACGCGGCGTATCAACTTGTACACAAACCGCCGTCCGCGTTGCTGGATCATCTAGGCGGGCATTATCCCCAATTGTTCGTCCACGTGACGGGCCTTCTATCTCAGTCTTCAAGTTCAATGGGAAAGTCGTGACTAAGCTAGGATCGATTGCAACAGCGACTGCTAAGGGATCATGTAAGGCACAGCCGTGCAAATGGGGAGAAGTGACTTCATAGGCTTTGATATAGTAATCAACCATATCGGCATAAGCTTTGGCTGCTGGTGTACCGAGTGCGCGCCATTCTGCCGTATCGGTGCGTGTAAAAAGTGTGCGCAACGTGACATCAAGGCCCACCATCGTTACCGGCAAACCACTCTTAAAGAGTAAGTCCGCCGCTTCAGGGTCTTGACTGATATTAGCTTCAGCAAATGGAGACACATTACCACAAACTGTTAAGGCGCCACCCATAATCACGATTTGACCAACTTTCTTCAAAGTTGGTAAATCTTTTTGAATCGCTAACGCTAAATTCGTCATCGGGCCAGTTGCCACGATGCTCAAGTCAGCCCCATACGCCTGACAAGCACGTAATATAAAATCAACGGCTGATTCAGTTGCCATTTCCGGATGGGGCTCTGTCAGATGAATCTCACCAACGCCGTCTTGACCATGAATTTCCGCACTAATTGGTAAGACGCTAAAATCATGCGTCGTCGTCGAATGCCCAGCCCCTAAATAAACTGGAATGTCTGGATGACCTAATAAATGTAAAATTTGTTGACTATTCACAACGCTTCGTTCAGTCAAAACGTTGCCGTATTCTGAGGTAATCCCGATTAAATCGACTTCTGATGATCCCAATGCATAAGCAATTGCTAACGCATCATCAATCCCAGTATCTAAATCCAAAATCATTTTTTGTGCCACGCCAAGCCCTCCTCAATAATCATGCAAAATAATGTACACCACAAGTGTACCCCATTATCGGGGACGGGTAAATTAATAACCTAAGGATTAAACTCAAAAAAGACAAGTAGATTATTCTACTCGCCCTTTTCGATGATTCAGTTTAGACCATTGATTTCATGATGCATTAAAATCGTTTGACCATCTGACTGAGTCTTATTTTGGAGCCGATCTAATAACAACTTAGCAGCTGCCAATCCAATCGCTTCTGTTGGCGGTTGAATCGATAGGATTGGCAACTGTCCAAATTGATGTTCATCGGCATAATCATAGTGACCAAATAGTAAATCTTGGCCAATCCGAATACCATTTTCTGATAAATAAGTGAGCGCACCAAAGGCCATACTATCATTGCTGACAAATAAAGCTGTAATACCTTCGGCTAATAATGCTTGGGCACCGCGGTACCCGCTAGTCCGAGAATAGTCACCTTCAAAAACATGTAACTGTCTGTCTGGATAAGCTGCCATCGTCTGTTTAGCACCTGCCAGTCGTTCACGGGCAACATAATCATCCTGATTAGCGGCAATCATCCCAATATTCTGGTGTCCGAGATCAATAATTTGTTGCATCACTTGTGCCACACTTGCGCGATCATCTAATAAAATCGAATCAACATTGCGTAGCTGATTTGGGTTATTAATCGTCACAACCGGAATATCAAGTGCCGCTAGTCGTTCCATTCCTTGCCATTCTTCACCTGCTAAGAAAACAATTAAACCATCAATCGAATGCGCCATTAAATAATCAATTTTTTGATCAATTAACGCTGGTTTGTCACTAAAACCACTCAATAATAAACTATACCCTTGTTGCTCAACGCGTTGTTCTATTCCAGAAACAACTTCCGCGCCAAATCGACTTGAAATACTATTCATCAATAAACCAATTGAAAAACTTTGATTGTTCTTCAATCCTTTAGCGATAATATTTTGTTTGTAATCGAGTTGCTCAATGGCCGCTGCAATCTTGGCTTGATTAGCTGCTTTAAGCTGTTGCCCATTCAGATACCGTGAAACAGTTCCGACCGAGACTCCGGCCAATTCAGCGACTTCTCTAACAGATGACATTCTTATTCCCCGCTTATATCGATAAAGTGATTTTCTCCGCTAAATCAGCAACCATAATAGTCGCTGCTTGCGCACGTTTCACCTGATTATCAATATCCATGTAATTAAAATCAGCAGCAGGTAGTTCGAAAGTAATGCTCTTTTCTTCACCTGGTTGGAAGGCATTCTTTTGGAAAGCTTTTAACAGCTTCGTCCGTTGAATAACTGCTCCACCAGTTAATTTGACAAATAATAAACTACTTTCTTGGCCTACAAACTGTCCGTTATTTTTTACTTTAACAGTTACAACTAGTTTGTCAACCATTTGCTTAACCGCTAATTGTCGATAATCAAATTGGTCGTAACTAAGTCCGTAACCAAATGGATATAACGGTTGGCCAACCTCATCATAGTAATCATCTTGTTTAGCAGCATCGCGTTGATAGTAGTAAACCGGTAGTTGTTGGGTATTGCGTGGGTAAGATACACTCAACTTACCACTTGGATTATTAAGTCCCACTAAAGTTTCAGCAATTGCGCGACCACCTTGTTGACCAGGAAACCAAGCAATCAATACAGCATCTGCAAGTTCATTTACCAGTGTTAAATCGTATGGCCGGCCTTGCACCATGACACATGCAATTGGCTTGCCTAGTGCTTTCAATTGCTTGAGCAGCACTTCTTGTTGGCCCCCCAGACTAAGTGATGCGACATCAACATTTTCACCAGAATCCATGTTGATGCCTTTTGAACTCACTGCCCCGTTACTTAGGAAGGCCATATCAAAATTACGTGCACTGGAACCACCTAATACAGGGATGATTAAATCGGCATCGCGCGCAAGCTCAACTACTTTGGCAATTGCCTCTTCTTGATGAATTGAATTACGCACCTCACAGCCTAATGCATACACGACTTCCGACTTGGGAAACATTTCTTGAATCGCTTGATAAATTGTTTGCGCTTGACGCGCTGAACTTTGTGCTGCTGTATAATCCCCCAAGAGATTATATAATTCATCAGCATTGGGGCCAATCACCGCAATCTTTTGCGGCTGATTCCGGATTGGTAAAAGCCCATTGTTCTTAACAAGCGTCATGCTTTCACGTGCCACTTGCAGATTCAGCGCATCAGCTTTTTCAAGTAAGGCCGTCAATTGCGCATTCGGGGCTTGTACATAGGGTTGTTCAAACAGACCCAACAGGAATTTCAACGCTAGTACTCGGCCAGCAGCATTATCTAAGGCAGCTTCGTCTACTAGGCCATTTTCAATGGCTTGATCAAGCGTTAGGAATGTCTGATCCCATAAACTTAGATCGACACCTGCATTTAAGGCTGCCGCCGCAGCTTCTGGTTGTGTTTCAAAGATTCCTGATAACCGATCAAGCGCAACACCATCTGCCATCACAATCCCTTGAAACCCATTTACATCCCGTAAATCTTGAGTCAACAACGGCTGATTGATATGACACGGTACCCCATCCACATCGTTATAAGCAGCCATCACACCTGCCGCATTCTTGACACTACTCAAAAGGGGTTCATAGACGTCTGAAAATTCACGTTGGCCAATTGTGACGGTGCCTGAATTATGGCCACCCAATGCTTCACCTTGCGCAATACAGTGTTTCAATACAACACCAATGGCATCAGTCGTTCGCGGTTTAGCAGGTTGGTCTAAGAAAGCAACATCACTTTGAATTAAATCCCCTTGAAAACCCGCCACAACGGCTTCACTCATCCGCGCCGCTAAAATGGGATCTTCACCAAAACATTCTTCTGAACGGCCCCAACGTGGATCTTTGACCAAATCAAGCGTCGAAACAAGCGCTAGGTTAACGCCTTTAAGCGCTAGTTCTTGTGCCATCAAATGCGATGATTGCTGCATTAACCGTGTATTAAACATATTGCCGCGGCCAATATTAGTTGGATACGAGATTCCTTCAAGCCCTTGATGGCCATGAGGACATTCTTCAACAATTAATGCTGGAATCCCCCAGCGTGAATGCGCCATGACATATTCTTGAACTTTATTAGCAACTCGCCAACTATCCTGTGCACGAACGCCATTTTCAAAGTTCACTTTTGACCATGGATCTGCGCGAAATAAACCATAAAGTGCACCGACACCGCCGCCCCATTCAACATGCGCCTTGAATTTTTCTGTAAACATTAATGACTGAGAATCTTCGAAAGTTTCCCATCCATAAAGATGTTGATTCACTTGACCAATTTTTTCCTGCGTACTCATGCGTGAAAGTAAATCAGTGACCCGCTCACGAATGGTCAGCGCTGCGTCTTGATATGGATACTGCATTTCAAAAACCTCATTCCTCAGTTAATACTTTGTTACTTGCAATGACAAATGGTAAGAATAAAAAGACATCTAAACCAATTAATAAGATGGTTAAAATCGCTGCTCGGTAATCACCGCCAGTTGCCAAGAAAGATTGAATAACAGGCGGTGTAATCCATGGTGCAGCCGCTACCGTTTTACTAATCAAACCTAAGCTTGTTGCAAAATAAGCAATCACTAAATTGATTGATGGAATGATGGCACATGGAATCATGAAAATTGGGTTCATAACAACTGGTAACTCGAACATAACAGGTTCTGTAATATTGAAGAAACAAGTTGTTAACCCTAATTTAGCAACTTGCCGTTGATCTTTCCGCCGTGAAGCCCATAAAATAGCAATCACTAACGGTAAAATACAGCCGCCCCCACCAATCAAGCCGAACGCATTTGTAAAAGGTTCTGTAATAATATTTGGAATCGCATGTCCTGCTGAAAAAGCCGCCATATTTTCTTGAATGGCTTGTAGCAATGGTGCTTGGCGAACTGGCGCTAAAATGCTAGACCCATGCATCCCAAAGACCCATAAGAAATCTGAGAAGAATTGTAAGAATAACGTTCCCGGTACAGATAATACAAACGATTTTAGTGGCGTTTGAATCGCAAGGTCGATTAATTGAGGGACATTCAACCCGGTTGTCACATTTAAAATAAATACAAAAATAGCAAAAATCAAAACAACCAAGACTTCTGGGACTAATGAATTAAACGAGGTTGCAACTGCTGGTGGCACGCCTTCTGGCATCTTGATTCGTATTTTTTCAAACTTTGTAAAACGAATGAATAACTCCGTACTAATCAATGCCGCTAACATCGCTGTTGCAAGTCCTGATGACGAGGTTAAACTTTGCAAGAAAACGCCTGTTGCTTCCGCCGTTTTCCCATTTGCTAAAGTGACGGAACTCGTCACAGGCATCAAAATAAACATTGTTGCCAAACTTAAAATACCAGCATGAACTGCACTAAATGCAGGATCGTTCACTTTCCCAGAGCGAACATAATGCGTTGCTAAATTAGCACCGATGTTATAACAGACCACAATTGATAAAATACTCATCGTCCCATTATTCACAATTGTTGCTAGATCAGCTAATCCGCTTAAATCAACAATCTTTTGAACAGCGGCGTTTGAGAAAATTAGCGCATTTAATAAAACCATAAGCGAGGCCGCCATAACAAGTGGCATTGTCACAATGAAGCTATCCCGAATTGCAATTAGATGCCGCTGATTATTGGTTTAGAAATAAACGGCAACATCTTTTCTGACAGTTTATCTACGAATTTCACAGTCATTTCTCCCTTTATTGAATATAATTGAACCGGTTCAATTTCATATAATAGCACGCGATTATCATTTTGACAATAGCGCTTACAAATACAGCCTAAAAAAGATTGAGTCCTCCTCATGAACAACTCAATCTTTAAACCATTGACAAAGGCCACCTATTCCTAGGTGGCCTTCTAATTAATTTCGCATATTAAATTCTTACATAATGTCAGGTAGCCAGTCACTAATTGGCTACGCACACTAGCATCGAATGGCTAGTGGAGATGACGTGTGATTCACGTCGCTTTTATTTTTGGGTTAATTCAATTATGTCTAAATTCTTGTGTTTCTAAATATCTTCTCGTTTAAACAGCGTAAGCCGCCTCTTTACACTACTTGTAACTCCATGGTTACTCCAGTTGATTAAAGTCTTCAAATAATACTTGATACTACAGTGATAAGTGCTGATTAACTTTCCTAAGTATACCATATTTTCAGTTCGAACACAAAATGACCATAATCTTTCTGAAAAGAGGCTTTCTATTTGACCAAAATTGACCTTTGCTGTAAAATTCAATTTATAGACTACAGAGTGATTCTACTCTGGCTTATATAAGGAGGCAATTCAATGTTAGTACCGACAGTTATCGAACAAACATCTCGTGGCGAACGTGCTTACGATATTTACTCTCGTTTACTAAAAGACCGGATTATCATGTTATCTGGTGAAGTGAACGACCAAATGGCTAACACAATCATTGCGCAATTATTATTCTTGGACGCGCAAGATTCAGATAAGGACATCTCAATCTACATTAACTCACCTGGTGGTTCTGTGACCGCAGGGTTAGCCATCATGGATACGATGAACTTCATCAAGTCTGATGTCCAAACAATCGCAATGGGGATGGCTGCTTCTATGGCCAGTGTTTTACTTTCAGCTGGGACAAAGGGCAAACGTTTTGCATTGCCTAACTCAACTGTCTTGATTCACCAACCTTTAGGTGGTGCACAAGGCCAACAAACTGAAATTGAAATCGCAGCGCGCGAAATTTTGAAGACTCGGAAACGTTTAAACCAAATTTTGGCAGACAACTCAGGCCAAACCTTCGAAAAATTACAAGCTGACACTGATCGTGATAACTACATGACAGCGCAAGAAGCAAAAGATTACGGTTTGATTGACGATATTATGGTCAACCAACCAAAATAGAGTAGATAATAAACCGGTTCTCTTCTGAGGATTAGTAAAAAAAAAGGGCTAGATCAAGTTGATCTAGCCCTTTTTTTATACCAAATTTGTTATACTGGCAGTATCTTAAAGGAGGGTCTTCCATGGATATTAGTGTGATTAAAAGCGAGAATGTGACAACCACCGGCGGTATTACAATTGGTCAGCCAGATGCACCATTAACATCAATTGAATTTATCAACGCCGCTTGTCCTTATTGCCGCAAGTGGTTTTTAAAATCCGAAGAAACGATGACTGAAGCAGTCAAAGCTGGTCGGCTAAAACGTATTATCAAACCTTTTGGTAAGGATAAAGAGGATCTACAACTGGGGAATTTAGCCCATACCTATTTACCTTTTGATCAACCCGAAATAGTGCTGCAAACACTATCATTCTTGTTTACGCATCAAAAAACATGGCGTAATGATCTGACACCAGATGAATTTAAAAAATACATCGATCAAAATCTCAAATTAACGCCACAAGATAATGCAGAAAATTTAGCCGCAATTATTGCTGAAGCCGATCGTGCCAATATTAAATTCGTCCCGACCATCATTATTGGTGACCATATCTTTGATGAATCAATTGATATGACTGACTTAAGTCAACTACTAAAATAAAAAACAGGTGCCCCCCCTCGGGGCACCTGTTTTTGTATGTACGATAAAGGGTTCCAAAAAATTCAATTTACCATCAAATCTTTTGGAACCCTTTATCCGTCATTTTATGAAAAACGTGCATTATCCATTTGAATCGCATTCAAATGATGTTCAACTTCATTCATTTCTTGACGTAATTCATGATACTTATCGCTTGAGAAATCGAGATAGTTTGTGCAAGCACCAACCCGTTCGTAGATTTCTTCTTTTTGACTTTCTGCTTTTTCAGTTAAGGTAACGTCAACTCGGCGTTCATCGTCTGATGCACGATTCCGGCTTACCCAACCATCAGCTTCTAAGCGTTTCAAAAGCGGTGTTAGTGTCCCACTATCAAGTTCTAAATGGTGCCCTAATTCTTTCACTGACATCTTGCCATGTTCCCACAATGCAAGCATTGCGATGAATTGTGGATATGTTAATCCGTAAGGTTTTAATACCTTACCGTAGAAATGATTGTAAGCCTTTTGTGCGCGGTAAATCGAAAAACAGAGTTGTTCATCTAATACTACTGGTTTAACCATATAATTTTCCTCCATAAAATGTCCTTCAGTTATTGTACTTAATTATATTGTACAAGTCAAATATTGTACACTACCGATTTATTTTGCCCCTTATCCATTCCCCTGTTGGTGGGCTTCGGCAAGTTGATTCAATTTTCTGAGCCGATGATTAATCCCCGACTTCGAAATTGCCCCACTCGGCATTTTTTCCCCAAGTTCCTTCAACGTAATATCTGGAAATTCCAAACGGAGTAGCGCAATCTCACGCAACTTCGCCGGTAAATTATCTAATCCGACGGTGTCGCGCAAGTATTCGATATTTTCGATTTGTTTTGTAGCAGCATCAATTGTCTTATTCATATTTGCGGTTTCACAATTGACTAAGCGATTAACCGAATTACGCATATCCCGCACAATCCGAATGTCCTCAAACTTCAACATCGCGTTGGTAGCACCAATCACTTGTAGAAAATCAGCAATTTTTTCAGCCTCTTTCAGATAAGTGATGTACCCACTCCGTCGGAAAGTCGTTTTGGCATTTAAGCCAAAACGATTCATCATGCGCGCAATATCTTGATTATGCTCTTCGTATAATGAATAGATCTCCAGATGGTACCGGCTTGTTTCAGGATTATTCACTGAGCCACCGGCTAGAAAAGCGCCCCGCAAATAAGAACGGACGCGCTGATCTTCATTAATGACATCTTCTGACACCTTTGTATGAATGGTAAAACCGTCCTCCTCAACAATATCAAGGTCTTTTAAAACGGTATTGGTATCATACTTTAAGCGCACGATGTATTGATTATTCTTTTTTAACTTCATTTTGCGACGTACTAGTAATTCGGATTCAACTTGATAATTTTGTTTCAATAAACTATAAATCCGGCGAGCAATCGCCGGATTCTCAGTTTGAACGTTTAAAACAAATTGGTGATTCATCAAGCTCAGTGACCCATTCATCCGAATTAAAGCGGCTAATTCCGCTCGTGCATGTTCAGGATGCACTTCAAGTTGCGTCAGTTCTTTCTTCACTTCACTTGCATATGAGGCCACGATTATTCACCTCGCTTAGCTGTATTGACCTGGAAAGCAAGATTCATAATTTCACTCGCTACTTTTTGTCCATTATGGAACACACCATGATCTTTCAACTTCAAAAAGTTATCGGAAATCACTCGACAACCCAATCCTCGTAAGCCATCAAAGTCATGTTCAACCGGCCAGAGAATTTCGTCGTACTTTTGATGATCCAAATAGTTTTCAGGGACTTGTGCGGTATTAACCAAAACCGTGTCCACGAAGTTCTGACCAAGATGATCATTCAACACGCGGACGTGATCGGCATCGGTAAAGTGTTCCGTTTCCCCTTTTTGCGTCATGATATTACAAATGTAAATCACTTCCGCCTTAGTTTGCTTGACTGCCGCACCTAAGTTTTTAATCATTAGATTCGGTAAAATACTGGTAAACAAACTGCCGGGTCCTAAGACAACCACATCGGCAGCCAAAATCGCATCAACCACTTGTTGAACGGCTTCGGGTGCTGCAGTATCATCTTGATCCGTTTTTGAGACCCAAACACGCTTAATCTGCTTGCGTGCTGCAGTAATCTCAGATTCCCCTGTTAACTGGGTGCCGTCTTTAAATTCAGCATTCAACGACAGCGCAACATTGGCCGCAGGATAAATATGACCGTCAACCGCCATCATTTCTGATAACCGTTGAACAGCATCAAAAATACCTGATTCCATTTCAGATAACGCCGCAATAATTAAATTACCAATCGCATGCCCTGAGAAAAAGGCATCGTGTGATTTAAAGCGGTATTGAAAAATATCGAGCGTTAACTGTGGTAAATCTGACAAGGCGACTAATACATTCCGAATATCACCAGGTGGTACCACGTTAATGTAATCGCGAATAACGCCGGATGAACCGCCATCATCGGCAACCGTGACAATTGCCGTAGCATCCGCATTCTGTTCACGGAGACTCTTTAAGATAACGGGTAGTCCAGTGCCGCCACCAATCACAACGACTTTTGGTCGTCGCCCTTTAATGACCCGGATAATCCGATTAGTAGCTGTCATGACCGGTTAACCGTTTCCTTGCGTTTCTTCATATCCCGGTGGGTCACGTCAACCGGATAATCGAACGATAAATCATCAGCCAATCGTTGGGCAAGCGCTACTGAACGGTGTTGCCCGCCGGTACAGCCAATCGCAATTGTCACACTTGTTTTGCCTTCCTTGAGATAACCTGGCATGATGTCTTTTAACAGCCCACTAAATTGTTCGTAGAACTTTTCAGTCGCTGGCTGCGCCATTACATAGTCTCTAACCGGTTGGTCTAAACCGTTTAATTCCTTAAATGCTGGCACATAGTATGGGTTCGGTAAGAAACGGACATCCATGACGATATCCGCATCAATTGGTAAACCGTATTTAAACCCAAATGACATCACTTCAATATGGAATGACGGATTATCTGACGTCTTGAAGACATGAAAAATCTTTTCTCTTAATTGTCGTGGTGACATGGTTGAAGTATCCACCACCATCTGTGCTCGATTGCGAATTTCAGTTAACAGGCGCCGTTCTTTTTGAATACCGTCCATTAAACGCCCCTCCATCGCTAGTGGGTGGGAACGGCGTGTTTCCTTGTATCGCGAAACCAATTCCTCATCTGATGCATCCAAGAAGAGAATCTTAGTCGTCACGAATTGGGTATTATCAAGGTTAGCAAGCATTTCAATGATCTCATCGTAAAAAGCACGTGAGCGCAAATCAATCACTAATGCAATCTTAGTCACTTTGCCGGACTCCTTAACCAATTCCCAAAACTTAGGTAGCAATGTCGGTGGCATATTGTCGACACAAAAATAACCTAGATCTTCAAAACTTTGCATGGCAACGGTTTTCCCGGCACCACTCATCCCTGTAATCACTACTAAGTTCAATGTATCTGTCATCAGACCACCCCTTAAGTTTTCGCTTTTATCATTGTAACATTCCTGGTGTGTCATTGAAAGCTGTCGAAACTCTCGACACGTGTTATTTAATGCTATTAAACCGAGTTCATTCCTAATGTCTAGGCATTTGAAAGAGCTTATTTTTTCCATAAAAAAAATTGCAGAACAATCAAATTGTTCCGCAATCATTAAATTTAGAGACTATAAACGTCTTGCAAATGCGATGATGATGGCATTAATCCCAAAGAAAGCAAAGTAAAAACCAACTAGGGTCACCATCGTTACGGCAGTCACCACTGGATCCATTAACAATAAGATCCCAACGATTACGCCTAAGATATTCAGAATCATCGAAACGATGTATAGGCCTGTGTTAAATTGCTTGAGATGGCCGACATTCAATAATGCCACAATTGAATCGAACAAGAACCAGAATGCAAAGATATAACCTAAAGCAGCCACTCCAGCTGGAATATTCAAGATAAACAAAATTCCCAAAATGACATCGACAATGGCATCGACCAACATTAACGTTGCGCGCATCCCTGTCTCTTGACGTAACCGACTATATGCACTGATTTTGGCAATTCCCCGAATAATCGCCGCAATCGCAATCACGATTACCAAACCAGATAATGTCTTACCTGGTTGATTAAACAAGCAATATGCAACGATTAAGAAAATAATCCCCGTCATAAATTCTGACCAATCAAAGTGCCATTCATTTTTTCTAAACATTCCCAATCACCTCTCGTTGTTAATACCTTTATGATACTTTTTTTACGGACAATCTACAACTAAATTTGACAAAACAAAAAGTGGGCGGTTAAGACAGCAATCATTCTGTCTTAACCGCCCGCTTTTTAAACACATTCTATCAACCATCTTCTGGTTAATCCTGAGCGGCAATTGTGCGTGCTGTATCGCGTTCTAAAACAGGTTTTAAATATTGGCCTGTATAGCTTTCACTGACGTTGGCAATTTCTTCTGGCGTACCGGTCGCGACAATTGTCCCGCCTTTATCGCCGCCTTCTGGTCCTAAGTCAATGATGTGATCGGCAGTCTTAATAACATCTAAGTTATGTTCAATCACTAAGATCGTGTTACCTTCTTCAACTAACCGTTCCAAAACGCCCAACAAGCGCTTGATATCGTCGGTATGCAAGCCAGTCGTTGGTTCATCGAGGATGTATAAATTCTTACCCGTTGATTGTTTCTGTAATTCAGAGGCCAACTTCATCCGTTGGGCTTCTCCACCCGATAAGGTTGTGGCAGACTGGCCCAATGTGACGTAGCCTAAGCCGACATCCACAATCGTTTGTAACTTGCGGGCAATCTTGGGAATGTTTGCGAAGAAGACTGTGGCTTCACCGACCGTCATGTCTAAGATTTCGGCAATGTTCTTGCCCTTATAGACGACTTCCAAGGTTTCTGAATTATAGCGACTGCCATGACAGACTTCACACGGCACATACACGTCTGGTAAGAAATTCATTTCAATCTTGATAATGCCGTCACCCTTGCAGGCTTCACAGCGGCCACCTTTAACGTTAAAACTAAAACGGCCTTTTTTATAACCGCGTAGTTTGGCTTCATTGGTTTGCGCAAACAAATCACGAATATTGTCAAAGACGCCGGTGTACGTTGCTGGATTACTCCGCGGTGTCCGACCAATTGGACTTTGATCAATATTAATCAGTTTTTCAAGATTCTGATAACCTGTAATTGTTTTATATTGACCTGGTTTTGCTGAGTTACGGTTCATCTTTTGTGCCAAAGCTTTTTTCAAAATCGTATTGACTAAGGTTGACTTGCCTGAACCTGAAACACCAGTAACCGCGACAAATTCACCTAATGGGAAATCAACCGTCAGATTCTTCAAGTTATTTTCAGCCGCACCGGTCACGCGAATCTTCTTGCCATTGCCTTGACGCCGTTCTAGCGGTACTGGAATATATTCGGAACCGGCTAAATAACGGCCCGTCAATGATTTCGGATTATGTTCGACTTCAGTTGGGGTCCCAGCGGCCATCACTTCACCACCGAGTTCACCAGCGCCGGGCCCGATATCGATCAGGTAATCAGCCGCGCGCATTGTATCTTCATCATGTTCAACAACAATTAATGTATTGCCTAAGTCGCGCATCTTCTTCAGTGACCCGATCAAACGGTCATTATCACGTTGATGCAAACCAATTGACGGTTCATCGAGGATGTAGAGCACGCCAGATAAGTTCGAACCAATTTGCGTGGCTAAACGAATCCGTTGGGCTTCCCCACCAGAAAGGGTCCCGGCTGACCGACTGAGCGTTAAATAATCCAGACCGACGTTAATCAAGAAAGTTAACCGATCATGCACTTCTTTCAAGATTGGTTTGGCAACCACACTGTCTTTTTCAGAAAGTTCAAGTTGATCGAAGAATGGTAAAGCTTCTTTGATGGCGTTGTCTGAAACGGCAGCGATATCTTGGCCGCCCACTTTAACAGCCAAAGCTTGTCGATTTAAACGAGCACCATGACAGGTTTGACACGTTAATTCAGTCATATACGTCCGCATTTGCGTCCGTGTGAAATCACTATTGGTTTCACGATAACGGCGGTCAATATTGGCTAATACACCTTCAAACGGCACGTCCACATCACGCACACCACCGAAATCATTTTCATAATGGAAGTGGAAGTTCTTACCCTGAGAACCATTTAAGATAATGTCTTTTTGGCGTGGTGTTAATTTGCTAAATGGTCGATCCATGTCAATTTTAAATGACTTGCAAGCTTGTTCGAGCATCTGTGGATAATATTGAGAGCTAATTGGATTCCAAGGCGCAATGGCTCCTTCGCGCAATGTCTTGCTGGTATCAGGAATCACTAAATCCATATCGACTTCTAGCTTAACCCCTAAACCATCACAGTCTGTGCAGGCCCCAAACGGTGCGTTGAACGAGAACAAGCGGGGTTCTAACGCGCCCACCGTAAAGCCACAGATTGGGCAGGCATAGTGTTCTGAGAAAAGTAGTTGTTCGCCACCGATGATATCGGCAGTCGCATACCCTTCTGATAAGCGCAGAGCCGCTTCGAACGAGTCAAATAAACGGGACCGGACACCGTCTTTGACGACGATTCGATCCACCACGATATTAATGTCGTGTTTTTTATTCTTATCCAATTCGATATCGGCACTAACGTCCATGACTTCACTATCGACTTGAACACGGACATAGCCTTCTCGTTGGATTTTTTCAAATACTTTTTTATGTTGCCCTTTTTTGCCACGAATAATCGGTGACATCACCTGGAGTTTCGTCTTCTCAGGTAACGCTAAGACACGATCAACCATCTGTTCAACGGATTGACTACTAATTTCAGTCCCATCGTTCGGACAGATTGGATGACCGACCCGCGCCCATAAAAGCCGGAGATAATCATTAATTTCCGTGACTGTCCCGACTGTCGAACGCGGATTTTTAGACGTTGTTTTTTGGTCGATCGAAATCGCAGGACTGAGCCCATCAATTGAATCAACATCCGGTTTATCCATCTGGCCTAAGAATTGGCGCGCATAAGCCGATAAACTCTCGACGTAGCGCCGTTGTCCTTCGGCATATAATGTATCAAACGCTAACGAACTCTTCCCAGAGCCCGACAATCCCGTCACAACCACCAGTTTATCCCGTGGAATTGTAACATCAATATCTTTTAAATTATGCGCTCTTGCGCCATGAATGACGATCTTATCATTTGCCATGCTTTACCTCTTTTAATCAATTTCACTCTTAATCTCTAAGATGGTATCCCGTAACGTAGCTGCCTGTTCGAAGTCCAGTTTCTTGGCCGCATTCCGCATTTGTTCAGATAACCGTTCTACCATTTCTAGTTTTTCAGCTTTCGACATACTATCGAAATCAATCTCGTTGGTCATCTTGACTTCTTCAGGGTGTTCGACTGATTGAACAACCGAAATCGCATCCCGAACTGGTTTGATAATCGTCTTCGGCGTCATGTGATGTGCTTCGTTGTAGGCTTCTTGAATCGAACGCCGCCGCTTGGTTTCATCCATTGCATTGCGCATCGAATCGGTAATCTTATCGGCATACAAAAGGACTTGCCCGTTTTGATTCCGAGAAGCACGGCCGATTGTTTGAATCAATGAGCGCTCGCTCCGCAAGAAACCTTCTTTATCGGCATCCAAAATTGCCACTAACGAGACTTCAGGGACGTCAATCCCTTCCCGCAACAAGTTAATCCCAATTAAGACGTCAAACTTACCAAGCCGTAAATCACGGATAATTTCCGTTCGTTCCAAAGTCTTGATATCACTATGCAAGTAACGGACTTTAATCCCCAGTTCTTTGAGATAGTCAGTTAAATCTTCCGACATCTTCTTGGTTAACGTTGTAATAAAGACGCGTTCGTTCTTTTCAATCCGATCATTAATTTCGCCGACCAAATCATCAATCTGGCCCATAATCGGCCGGACCTCAATATTCGGATCTAACAAGCCAGTTGGTCGAATAATCTGATCGACCTGAATATCGGTTTGTTCAGCTTCATAAGGGCCTGGAGTCGCAGAAACGTACATGATTTCATTGACGTGTTCTTCGAATTCAGGTAGCGTCAAAGGCCGATTATCAAGCGCACTTGGTAATCGGAACCCATAATCGATTAACATTTGCTTCCGGGCACGATCCCCGTTATACATCCCGCGAATTTGCGGCATCGTTACATGGGATTCATCAATCATCATGATTGAATCTTTCGGGAAGAAATCGAGCAACGTATAAGGTGGTTCCCCCGCCGCACGATCCTCCATGTGCCGTGAATAGTTTTCGATCCCCGAGCAATAGCCCATTTCTTGCATCATCTCAAGATCGTAATTCGTTCGTTGTTCCAAACGTTGGGCTTCCAACAACTTGCCGTCCGCCTTCAATTCCGTTAGTCGGCCTTCTAATTCAGCCTTGATACTCTTAATGGCTTTTTCCATCTTTTCTTCACTAGTCATGAAATGCGTTGCTGGGAAAATCGCAACATGTTCGCGTTCACCAATGACTTCACCGGTTAGCGCGTCAACTTCAACGATTCGATCAATCTCATCGCCGAAGAATTCAACCCGCAACGCATGATCATCACGTGAAGCCGGGAAAATCTCGACCACGTCACCACGGACGCGGAAACGGCCCCGTTGGAAATCAATGTCGTTCCGTTCAAATTGAATATCCACCAATTGACGCAATAAGTCATTGCGCTCAATCTCCATCCCTGGCCGTAACGAAAGGACGTGATCTTGATATTCATTCGGATCACCTAAGCCGAAAATACATGAAACCGACGCAACCACAATCACATCGTTGCGTTCCAACAGCGCACTGGTTGCTGAATGCCGTAGTTTGTCGATTTCGTCGTTAATACTCGAATCTTTTTCGATGTAGGTATCACTTGAAGGCACATAAGCTTCTGGTTGGTAATAATCGTAGTAACTGACAAAATATTCTACCGCGTTATTCGGGAAAAATTGCTTAAACTCGGCATAGAGCTGGCCTGCCAAAGTCTTATTATGCGAAATGATCAATGTTGGTTTGTTTAAATTCTTGATGACGTTCGACATCGTAAAGGTCTTCCCGGTCCCAGTCGCCCCCATCAAGACTTGTGCTTTTGCACCCGCCTCGAAGTTCTTAGTTAACGTTTCAATTGCCGCTGGTTGGTCCCCAGCTGGTTCATAGGGCGCCACTAAATCAAATTGGTTATCATTCTGTCGTTCAATCATCAAAAGCCTCCATTACCATTTGCTAGCGATAAAAGAAGACGCCGGGTAGAAGTTGCCCTCCACCATAACGTCTACTTACCGATTTTATAAAGAATAATATTCCTTGTCCTTTAAGTCATCCACTATTCTACCACACCGAACATACTTTCGCCAGAGTGCTGATTAAAGAGTGCGTCATTAAGCGGTTATCCTTTGAGGATTAGCCTAACCAGACGGATTAGCGACGCAGTCGATGATGCGGCTGGTGTAGCTAACCGGAAAAGGATGCTTAATGAAAGCACGTTTCAACTAAAGTGTGGAAACGTGCTGTTGTCAGTAGATTCCTGCGCTTTGCTACACTTGTCAAATCGCCGCTTATAGCGTCAATTCGCCAAGTTAGGCAAATGCTCTGAATCTGAGCGACTGACAACAGCACTCTATTCCGCTAGCGTCTGTCTCACTAATTGGGTTAGCTTCCCTCGATCTGCGAAGTCTTCACTCAGTAAATCTGGCAAGATTTCTTGGATGAAATAACGGGCGCATGCGAGATTTTGGTATTGCATAATCGTTTTTAAACTTTCCGCAAAAATTTCTAGAAAAGCATTCTCAGGATTACCTTTTTCAATTTCACCAAAAGACTCGTAGAGTAAATCAATCTTATCGGCAACGGCTAATAATTGCCCTTCCAAAGTTTCATCTTTTCCTTCACTCAAACGACGTTGATACCGTTCTTGTAAGAAATCTGGAATTTCATTTTTAATGAAGTTAGCGGTTAATGAACTTTCGACATTGGCCAACATCGTCCGCAATTCATGCGTTGCGTATTTGACCGGCGTCTTAATATCGCCGATAAACCGTTCCGTATAATCGTGGTTCAGTGCGCGTTCGTACAGCACTTGCCAATTAATCGTTTGCCCATTTTCTTCTTCAATATCGCCTAATAATTGCGCAATTTCTGCTACTTTAAAGGAGTGCGCTGCAACGGAATGTTCTTGATATTTAAACAATCCTGGTGCGCGATTTAGTGTCTCCAAATTATTCAAACCTTGCAAATATTGATGCATACCCATACCAAACTACCTCCCTTTTCTTACAAAAATAGACCGACTAACGCAGTAGTCCGTCTATTTACTGTTCTTTATTATAGGTAAGTTATCCTGAAATGTAAAACAGAAGCCCTATCTATTTTACAAGTTCATGAATTGCTTTTTCGAAGTTTGCTAACTTCAAATCAGCTGTTGCGGCATCATCAGCGGATGTCCCCACATAGAATTTCACTTTTGGTTCAGTCCCACTTGGGCGAATCGCAATCCAAGTGCCATCTTCTAAGTGATATTTCAGAACATTAGATGTTGGTAAATTGATGGGTTCAGTATGACCGTCCGCAAAAGTTTCTGTTTGTGTTTGGAAGTCTTCTGCTGAAGCGACTTTGATGCCGGCAAATTCAACTGGGCTTTCTTCACGACATTTAACCATCAAGTCAGCCATTTGTTGTGGGCCATTGACCCCTTCGAAATCAACTGCAGTCGTTTGTTCAGCGAAGTAGCCGTATTCCGCATATAATTCTTGAATGCCATCATACAAAGTCTTACCGTTTGACTTGTAATAAGCTGCAACTTCCGCTAATAAGACCAATGTTTGAATCGCATCTTTATCGCGAACGAATGGTTTCACTAAGTAGCCATAGCTTTCTTCGAAACCAAACATGAAGGTGTTTTCGTCTGTGTCTTCAAAGTGTTGAATTTGTTCAGCGATAAATTTGAAGCCGGTTAAGACATCAATCATCTTCACATTGTAGCTCGCTGCAATCTTCGTTGCCAATTCTGTTGACACGATTGACTTAACAGCCGCTGCATTGGCTGGTAATGTGCCAGCATCTTTACTAGCTTGTAAAATATAACGTAATAAAACAGAAGCGATTTGGTTCCCAGTCATCAATTGGTAACTCCCGTCTGGTTGACGCACAGCGGCGCCCAAACGGTCAGCATCTGGATCAGTCGCAATCAACAAGTCAGCTTGTTGTGCTTTCCCGAGCTCAATCGCCATATCGAATGTTTGTGGGAATTCTGGATTAGGGAATGGTGTCGTTGCAAATTCTGGATCAGCAACTGCTTGTTCAGCGACCATTGTAAATTGTTCAAAGCCTGCTTGACGCAATGCGCGTTCACCAAGTACTTTCCCGGTCCCATGAAGTGGGGTGTAAATCAATGACATGGTCTTGCCGACTGTGTCGACCAATTCTTGATTAATCGTGACTTGCTTAACTTCAGCTAAGTAAGCTTGATCCACATTTTCGCCAATTAAAGTCATTAAGCCGGCTTCGCGCAATGTGCTTTCATCAGCCACTTCAATCGCAAATAAATCGGTTACTTTGCGAATATAACTTGTGATTAAATCGGATTCCTTAGGTGGCATTTGCGCGCCGTCTTTGCCATAAATCTTGTAACCATTGTATTGTTTAGGATTATGACTTGCTGTAATCATGATACCGGCATAGGTATGTAAGTGCCGTACGGTAAATGATAATTCAGGTGTTGGGCGTAAGGCATCAAAAACAAACGTTGGGATTTGATGTTGACCTAAGACCCGCGCTGCTTCGTGCGCAAATGTTTCAGATTGATAACGTGAATCAAAACTGATAGCCACACCGCGTTTTTTAGTCGCTTCTGGTAATGTTTTCATGAATTGAGCGAGGCCTTCTGTGGCTTGACGCACCGTATAAATGTTCATGCAGTTGATCCCAGGGCCTAAAATACCGCGCATCCCAGCTGTCCCAAATTCCATTGGAACGCTAAATGCTTTTTCTAATGCATCATGGTCGTTTGCCATTTCGTTAAGTGCTTTTTTTAAAGGTAAATCCATTTCTGTTTGATTATTCCAAATTGCATAATTATCTTGCCAGCTCATTGTGTAACCCCCGCATTTTAGTCTAAAAGCTAGTTCTAAGTATACCATAATCAACCGCTTTCCTAAAGCATCGGTTGTACGGTAATGCGCATCAATCTAATTGACTGGGTCGATTATTTAATAATGCTTGTCCTTCTAAAAATTAAAATTTTTCCCAAAATAAAAAAACGGCCGACTAAAATTTAGTCGACCGCTGGAAATGTGCGTCATAAGCCACATTTTTAGGTTAATCCTCAAAAATAAAATCGTTTCGAACGCACTCTAATCGTGCTTCCTCGAACTGTCTTTTCTGGTTAACCCTGAATGTCAAACGATTGCTACCGCAATCCTTCGCCATTCTGTGTTAATCCTCGGAAGCTAACCGGCTGCCGTCGCACTCTAGATACTTTGTAAGTATTTAAATACTTCTTGGCCTGCTATGCCGCCGTCGCCAACTGCTGTTGTAATTTGACGAAGATCTTTTTCACGAACGTCACCAATTGCGTAGATACCTGGAACACTGGTTGCCATGTGGTCATCCGTTTTAATCCAACCGGCATCCGTTAGAATCCCTAGATCACCAAAGGCACTAGTCATTGGTTCAATCCCTACATAGATGAAGACCCCACTTGCAGCAACTTCTTTGGTTTCACCAGTTACCTTATCAATGTAAGTGACACCGGTTACCTTCTTGTCGTCACCTTCAATAGTTGTCACTTGTGCATTCCAGATGAAGTCCATCTTGTCGTTAGCAAATGCACGATCTTGTAAAATCTTTTGAGCGCGTAGTTCATCACGACGATGAATGACTGTCACCTTGCTGGCTAATTGCGTCAAGTAGAGGCCTTCTTCAATCGCTGAATCGCCCCCACCAATGACCACGACTTCTTTATTCTTAAAGAAGGCACCATCACAGACCGCACAGTATGAGACACCACGACCGCCGAATTCATCTTCACCGGGGATCCCAATCTTCTTGTGTTCTGAACCCGTTGCAATGATGATTGAACGCGCTTCGAAATCGCCTTCGTCAGTGTGCACAATCTTCATCTCGCCTTGCAGTTCAATCGAGTTGACCGTACCATAGCCGTATTCAGCACCAAATTGAGTGGCGCTGGCATACATCTTTTCGCCTAGTTCAGGACCAAGGATTGATTTAAAGCCGGGATAATTTTCGACCTCTGCTGTATTATTCATTTGGCCCCCGTAAATTCCGCGGTCCAACATCAATACAGATAAATTCGCACGTGAGGCGTATAAAGCAGCGGTCATCCCACCAGGTCCTGCGCCAATCACAATTACATCATAACTTTTAGCCATGTCTGTTATCTCCTTACTTTTGAAAAGTACTCGTTCTTCTTAAAACGTATCTTACCCGTTATGTAAAAAAAAGTCTACCAAACTGTTTTACCAGTTTGATGGACTTGTTAGTTTTAATTCCTGTAGTAATTCAGTGGCTTCGGCATCAAAATCCGAATCGTCACTTTGTAAATAAGCAGTCGCGAGTTCGTAGCTCGCCTGCGTCTGATTTAAAAAGGCATACGCTGTTGCTAAAAAATATTGTAACTCAGGATGACTCTGATAGTTGGCGGTTGGAATTTCTTCCAGAACGGTCGCCGCACCATGATAGTCGCCAACCGATTCCAAACAAATCGCTAATTGGCACACCACAAAGATGTAATCATCTTTGGTCTTAGCCAGCGACTTTGCCCGTTGTAAACACGTTAATGCGCGCGTGTACTGAAATCGTTCAAACGCCTGCATCCCTCTGTCAAAATAAAACTCACAAGTTGGTCTTACAGATACCAAATCGCCCATAAAGTAATCGGTTCTCCTTTAGCCTTTTTCTCAACGCTAATCATCATAACACACTCTGATGATGGGTGCGATACCCATTCAAAATGATGCCGCTTTATTCGTTAAAAAGTTTTAGACTTCATCAAAATCGATTTCAGGTTTACCTGAACGCCGCATTAAATACGCAATTTCAGTCTTAATATCACAATCTTCATACAATACATTATAGATGGCCCGTGTGATTGGCATATCAATAGAACGTTGTTGAGCCAATTCATAGGCTGCTTTACATGTTGCGACCCCTTCGACGACCATCCCCATATTGGCTAGCACATCAGCTAATTTTTGACCTTTACCAAGTGCATTTCCCGCACGCCAGTTTCTTGAGTGAACACTGGTCCCAGTCACGATTAAATCCCCAACACCGGATAATCCGATAAAGGTTAATGGGTTAGCCCCCATGGCAACGCCTAAGCGGGAAATTTCAGCTAAGCCACGCGTCATCAAGGCGGCCTTCGTATTATCTCCATAACCAAGCCCGTTTAAAGCGCCCGCGCCAAGTGCAATGACGTTTTTCAAAGCAGCTCCCATCTCAACACCAACCACATCAGGGTTGGTATATAAGCGGAAATAATCATTCATGAAAATCTCTTGGATCCATTGGGCTTGAATCAAGTCACTTGATGCGGCAGTTAAGGTAGTAATATCTTTTTGTGCGACATCTTCAGCATGACTAGGACCCGATAAAACAACAATCCCATTGCGGTTGGTTTCTGGAATGGCTTCTGTCAAGACTTCTGAAATCCGTTTGTGCGTGCCTTGTTCAAGCCCTTTTGAAGCCGTCACAATCACGGGTTTCACTTTTTTCGCAATCATCACAGGAACAATCTGTTCCGCCACCGCACGAATCGCTTGTGTTGGAATTACAAACAAGACAACGTCAACTTGGTCAAGTGCAACGTTAAGATCAATCGTTGCGTGTAACTGGGGATCAATTTTAAAATCTGGTAAATAATGTGTATTGGTATGCTGTTCATTTATTTCAGCGACTTTTTTAGGATCATTGCCCCACAACTCAACTTGGTGGCCATTTTCCACTAATAAGTTTGCTAAGATGGTCCCCCATGAACCGGCCCCTAAAACTGCAATTTTTACTGTCATCTGATAATTCTCCTTTTAAACAAATCCCTATTTCTGTTCTTTTGCTTGATTGCCGGTTAAATAATCCGGTAACTGACTGTGCTTACGCCGCCAAATCCAAAGACCAATTGCACCAAAGAATAAGACGAGTGAGACAATCTGCGATACCCGCAATGGACCGATGAATAAACTATCAGTCCGCATGCCTTCAATGAAGAACCGGCCAAACGAATACCAAATTAAATAGCTAAATAAGATTTCGCCTTGTTTAAACCAACCAGTTCGATGGCGAATGCTCATGATGATAATAAACCCTAATACATTCCATGCTGATTCATATAAGAATGTCGGCTGACGATACGCACCATCAATTAACATCTGTTGGATCACCCAATCAGGTAAGTGTAACGATTGGAGAAAGTGCAATGTTGTTGGCGCCCCATAGGCTTCTTGGTTCATAAAGTTGCCCCAACGTCCGATTGCTTGTGCGATCATCACGGTTGGTGCCGCAATATCCAACACTAACCAAGGCGATAGTGCATGACGCCGACAATAGATAATGAACACAATGGCAGCTGCAATCAGTCCACCGTAAATCGCGATCCCGCCGTGCCAAATCTGAATAATTTCGCCGGGATTGGCTTGGTAATACGACCATTCAAAAACGACGTAATACAGTCGGGCCCCAATTAAGGCAAATGGTAATGCCCATAAAATTAAATTTAAAATATCATCTTCACTGACATTGCGCCGTTTAGCTTCCTGTAATGCCAATCCAACGGCTAAAACGACCCCAGTTGCGATAATCACACCATACCAGTGGATCTCCAATGCGCCCAATCGTAATGCAATCGGATTTAATGCGCCTAATAGTAGATTCAAATTATTCGCTCCTTTTGTAAATGTGCTTTCATCAAAACGTACTTTTCAAGCTAACTTTCTAACAGTATAGCTCAAACTAGTCATTAGACCTACCATATTTAACGAACTTTTCTGACTTTTAACTATTCTTCTTCATCTGAATTGGCTTCAATTAACTTGCCTAGATTGGCTTCGAAGGTCTTCGTTGCATCATAGCCCATTGATTTAGCCCGGAAGTTCATTGCCGCCACTTCAATAATGATGGCCAAGTTCCGCCCGACTTTAACGGGCACGGTAATCTTCGGTACAGGGACGTCGAAAATCATTTGTTCTTCGGTATCTGAACCTAAGCGATCGTATTTCTTATCCTGTGACCAATTTTGCAAGTGGACAATTAACGAAATTGACGTTTCAGCCCGCACCGCACCAGCGCCAAAGAGGTTCATCACATCAATAATCCCGATGCCCCGAATTTCAAGTAAGTGACGCAAAATTGCAGGTGCTTCACCGACCACGGTTTGTTCATCTTGTTGATAAACGTCGACCCGATCATCAGCAATCAACCGATGACCCCGTTTGACTAATTCCAATGCCGTTTCGCTCTTCCCAACACCTGAATCGCCAGTAATTAAAACACCTAAACCGTAAATATCGACTAACACACCATGCATTGAGCGCCGTTCAGCTAGCTTCCCTTCCAAATAATCGGTTACTAAACTCGACAAACGCGTTGTCGATAAATTCGACCCCAACACGGGAATCCCCGCTTCTTCAGCTGCTTTAAGCATTTCCATTGGCGGTTCTAATTGGCGCGAGACCAAGAAACAGGGCGTATCTTCAGAAGCCATCCGACGCATAATCATTAACCGTTCTTCTGGTGTCATATTTTGCGTAAATGAAACTTCCGTCCGTCCAAATAATTGCACCCGCTCGTAAGGGTAGTAATTAAAGTAGCCCGTTAATTCGAGTCCTGGACGGGAAATATCACTCACCGTCACTGCTTTATTTTTTAAATGTGCTTCACCGGCATAAACTTGTAATTTTAAATCGGTGACTAGTTTTTGAATTGAAACACTATCAGCCATGAGTTACCCGTCCTTCATTTTCACTTATATCCTCTATCATATTGCTTTTAGGGTGATTTTTCAACTTTAATGTAGGCGTTTTCTTATCTAAACAAAAAAAACGGGACCAATATCAATCTTAATTGACGTCAGTCCCGCTAACTTTTTAATAACGCTCTCTCACAAATTGATTTGTAATAATCGTATTGGCAATTGATAAAATGATAGCCACGATCACGGCTGCTCCAAAACTTGTAAAGCTAAAGTGGGCGCCGACGAAAACAGCGGTCAATTCTAACATAATCCCGTTAATCACGACACTAAACAAACCGAATGTTAAAAACGTAATTGGAAATGAGAGTAAGTTCAACAATGGTTTAATAAAGATGTTTAAAATCGATAACACAATGCTGGCGACTAACGCGATCCAAATGTTTTCAACATAGAATAAATTGGGCAATAAGCCAGAAATCGCAATGAATAACAAAGTATCAACAATTACGCGTGTCCAATACCGCATTAGAAATCACTCCAGTCATCATCGTCTACTTTGACATCACGGGCTTCCTTGCGTTGACGGCTACCTTGATGTGCTGTTTCTTGATAAGAATAGTCTTGGTAGTCATGGCACCAGTCTGCATGCCGTGGACGTCTACTTGGGCCAGCAATTGCCCGGTAGATGAAGCTGACAATTAACCCAATCACAATCAGTGGTAGCGCAAATTTTAATAATAACAGTAGCGAGCCAATCACGAGACTAAACACGCCAACTGCCGCCATAATGGCGATAATGACTAATAAAATCATTAAAAAAGGCATTAAAACTCACTCCATTCACTTTCAGAATCATGTTTACTCTGACGTGGCCGTTCTGGAATCACCATCACTAAGATGATGTAGACCACAATCCCAGGGAACGCTGCTGAAAACATTGAGAATACAACATATAGAATTCGAACTAATGTCGCATCAATATTAAAATACTCAGCAATCCCGCCCATTACACCAGAAATCATTTTGTTATCTCTTGATTTATAAAGTCTTTTCCCCATTGTTAAAACCCACCATTCCTTAATTTTTTAGTTATCGTTGTCTTTCAATAAAATATTACCAGTTGTCGTGCTTAATGTTAAACGAGCTGCCTGTTCATTGTCGTTACGGCCAAGTTGTAACATTTGATTCCCCGTACTTTGCCGTTGTTCGATGGTTTGGGTGTTTGCAAGCCGATTTTTAATCATCCCAAAACGCGTGCGGGCATCAACAGTCATTGCCAAAGTTTGTGGTAAAGCTGTCTTGATTGTGCCATTCACAGATTTTGCTTTTAGATGTTGTAAATCAGTTGTCGTCAAAGTGTTCTTGATATCCCCGTTGACCGTTGAAACACTCGCATTTAAAACTTGCGCTTGAATCAATAGGTTCCCGTTGACGGTTGTTGCGAGTAAATCATCGTAACGGCCTTGATCAAAGGTAATGCCACCGTTGACGTTTTCAGCTTCCACCATTGCAGCATTGGTGCTGATTAACGTTAATTCACCGTTAGTCGTCTTCAAGTAAATATCCCGGCCGGTAAAGCCATCTAATTCAACATCCCCGTTCAATAACTTCACATTCGTTTGTAAGTAGTTATTGGCTGGTAAGTAGAACGTTAAGTCCGCTTGAATCCGTTTATTCGGCACTTGGAAGACCAAGTCGGCATCAGTCACATCAATTGTACTGCGCGCTTCAAAAGCAGCCAATGGTGTTGCTTCTGCCATTTTACCATATAACTTCACTTGCGCTGCGACTTTGACTTCTGGACGATCCCAGATTTGAAAATGTACACTACCGTTAGCCACTTTGACGTTAATCATTTCTGGTGTTACGTCAGAATAAACGAATTCATGGCTGAACTTTTCAGTTGCCAAACCAGGCACCTTAAAGTTTACTTCTTTCCAATCCACATTATCCATGACTGTTTTGGCAGTATTCTTCACGAACTTACCAAAGTGTGTGCTAGCTTCGCCTAACTTATCGCTCAATTCTTCAAATGTTTCACTGGCATTTTCTTTCCAGTCATCTGATAAGCCTAATTTTTCTGACCATTGATTTTTGGTCATTTGGCGGCGTTCTTTTTCGATTTGGTTGAGTTCATCCGTCAGTGCTTCGCGTTTGGCTTCCAACTCGTCGACTTCAGCTTGCTTTTGTAATAAGCCAGCCTTGAGTGTTTGCCGTTCGGTTGCTTTTTCACTGCTTAAACTATCTAAATCTTCCATCGTATCAAGGACAGTGACTTGTTCTTGATCAGCGTGCATTGCTTGCTTCAAATCTTGCAACTGCCGGTTAACGCCGGAAAGGTTAACGGTTAATTCGTGTGTCTTTTCTTCAATTGCGCTTTTATCAGCGGTTGGTTGTTCAGTTTGCTCCGTTGCTGTTTCAGTTGGATTTGATTTTACATCTTGGTCATTTTTGGCTAAATTTTCTAATAAGACTAATGCTTCTTCTGAAGTTAAAATACCTTGGTTCACTAAGTCTAAAATTCGTTGACGTTCATTCATTGTTTTGACCTCCATTGATCATTCGTTGTACTGTTTCACTTGACTATGACTCTATTATGCCGATTTTACAGTCGATTGTCATAGGTCCAAAGGTTGATTTTTATTTAGGTATCAAGAGTGAGAACAAAAAAAGCGCAGGACAAAATTATTTTTGTCCTGCGCTTTTTTGCTTAAACGATTTGTCCTGTGTAAGGTTCGCCGGCGACAAATTGGAAATCAAAGGTTGCTAATTCATCCACACTGGTTAGACATTGGGTAATCCCTTTAGCCAACATTAGGTTGATGGGATTGGCTTGTAAATCATCTTCACAAACAAAGACGATTGGTTTATGACAGGCATTCAAGTAGCCGACTTCAAACGCCGTTCCCGTATCTTCGTCTTGCATATCCCATAACACAACTGCCATGTCTGCTAAATCCATTGCTGTGATGTCGTTTTGATACGTTTGGTTGGCCCATTCGTAACCCCCGAACATGCCTTCTGGATCATGATCTTCTGTCACACCCTTGTATTGATGCTCCTGTGGACTATGAATATAACCAATCGTTGGGTTTTGTTTTAAAGCCGCGTGTGCGCGTTCCACTAATGAGGCCTGTTTAGGTGTAAACCAACCGCCAGCTAAGTATATTTGTTTTTGCATTATGATTCTCCCACTAAAAAAGCGACGAGCAAGTCGACCTTGTCATCGCTTTTTAAAATTTTTAATTGAATTGTTTAGAATTCATCTTCTTGTGCATTGGAGTTTAATTCCACTACCTTACCGGTTCTGAGGTAGACAATCCATTCACAGATGTTTGTCACGTAATCGCCAATCCGTTCGAGGTAGCTTGCAACTAACATGTAGTCCATGCTCCCAACGACGGTTTCTGAATCACGTTGCATTTCTTTGATACAGTCGTCATAAATATTGTCTGAATAAGCATTGATTGCAACATCTTCATCGGCAATTTTGATGGCCTTCTTACGATCTTCTTTGACGTAAGCGTCCAATACCTCTTCAACCATTTGTTTAACTTTGTCTGCCATATCCGCAATATCTTTTTCGATATCAGGGACACGGGTATTACCCTTGACCCGAATCGTTGATTTTGCGATTGAAACGGCGTGGTCACCCATCCGTTCTAAATCTGAACTAGCCTTCATGATTGTGACAATCACGCGAAGGTCAGTTGAGACCGGTTGTTGAAGTGCGATTAACTCAAAACTCTTACGTTCCAAATCCGTTTCCCGTTCATTAATCTTATGATCGTCAGCAATCACCTCGCGTGCGAGTTGCTTATCGTGATTAATGAAGGCTTTAACAGATTTATAGATGGCTTCGTTGACCATCATCCCCATTTCGGAGAAGCGAACGTGTAAATCATTTAACTCATCTTCAAAAAGTCGTCTCATTGTGGTTTCCCTTCTTTCTTAGCCAAAACGGCCACTGATGTAATCTTCCGTTTCTTTTTCGGTTGGGTTTAAGAAAATCTTCTTCGTTGGTGCGTATTCAATCAATTCACCTTGTAAAAAGAATGCTGTCTTATCCGAAATACGAGAAGCCTGATGCATATTATGCGTCACCATTATAATGGTATACTGTTGGCGCAATTCTAGCAACATATTTTCAATTTTAGCACTCGAAATAGGGTCTAGCGCAGAAGTCGGTTCATCCATTAAGATCACTTTCGGTTTCACAGCTAACACCCGAGCGATACAAACCCGCTGTTGTTGACCACCAGAAAGTGATAAAGCACTTTCGTGTAACTTATCTTTGACGTCGTCCCAAACGGCCGCTTGTTTCAAACTACTTTCAACGGCTTCATCTAAGACGCGATGATCTTTAACACCGGATAAACGTAAGCCGTAAACAACATTGTCATAGATTGAAAATGGGAATGGGTTCGGTTGTTGGAACACCATGCCAACTTCTTTCCGTAACTTAACGGTATCCATCTCAGGCGCATAAATATCTTGGCCATTCAATAAGAATTTACCGGTCACCTTCGCCGAGTCGATTAAATCATTCATTCGATTCAAGCAGCGCAAGTAGGTTGATTTCCCACAACCAGATGGCCCGATGAGCGCCGTAATTTCATTTTCAACAAAATCCATATTAATCCCTTTTAAGGCCTCATTCTTACCATAGAATAGATGCACATCTGAGGATTCAATAATCTTATTTGCCACGGGGCAAACCTCCTTGCGTCCTAGCCAAAGTGACCAGAAACATAATCTTCGGCCGCTTTAATCTTCGGCCGGGTAAACATTTTACGTGTTTCGTCGAATTCAAGTGCGTGCCCTGAATGGAAAAAGGCCGTGTAATCACTGATTCGTGCTGCTTGTTGCATGTTATGCGTCACAATGATGATTGTAAATTCTTCTTTTAAGCGAATCAATGTTTCTTCAACCGTGTTCGTTGAAATTGGATCAAGAGCTGAAGCCGGTTCGTCCAATAATAAAATATCGGGTTTCATCGCAATTGCCCGGGCAATACATAACCGTTGTTGTTGCCCACCAGATAGTGCCAATGCGCTCTTTCCTAATGAATCTTTGACTTGATCCCACAAAGCAGCTTGTTTTAGTGACGTTTCAACCACTTCATCCAGATACTTTTTGTCTTTTTGTCCATGTTGTTTCAAGGCAAAAGTGATGTTGTCATAGATTGATTTGGCAAATGGATTAGGCCGTTGGAACACCATGCCGATATGTTCCCGCATCTTATACACATCAACGTCATCGCTATTGATGTTCAAGCCCCGGTACATAATCTTACCGGTCACACGTGTATTAGCAATATTGTCATTCATCCGGTTTAAACTCCGAAGATAGGTTGACTTTCCTGAACCAGAAGCGCCGATTAACGCGGTAATTCGATAGCGTTCAAATTGCAATGATGCATCGTGCATCGCGCGTTTGTCGCCGTAATAGACGTTTAAATCTTCAGTTGATAAGGCAATTTCATGTTTTGGTTCATCTAAATGTTTGATGTGCGTTTTTGTTAAATCGTAATCTGCCATTATTTTCTCCTATGCTGCTGTCATTTTACGGTAGACACGCTTGCCGATGACCCGTGCTAACCAGTTAAATAGTAAAACGGCGATGATTAAGACGGCAGATGCGCCAGCAGAAACCGCAGTCGCATCCGGCATAATCCCTTCCGAGTTAATCTTCCAAATGTGCACCGCTAATGTTTCCGCAGGTCGCAATGGATTCAACGGACTCGCGATGTACATTGGGTTCCAGTTGGTAAAATCAAGTGATGGGGCACTTTGTCCAGCTGTATAAATCAAGGCAGCCGCTTCACCAAAGACCCGGCCAGCGCCTAAAATCATCCCGGTAATAATGTTGGGTAACGCTTCTGGAATCACGACATGCTTGACCGTTTCATAACGCGATAAACCAAGTGCAAGACCTGCTTCACGTTGTGTGAAGTGAATTGATTTTAAAGCATCTTCCACATTCCGCGTTAACAACGGTAAATTGAAAACGGTCAAGGCTAAAGCACCCGCTAAGATTGAAAAGCCTAGCTTAAACTGGATAACAAAGACCAAGAAACCGAATAACCCGACCACGACGGATGGTAAGGAACTTAACACTTCAATCGCGGTCCGAACAACATTCGTCACCCAGTTCTTCGGCGCATATTCTGCGAGATAGATGCCGGCACCAATTGATAACGGTACTGAAATCACCATCGCCAAAATTAATAGATAGAATGAATTAAACAGTTGGACGCCAATCCCGCCACCTTTAGTAAAGGTTTGCGCAGGTTTCGTTAAAAACTGCCACGTCACGTGTGGTAATCCGCGCACCAAGATATAGCCGAGCAAACTTGCTAATAATAATACGATCAAACCAGCGATGAGGGTTAGCACACCGGTGGCAACTTTATCCCATTTTTTTGCATCCATTAGCGACCCATTGCTCCCTTCCGACCAATTAAACGAACTAATAAGTTAAATAGTAGTGACATCAATAATAAGAGTAACGCCAATGACCAAAGTGCATTATTGGCTAATGAACCCATGACCGTATTCCCAATGCCCATCGTTAACACACTCGTTAACGTTGAGGCTGGGGTAATTAAGTTATGTGGTAATAACGCAGCGTTCCCGATGACCATTTGGACGGCCAATGCTTCACCAAACGCCCGGGCCATCCCGAAAACAACCCCGGTTAAAATCCCTGGTGTGGCTGCTTTTAAAACGACTTTCCATGTTGTTTGCCAACGCGTTGCACCTAAAGCGAGTGAGGCTTCGCGATAATGCCGTGGCACACTCTTGAGTGCATCGACTGTCATCGATGTCACAGTTGGTAGAATCATGACGAACAAAACACAAGTCCCGGCAAGAATCCCAAAGCCACTGCCACCAAACAAATGACGGACAGCTGGTACAATCACGGATAATCCGATAAACCCGTAAACAACTGATGGAATCCCAACAAGCAATTCCATCACTGGTTGCAATAATTTTTCACCCCGCTTAGGTGAGATTTCAGTCATAAAAATCCCAGCGCCAATTGCAAACGGTGTTGCTAATAAAGCCGCTAAGAAAGTCACTCCAAATGACCCCATAATCATTGGTAAGGCGCCCACTTCTGGTCGACCATGACTATCTTTCAAACTTGGATTCCAATTAGACTGCGTTAAAAAGCGGCCTAGATTGATTTTATCTTTAAAGAAGGTCGCTAACCCTTTTGAAGCGACGAAGTAGAAAATGGCGAGCACGATGAACACGATTAAACTAATACAGAATAAACTGATTAATTTGCCCCGTGTTTCACTTTTGGCTGCGCGTGATTTCTTAAGTAAACTTGCTTTAATTGGATCCATAATTGGCCCCCTACTTAACCTTTGTAATTGTGCCATCAACCGACCGTTCAACCGTCATCTTAGCAACTGGAATATAGCCCATCTTGCCGACTTGTTTATGTTGAACCTCATCTGATAAGACATACGCCAAGAAACGTTTTGTTAACCCAGTTGGTTGCCCCTTGGTGTAAACATGTTCATATGACCAGATTGGCCATGCATTAGTCATCACGTTTTCATCGGTTGGTGCAATGCCGTTTAATTTAACCATTGCAATCGAATCATCTACGTATGAAAAAGCAAGATAACTGATGGCCCCTGGCGTGTTCGCTACAATTGATCGCACCATCCCCGTTGAATCTTGTTCTTGAGCGGGTTTAGTCTTGCGCGACTTCATCACCCATTGTTCAAACGTCGTCCGCGTCCCACTACCTTGGGCTCGGTTTACTAAAACAACCGGCTGATCTGGTCCACCAACGTCTTGCCAGTTATCAATTTCGCCACTAAAAATCTTCGCGAGTTGCGTCAATGTTAAGTTTTTAATCCCTAATTGCTTATTAATGACTGGGGTAATGCCGACAACAGCCACGCGATGATCGACCAGCTTGTCCGCTTTAATGCCAGCCTTTTCTTCAGCAAATAAATCAGAATTCCCCATCTGTACAGCGCCAGATTGAATCTGACTCAAGCCAGTCCCAGAACCGCCCCCCTGGACGTTAATGAACTGACCGCTGTGATCAGTACTGTATTGTTCAGCTAACGCTTCAATCAGCGGCTGAAGGGCTGATGAGCCGACCGCCGTTACGGACTGACCATTTTGTTTAGACTGGCAACCAGCCAATAGTAATAAACTGAATGTGACTAATAAGCCAATAACATTACGTTTGCGCATGTTAATCCTCCACGAATTCCATTTAAACCTCGTAAGTTCCATTATAAAAAAGGTTTGTAAAAACTAAGCCTATCAAATGTAAATTTTGTGTAAATCAAGCGTTTGGTAGCTTCAAAATGAATTCACTACCGACACCTAATTGACTCTCTACGGTCAACTGCCCCTCTAAACTGGCGGTAATCTCGCTAGCAATTGCTAGTCCAAGGCCGGTCCCGCTCTTATGGGTCGCGCGCGCTTGATCAACCCGATAGAATCGTTCAAAAATTCTTTCTTGTAGGTCACTTGGAATGCCCAAACCGGTATCGACAACGCGGATAACAATTTGATCTTTTTCAAGTTGCACGGCAATCACCAACGAGCCGTTTTGTTTATTATACGTGATGGCGTTAGCGATTAGGTTTTTCAAGATTTGATTAAACTTCATTTTCTGAATTCTAATCGCTAAATCCGTTGGAATATCAACGGAGACGTGTAACTGCTTTTGTTGTGCCTTTTGTTGCATCAGTTCGAGATTAGCCTGCACCAATTCACGTACATTCACAAGTTGCTCTTGCGATTGGTCCTTACGATCTAGATGCGAAAGCGCCAAAATATCTTGAATCAGCGCAGTTAATCGCGTACTTTCGTCATAGATGATTTGTAAGAATTGCTTTTGCGTGGCAGGATCTTCCGCCGCACCAGCTAACAACGTCTCAGCAAAGCCTGTAATAGCCGTCACCGGCGTCTTCAATTCATGACTCACATTGCTGACAAAATCCAACTGCATCTGCTCAACGCGCCGGACATCGGTTAAATCATATAAAATGACTAATGCTTGGAATTTCGATTTAACCGTATTGAGTTGGACAACATTCGCATCCACAAACCGTTCTTGATTTTGAATCAACTGAATTTCTTGGTGATGACTCTTTCGGTACCTAAAAGTGTGCTCAATCATCCGTGTTAATTCATACGTCTTGATATCATCAATATAGGGGTGTTTCTCAGTAACAATCGTCGTCTCCAATAACCGATCCATTGCTTCATTGTGCAAAACGACTTCACGATTTTCGTTAATCACCATGACGCCGACCGGTAAATGGTCAATTAGGCGGTCAAAACTGCCCTGTTGCATGGCAATCTTCTGCCGCATATGCCGCATATCACCATTTAATTTATTAATTTCTTGCGCGAGGATATATAATGACGCATCTTTTTGAAAAATAATCGGTTCGGGCACTTCTTCATGCCGAATATGATGAATATTAGCGACTAAAATTTTCAAGTGGTCAAAGAAATGACGGCGTTGCCGCCAGAAACGGTATAGAAAAATCCAGCTACCGATTAAATAGACAATCGTGACCGATAAAGCAATCTTCGGCCACGTATGCCAGAACTGTTGCTGAGGCACTACTAAGACAAAGTTGGGCCGATCTGCTTGGTGTGCGTAAAACAAATACGGTTGCTTATTAACTGTTTGCCGCGTACTAAAATTGGCGGCAGAATGATTCCGATTGACAATATCCGTCACTGCTTTTTGCAACTTTGTTTTATTCGGCGATTTTGGCGTCAAAACTTGTAAGCTGTTTTGGCGTAACCACTTTTGCCGATCAAACTGTGGTTGTTTGATGATTAGCGCATAGTCGGCGCCCCGTTCCTTTAACATCGCGTCTTGTTGTTGGGCAATCACCAAATTGACAAGCACAATAAAACCTATGTAAACAGCCACTAAAATAGTGGCTAGCTGATAAAATCTAAATTGATCATGTTTGGTCATGGTTGGGGTCCTCCAATTGATAACCGAAACCACGCACCGTTTTTAAGTAAACTGGATGACGCGGATCTGTTTCGATTTTTTCCCGTAAATGACTGACTTGAATATCAACCATTCGCGTTTCGGCTGGATAATCAAAGCCCCACACCGCATTTAAGAGTTTCTCACGGCTTTGAACCTTGTTAATCCGATGCATAAAGTAAACAAGGAGTTCGAACTCCTTAGGCGTTAAATGGAGCTTCTGAGTGCCCTTTTTAGCCACAACTTCGCCTTCATCGACCATTAAGTCCCCTACTTGTAAAATATCACTAGGGTGCGTTTCAACGACTGCTACAGGCTGTGCCGTCCGCCGTTCAATTGCCCGAATCCGCGCGATAATTTCGCGTGGACTAAATGGTTTAGTGACATAGTCGTCTGCCCCCACTTCGAGGCCGACAATTTTATCGGTTTCGCTATCCTTAGCCGTTAGAATCATAATCGGCGTTTTTAACTTTGCCTCCCGAATCTTCTTGGTAACGGTAATTCCGTCTAGCTTAGGCAACATTAAATCTAAAATAATAAAATCAAACGACTGCTGTAAAGCCATCGTCAGCGCTTGTGCACCGTCAGTTGCCGTCATCACTTTAAAATGTTCTTGTTCCAGGTTATAGCGTAATAATGTCAAGATTGCTGGTTCATCGTCTACCACTAAAATTGTCTTCATTCATGCCACCCTTTATTTACTTAATTCTCTGGGAATAATACAACGCCTAACTCATGTGGTGCATCAGCAAAAATTGCGCCTTCAGCCATCCGGAACTCACCGTTTAAATCTTGAACCTTTAAATGGCAATACGTTGGCTGACTTTGAATCGCCCGATAAAAATTATCGTTATTTGAGACAGCCTCGCCATTACATTCAACAATTGTATCGCCAACGACCAACCCCATTTTAGCAGCCGGCGTTTCGCGTAAAATCCCTAAGATAAAGACGCCATCGTAGGGTTTCGTAAAGTGCAACTGCCGTTCATGGGCACTGCGTCTACTCAACCGCCATTGTAATGCACAGCTTAGTACTAGCGCAACTGTTAACATGCCAATAATCCAGTTCGGAAATGCAACGGCAATTAACCCAAACCCAACTAACAACAAGCCAAAGATCAAATAGCTATTGGCATTTTTAGTAACAACTGATTTCATTAAGCCTTTGACTGCTTTCAAACTAAATCCCAATAACAATGGCAAGATTACCAAGCTATATGATTGATGCCCGATATTTAAGACCGGCCAAAAACCCAAACTTGGCATATCAATTGCCCCTGGCACTAAGAAAAAGACCGGCGCAATATAAATTTGTCGACTCATAAAGAAGGCCGTCAACCGCCCTCGCTTGCTAGTCATCACACGCGGTGTCACAGTTGCCTCGGCATCCCAACGTTGTAAAACACTATTGATGACGGTCACTAACCCAATAATCACCAATAATTCAGCCAAAAGACTTGCTTGACCTTCCATCTGATATTGGGGCCATATGAATGTTGCACCAGCGTAGACCAAAGCACTGATTAAAAAGGTTGCCGATACGTTTTGCCATCTAGCAGCCACTAGCAAACTCAAAATAGCGATTAGTTGATAGACCAGCCACCATTGCATATTAACCATCGCCCCTAACACTAAGGTACAGCAACTTAAGGCTAGCCCTGCGAGTAGCCCATGGCCCACAAAATGGCCCACTTCTATCCATCGTGGATTAATCGCAATTCTAAAGGTCTTCCGTTCCAAGCTAATTCGTCTATGCGCTAACCAGCCAGCATACACAATCGCTAACCATAAAAGTGGTGCCGTTAGTAATGGTCGCAAAATATCAATGATCATCGTCAATTCAACAAACCCCCAGCGTCTATATTTAAATACCGTGCGTGTTTCCAACGACACACGCTCGATTTCCAGCTGCCGAATTTCGCAGTTATCCCAATCAGTATAGCATTTTGCCCCCTTAACTGCCTAGGGTTCAAAAAAAAAGAGTGACGAACAATTTAATGTTCGCCACTCTTTCACTAATTTAGTTTAAATTTTAAGGAAACGACGCATTGAGATGACAGAACCTAATGCTCCAATCACAATCCCAATCACAGCCATTGTTAAATCAAGTTGGAATAAGAAAATTCCTGGTTTCAACATTGAATAACCGGCTGAAGCCATGCTGAGTGCCATATGACGGTAAACCCAACCATAACCTAAGTCGATTACAATAATGGGAATAATTACCCCAAGTAATCCAACCCAAGCCCCTTCAAAAAGGAATGGCCAGCGAATATACGAGTTAGTTGCCCCAACTAAACGCATAATTCCGATTTCGTCGCGCCGCGATAAAATCGTAATCCGAATTGTATTGGAAATCAAGAACACTGCCACAAAGAGCAATAATAAAGTAAAACCAACGCCCCATTTACGGACGCTACTCATTACCTTGAACAACTTCTTAGCGTTGTTCCCACCATAAGTGGCATCATAAACGTATTTCAATTTTTTCGCTTGTTTAGCGACTTTAATCGTTTGACTTGGTTTTGTCGTACTTACTGTGTAAACATCGTACAACGGATTATCGTCTCCGGTAAACATCTTAAATGATTGACCGTAACTGCCGACAACCTTGTTTAATTCCTTTTTACGACTTGAATACGTCACTTCTTTAACAGACGCCATTTTTTCAAGTTTCTTTTGTAGCTGATCTTTTTGTTTACTTGTTGTGCCCCGTTCAATCATAACCCGCACGTGCACATCATTTTCAATATCTTGTGAAATCTTGTTAAAGTTGAAGATCATCGCAAAGAAAATCCCGACTAATAACAACGTTACGGTAACTGCACTAACAGCTGCGATTGACATCCAGCCATTTCGTTTTAAACTCTTAAAACTATCGTTGAGATGACGCTTCAATGTTCTAATCTTCATAGCCGTAGTCACCTTCTTTTTCATCACGAACTAAGCGACCGTCTTCAATCGCTAAGACACGATGGGTCCGTTCGTTCACCATTTGTTTGTTATGGGTTGCCATTAAGACAATCGTCCCACGTTCATTAATTGCTTCTAAAATATCCATAATACCATCTGACGTTTCAGGATCTAGATTCCCCGTTGGTTCATCGGCAATCAACACATCTGGCCGGTTCACAATCGCACGTGCAACCGCGACCCGTTGTTGTTCCCCACCAGAAAGTTCATTTGGAAAGCGACGAATTTCACCCTTCAAGCCAACTAGTTCGAGCACTTCTAATACACGATCTTTGATTGCTTGAGGTTCTGCCTCGATCACTTCCATGGCGTATGCCACGTTTTCAAACACCGTTAAACGTGGTAATAACTTGAAATCTTGGAAAACAACACCCATCTTACGGCGTAAGTATGGGACATCGTGATCCTTCATACCGATTAAATCAAAACCAGCGACTTCGATTTCACCACTCGTTGCTTTTAATTGATGGTACAACATCTTAATGAATGTTGATTTACCAGCACCACTGGGACCAACAATATAAGCAAATTCGCCGGGTTCAATCGTTAGCGAAAGATCCTTAATTGCTGTCACGCCATTTGGATACTTTTTTGACACATTTGTCATTCGAATCAATTGGGGACACTCCTTTTTTTGTCGTTATCATTATTTATTGTCAATGAAAACCGCAATCTTTTATATTATAGCATGCTATTTATTCAAATAATCACAATTTGATTACATTTATATTTCAATTTCTTTGCAGCTAGTCGGGATTCTTCTGACTCAACTGCCATTGCAGATAGGCATACATAAATGGATCCAAATCGCCATCCATGACTGCTTGCCCGTTTCCGGTTTCGTAGTCGGTCCGGTGGTCTTTAACCATCGTGTACGGATGGAATACGTATGAGCGAATCTGTGAGCCCCAGCCAATTTCAAGCTGTTCGCCCTTAATAGCAGCCGCTTTTTTCGCCTGTTCTTCTTGTTCTTTTTGATACAATTTAGCCTTCAACATATTCATCGCAGTTTCGCGGTTTTGCAATTGCGACCGTTGCGCCTGTGATGAAACAACAATCCCAGTTGGTAAATGCGTTAACCGCACGGCTGATGATGTTTTATTGATATGTTGCCCACCAGCCCCGCTTGAACGGAAGACGTCAATTCGTAAGTCTTCGGTGCGGACTTCGATATCAATCGAATCATCCAATTCCGGCATCACATCGACTGAACAAAACGAGGTGTGGCGGCGCCCAGCTGAATCAAACGGTGAAATTCGTACAAGCCGATGGACCCCTTTTTCAGAACGTAACATGCCATACGCGTTGTGCCCTTTAATCATCAAGGTCACACTCTTAATCCCAGCTTCTTCACCGGCCTGGTAATCTTCTGTTTCAACGGTAAAGCCGTGTGCATCTGCCCAGCGTAAGTACATCCGCAAAAGCATTGAACCCCAATCCTGAGATTCCGTACCACCAGCACCAGGATGCAATTCAACAATCGCGTTATTGCTATCGTAGTCGCCCGATAGTAATTGTCCGAGTTCATATTGTTGCATCTGAGCTTGAACAGCCGTCAAATCAGCTTCAAAACTCGTCTGGAGTTCAGCATCGGGTTCTTCTTGTAATAGCTCTAATGTCACTTGTAGCTCTTCTGATTGCGCTTGAAGTTGCATAAAAGAGTCGTATTTTTCCTTTATGGCGTTATTTTGATCAATTAACTGTTGGGCTGCTTTTTGATCCGACCAGAAATCGGGATCCGCCATTTGCGCTTCATTTTGCGCGATGCTTTCTTGCAGGCCATCTAAGTCAAAGTGACCCCCTAAATTGCGTTATTTTAGCTTCAATTGCTTCTAAAAGATGTTTTGCTTCACTTAATTCCATATTTTAGTCCCTCCACTATTTTTTCCCATTAAAAAATGGCTAAGTTAACTACCTCAGCCATTTTCTACGCGTTAGCGTCGAATATTTTGACGGATTTCCGCCTTCATGAAGAGCCGGGTTGTATCGTAATCGATGTCGCTGATCATTTCTTCAAACATCCGGTAACCTTCTTCTTGATATTCAACCAATGGATTCATTTGACCGTAGCCCCGTAATCCGATTGAGTTGCGTAATTGATCCATTGCATCGATATGATCGGTCCAGCGTTCATCTACCACACGGAGGATAACGACTTTTTCGAATTCGAGCATTTGATCTGCATCTGCTAATTGTTTTTGTTTTGTTGCGTAATTCTTTTCTGCAAAGGTCATCAATAATGATTCGATTTCTTCAGCAGTCTTACCTTGTAATTTTTCAATTGGTAATTCTTCTTCACTGACCATTGAAGTTGTGGCAAATGCGTGGATTGCTTCTAATTCCCAGCTCCCCATTTCACCTTGTGTATGCAATTGCACAATCCGTTTAACGGTTCTTGAAATCATTGGCATGATAACTTCTTTCAAATTATCTTCCGCCATGATGACCTGCATCCGTTGTTTATAGATGACTTCACGTTGTTCACGCATCACATCATCGTATTGAAGGGTTTGTTTACGTGTATCGTAGTTATTCCCTTCAACCCGTTTTTGTGCGGCTTCAACTTGACGCGTAATCATCTTACTTTGGATCACCGCATCGTCATCTGAAATCTTCATCCGGTCTAGGAAGGCTTTAATCCGTTCTGAACCGAAACGTTTCATCAAGTCATCTTCCAATGACATGTAGAATTGTGTGACACCAGGATCCCCTTGACGACCAGCACGGCCTCGAAGTTGGTTATCAATCCGGCGTGATTCATGACGTTCAGTCCCAATAACAGCCAAACCGCCTAAATCCGTCACACCAGGTCCTAATTTAATATCAGTCCCACGACCAGCCATATTAGTAGCGATAGTGACCGCACCACGTTGACCAGCATTCATGATAATTTCAGCTTCTTTAAAGTGATTCTTAGCATTCAAAACAGCGTGTGGCACGTTATTTTCATCTAGTAATCGCGATAGTAATTCTGAAGATTCAACCGCAACGGTCCCAACCAATACTGGTTGGCCCTTAGTATAACGTTCCTTGATATCTTCAATAACCGCCTTAAATTTACTTTCCAAAGTTGGATAAAGCACATCTGGTTTATCGATTCGGGCAATTGGGCGGTTAGTTGGAATTGAGATAACTTCCATGTTGTAAATTTCGCGGAATTCTTCTTCTTCGGTCTTCGCCGTCCCAGTCATCCCTGATAACTTGTTGTACATTCTAAAATAATTTTGGTATGTGATATTCGCCATTGTTTTGGTTTCATCTTGGATTTCAACGCCTTCTTTGGCTTCAATCGCTTGATGTAATCCATCTGAATAACGACGACCATCCATCACACGACCTGTAAATTGGTCAACAATTAGGACTTCGCCTTCTTGAACCACATAATCAATGTCTTTTAACATGATATAGTTGGCCCGTAATGATTCGTCCAAATGATGCGTCAAGGCTGTATTTTCAGTGTCATATAAATTGTCCAAGCCGAAGTTAGCCTCAGCTTTTTCAATCCCTGATTCTGTTAGACTGATGGTCTTTGTTGGCCAATCAATCTTATAGTCAGTTTCTTCTTTTAAAGTTTTAACAAAACGATCAGCACGGATATAAAGTGCTGTTGACTTTTCAGCTTGACCAGAAATAATCAATGGTGTCCGCGCTTCATCAATTAAAATTGAATCCACTTCATCGACAATGGCAAAGTTCAATGGTCGTTGAACCATTTCTTCTTTGTAAACCACCATGTTATCGCGCAAGTAATCAAACCCAAGTTCACTATTCGTTGAATAAGTGATATCTGAGTTGTATGCGTCGCGTTTTTCTTCTGGTGTCTTAGCATTTAAGTTTAACCCAACAGAAAGACCGAGCCAGTTATATAATTCACCCATTTCCGTTGCATCACGACTTGAAAGGTATTCGTTGACGGTAACAACGTGAACGCCTTTACCAGCCAATGCATTTAAATAAACAGGCATGGTAGCCGTTAAGGTTTTCCCTTCACCAGTTTTCATTTCAGCGATGTTACCTTCGTGTAGCGTAATCCCACCAATAATTTGTACACGGAACGGGAATAACCCTAAAACACGTTTAGCACCTTCACGCGCAACCGCAAAAGCTTCTGGTAAAATATCGTCTAATGTTTCACCATTTGCTAATCTTGTTTTGAATTCTGGGGTCTTAGCTTGCAACGCTTCATCAGATAAATTACTATATTCATCTTCATAGCTTTGAACTTGATCGGCAATTTTGCCCATTCGCGCTACTTCACGTTTATCGCTTTCTACCCATGTTTTTAGAAAGTTTGCCATGTGCGTCAATTCTCCTCTAGAAATACGTTTGAGTTCTTAAATAGCGATTTCTTATATAGTCAATATGATTACTAACAATTCATTTTACCATTTATTACAATCAAATAAAACCCTGTCACAGTAAACAATCCAGCCAATTCAGTAAAAATTTAACCCCATTATCTATATGGCTACAAAAAAAGGGCTGAGCGCAACTCATCGTTGTCCCAGCCCTAACTTAACGTTCACTTATTCATCAGTTTCAATCAAACCGTAACGACCATCTTGACGTTTATAAACAATGCTTGTACCGTTTGTTTCTGAATCTTCGAAGATGAAGAACTCATGGCCTAGCATATTCATTTGTAAGATTGCTTCTTCACTATCCATTGGTTTCAATGAAACGCGTTTTGTTCGAACGACTTGCATTGATTCTTCTGGTAATGCTTCTGCTTCTGGCACCGTTAATTCCATACCCTTAATCCCGCGTTCACGTGATTTACGGTTAATCTTTGTTTTAAATTTACGAATTTGTCTTTCTAATTTATCAGTAACTAGGTCGACGCTACCATACATATCAGGCGATGTTTCTTCTGCTCTTAATACAAGGTATGGTAATGGAATGGTGACTTCCACCTTAGCGGTTTTATCGGAGTACACTTTTAAATTAACGTGTGCAGTTGCGGTCGCTGAATCATCGAAATATTTTTCGAGTTTGCTGATTTTCTTTTCAACATAACTCCGAATTGCGTCAGTTACCTCAATATTTTCACCACGAACATTAAAACTTAGCATATGAATTCTCCCCTTTCACAAATACCCCCTGTGGGCACTTGTCGCTCGGAACTCAATTCTTTCCCGAGGCTTTGTTACTGACTTCATTATATATAATTTGCGCGTAACACACAAATAATATGGTCCTAGTGGACTAAAGTAATTGCGTGAATTGGCAGCGTTTGGTATCGCTTGCGGAGACACTGCTGAGCATGCCATAACGTGCGCCCAGTGGTATAAATATCATCCAACAAAATTAACTGCTGCACCTTGGAACTCAACAGCACGTTCTGCGCGCATTTAAAAAATTGCGGCGTTGCTAAGCGCTCTGCACGATTTTTTTGTGCTTGTCCTTTTTCAGTTGGTAGCTTCTGCAACAATGGGGTCAGTGGAAAACAGTCCTCGTATAAGCCAACCACCGGATTGAATCCGCGGCTTTGCAAATGTGTTGGATCAGTCGGGACTGGGATATACGCCGTTTGCCGTTGCACAGGAAAATTTTCTCGAATCAGCCGTTGAAATACGTGACGTAATCGATAATCCCCCTGCCCCTTATAGCGTTGAAAATACTGTTGCATTGGTTCGTTGTATGTTAACAACGCTCGATTAGTAAATTGTTCGCCTGGATACAGTTGCTGCCATCTCTGGCAATCCGGACACACCCCCTGGGTTGTCATTTGCCGACCACATCCCGAACAACACTGCGGCCCAATCCGTTCAAACTGTGCCATGCAACGTGAACAGATCATCGCCGGATAGACTGGTCGCAATGAACAAATCAATGCAATGGAGGGTTGTTCAAGGATAACTGCCGCACACATTAAACAGTGGATTGTAATCGCCGTCCTTTTCGATTTTGTCGTTTAATTTGTTGACACGCACGCTGAATAGCGACCGTGTAATCCGCGTAGAAAAAATAAACCGGATTGGCAGCATGCTCTTGCTGTCGTCCGGCTCGGCCAGCAATCTGTACAAGCACTGATTCAGTGAAGACCACGTGTTCTGCACCAAGAACAAACACTGCAATATTTTTAAACGTTACGCCTCGTTCTAGAACTGTCGTCGTAATCAGCACGTCCCCGCATCCTGCTCTAAAGGCCGCTATCTTGTCTAATTGATTAGGATCGCCAGCATGTACCGTGTTCACTGTAATGTGTGGCAATGCCCGAACAACGCTCTGCTGAACCGCCTCTAAATCCCTTACCTGTGGCACAAATAATAATAAGCGTTGTTCTTGAAGACACTTCCTGAGTAAGTTGCGCATCACGGATGGTAACTGATGCCGTTTAACTGAACGCCGCCACGTAAACAAGGGATAGCAATGCGGTTCAGGTAATAAGTGACCATGAAAGCGAATTGGTAGCTCACTACCCGTTAAATCCCCTGTATTAATCGCATGGCGCAACTTTACAGTTGGTGTCGCCGTCAGATAGATCAATGCACAGCATGGCTTACACGCCTGTTTAACAGCCATCTCAAGCTGGGGATTATTGACAAATGGGAACGCATCAACCTCATCGACAATGACAGTGTCAAATGCCTGATAAAACTTAAATAACTGATGGGTTGTACAAACAACTAACGGCGTATACCGGTAAGGCGCAGTCTGTTCCCCATGCATCAGCATGATTGGTGTGTTAGCAAACGCTGCTTGCAAGCGCGGATAGAGTTCTAAACAAACCGCCACCCGCGGCGCAGCAACACACACACGCTGCCCATTAGCTAAAGCCGTCGCAATGCCTTGAAATAACATCTCAGTTTTACCAGCACCGGTCACTGCAGTTAAGACATGGCGTTGTTGCTTGGTAATGACCGCAACAATCTGCTTTGCGGCTTGTGCTTGAAAAGGGGTTAGTGTCCCCGACCAAGTTAGCGGTTCTACGATCGACTCAAACAGATTGCATTCAGGCACGTAAACCAACTGATCCCCTTCCACTAACCGCCCAAAGGTCAAGCAAGCAGCACAATAATACCGACCATCAGGTAAGCGAGCTTGCTCTTTCACCACTTGTCCACACCGTTGACATACCAGACGCTGATTAACTATTTGAAACGCTAGTCGCTGTTTAATCTGTGGTAAACTATAATTATTCATAACGGTACTCAATTGGGTGGCACTCCACTGACGACCATAAGCAAGTTGTTTTGCCATCATTTCACCTTCCACCCTTAGTTCCGTTAAATCCAGCTTATTTTTTCAAGGAGTCCGGTATGCAAAGTTATTTTACCGTTCAAAAAGACGGCGAATTTGAACTCGAAATCAAAAAGTCACGCTTCATCTGTCATGTTGCGCGTGTCACAGACGAAACCGCAGCACAAGCGTTCATCGCACAAGTTCGCAAAGCAAATCTGAAGGCCAATCATAATTGTTTCGCCTACCAATTAGGTTTAACGGCCAATATTCAAAAACAAAGTGACGATGGCGAGCCAAGTGGCACAGCCGGCGTGCCAATGTTAGAAGTACTGCGCCAGATGCAGCTCACTAATCTGTGTGTCGTTGTCACCCGCTATTTTGGTGGCATCAAACTTGGTACTGGTGGTCTTATTCGAGCATACAGTCACGCCACTTCGGCCGGACTTGAACACCTCGGTATTGTCCAAGGTATCGAACAAACCGCTTGTCAGATTACAATTGACTACGCTCAATTTGACACTGTGCAAAATTTACTTAGCCAATTAAACCTCACTGCCGAAGACATCCAATATACGACTAACATTCAAATGACCGTCTGGTTAGCGACTACAGCAGTTAGTGATTTACAACAACAATTAACCGAACGCCTCAACGGCCAATTACAATTCGACCTTGGCCCTCAACAATTCAACGAAGTCCCCATTAGCGCACAGGATTTACACCAGATTCGCTACCAATAACGCAAGAAAAGGATTAGCCAATGGCTAATCCTTTTCTTCATTCTTCGGTTTTAATAATCGTTTTAAAAGCATCAATAATGGGCGGCGATTGTCACCAAGTAACCCAATTGATTCAACAAATAATTCTAAGCCAATTAAGACGGCTACCGTCAATGCCAAGCTTCCCCAGAGTGTCGATAGTGGGTAGAGCAATGAAATCAACGAGAAGACCAATGCCAGTCCATAAATCACGAGAACCGTTTGGCGATGTGATAAACCAAGTTGCATCAAACGATGGTGTAAATGATGTTTATCTGCTTGTGAAATGGGCTTTTTATTCAAAATTCGGCGCAACATTGCGTAAATTGTATCCGTAATTGGTACACCGAGAATAATAACTGGAATCAATAACGTAATGAACGTCACGTTTTTTAAACCTTTGAGCGATAAGACCGCAATCATAAAACCAATGAATAAGGCCCCGGTATCCCCCAAGAAAATCTTCGCTGGATGGAAGTTATGTGGTAAGAAACCGATTAATGCAGCGACCAAACAAAAAATCATGATTGAGACGCTGACATTGGTGATTGATAAGAAGAAATAGGCGATGACGCCCATTGTGAAGAGTGCGATAATCGAAACGCCAGTTGCTAAGCCATCCAACCCATCAATCAGATTAACGGCGTTGGTAATTGCCAGAATCCAAAAAATGGTGATTGGGAAGCTTAACCATCCTAGTTCAAAGGTGCCTAAAAATGGAATTGTCAAAATATTCATGCGGACGCCCGCTAAGAAATAAATGACCAATGCTGCTAATAAAATACCGAGCATCTTTTCCTTTGGATTCAATTCCTTAATATCATCGATCATCCCAGTGATGATGATGATACATTCTGCTAAGAAGATACTGAAAAGTTCGTGTGTTTGGAATTGCCCGCGTAATAATACGAAGGTCCCAAACGTAAACGCGATAAAAATGGCCAGACCACCCATTGCCGGCATCGCCTTTTTATTCACTCGGCGGGCATTTGGTTTATCAACTGCGCCTAAAACAAACGCGAGGCGACGCACTAATGGGGTAATTGCGGCCGATACGAGCATCGTCGCAAATAGACCAACTATAATTTTAAACATGGGTTGCATTCAACTTGCCTACTTTCTCTTGCATTCTCTTTATTATACAAATCAAACCCGTTAAACACAACAATGACTTGATTTCTTAAGCAAAAGCCAAGCACCCTGATTATCTGTCCCGCACAATCTGGGCTAATAAGGCCGTAAATCGTGGATCAGCATTAAAGGGATGAATGTAATCAAATTGTTCGCCTTGATTATCCATAAAATAGTCCCGATTTTCAACATCAATCTCTTCGATAGTTTCCAAACAATCCGCAACAAAGCCCGGGGTTAGGACCAAAATTTTTCTAACGCCTTCTTGGGCTAATGACTGCATCGTAGTGCTAGTGGCCGGTGTTAGCCATTCATTCGGTCCAAACTTAGATTGGTATGTGGTCCGAAAAGTTTGTTTAGGCAAGCGCGCCTGCAATAGCGCAGTAGTTGCTTCACACTGTGCTTGGTACGGATCCCCTTTTGTTACGTACGACTTTGGAATCCCATGGTATGACAAAATAATTTCGTCATAGGTTTGCGTCTGTAGCTTCTGTTCAATCGCCGTTGCCATCAAGTCGATATAGCCTGAGCGTTGATAAAAGTCCTTCACAAAATGCAAAGTTGGCATGTTTGATTGTTTTAAATAAAACTGCGCAACTACATCATAAGCCGACATCGTCGTAGTCGTTGAATATTGCGGATACATTGGCACGACCGTCAAATCATCGATTCCCGCCGTTTGAATCTCACTAAGCACATCGGTTAAGAATGGTTGACTATATGACATCGCCTCAAAAACTTGATAATCGGGTAATTCAGCTTGTAATTGAGCAACTTGCTGTTGCATGTACACTTTTAATGGGGAGCCAAACCGCTTTGGGCATCGCAACGACCCGCTGATCAGCTAAGAAATGTTTTAAAAAATGGCGAATTTCTTTGACTTCTGGTTTATCTGGGGTCCCCAAATTAACTAATAACACACCTTCTTTCATGATAATGTCCTCCACAATTTTAATTAAAACCAAAAAAAGAGCGGGGAACAAAATTGGTTTTGTCCCCCGCTTCAATGTTAGGCCAATCCGCATTACTTCGCGTATTCGACCGTTCTTGTTTCGCGAATCACAGTCACCTTAATGTGGCCAGGATACTCGAGTTGGTTCTCAATTTGATTCTTCACATCACGTGCTAAGACGGTTGCTTGGTCATCTGTGACTTGTTCTGGTTTAACAATCACCCGAACTTCACGACCCGCTTGAATCGCAAAACTATGATCAACACCTTTAAAACTATTCGTAATACTTTCAAGTTTTTCAAGACGGTGAATGTAGTTTTCAAGTGATTCAGAACGTGCACCCGGCCGAGCCGCTGAAATCGCGTCAGCAGCTGCGACTAAGACTGAGATAATCGATGTTGCTTCAGTATCACCATGGTGTGAACCAATTGCGTTAATCACCGTTGCCGGTTCCTTATAACGCGTTGCTAGTTCAACCCCAATTTCAACGTGGGAGCCATCGACTTCATGGTCGAGGGCCTTACCGATATCGTGTAACAAGCCAGCTCGTTTAGCGAGTGTCACATCTTCACCCAATTCAGCGGCTAAAATCCCCGTTAACTTGGCCACTTCAATTGAATGATTCAAGACGTTTTGCCCGTAACTTGTTCTGAAATGTAATCGACCAAGAATCTTGATTAAATCAGGATGCATTGTGTGTGCACCAACATCAAAGATTGCTTGTTCACCGATTTGTCTGATTTGTTCGTCCATTTCCTTGCGTGACTTATCAACCATTTCTTCAATCCGAGCTGGATGAATCCGGCCATCTTGAATTAACTTCTCTAATGTCATGCGCGCAATTTCGCGACGAATCGGATCAAACCCACTAAGCACAACTGCTTCTGGCGTATCATCGATAATCAGGTCAATCCCAGTCAGTGTTTCTAATGTCCGGATATTCCGACCTTCACGACCAATAATCCGGCCCTTCATATCATCATTTGGTAACGTCACAACAGTTACTGTTGTTTCAGCAACCATATCTGCTGCACTGCGTTGAATAGCTTCAGCGACTAATGTGCGCGCAGTCCGATCAGCTTGTTCTTTAGCTGTTTCTTCACTTTCTTTGATTAAAACAGCCCGTTCATGTTCAAGGTCTTGTTTCGTTTCATCCAAAATGATTTTTTGCGCTTCATCATGCGATAATTCGGCAATTTCTTGCAACTTCGCTTTTTGTTGCTCAACTAAAGTGGCAGCTTCTGCCTGCTTTTCAGTTAGCTCTTGTGCTTGATTCGTTAAACGATTTTCACGTTGCTCCAATGAACGTTCTTTTTTATCCAACGTTGCATCTTTGCGATCCATTGTTTCTTCCCGTTGAATCAAACGGTTTTCTTGCTTTTGTACCTCACTGCGTCGATCTTTCAATTCATTTTCAATCTCAGAACGATAGCGGTGATTTTCATCCCTTGCTTCCAAAAGAATTTCTTTCTTCCGCGTTGCGGCTTCTTTTTCAGCTGCTGCGATTATTCCTGTGGCAGTCTTATTTGCACCATCAATTTCACGTTCGTGCGCCTTCTTTTGTAGAACGGAACCAACTAGTAAACCAACGATTAACATGATGACTGCGAGGATTAATGGAAAAGCTAAGTTCATTGTTTCACCTCCGCATCATCAAAAATTTTGAATTGCAACTTTCACTGCAAATTTTTAAAGATGTTATTATGTTTAGTTTTTCAACACATAGTTATTTTATAGTTTCATAAACCGCCTGTCAACTTAAACTATCGGCATTGCAACCGTTTTCGAGTTCAGTCAATCAAATCGACCATCAGAATAATTCGGTTAAGCAATCAAAAAAGCTGAAGCAAAATAACTTTTGCCTCAGCTTAATGATTCTTATTCGTTTGAATCGTCATCCGTAAAGACGTCGAGTTGTGTTTCATCGCTTTCATCTACTGGGACATCCGAAATACCATATGCTTCCCGAACTTTAAGCCGGACTTCATCTTGAACTTCTGGATGATCAGCCAAGTAATTCTTCGCGTTCTCACGTCCTTGACCAATGCGTTCATCCCCATAGGAATACCATGACCCACTCTTATTAATAATGTCCTTTTCGACCGCCATGTCGACCAGTTCACCCGTTTGTGAGATCCCTTGACCATACATAATGTCGACTTCAGCCACTTTAAATGGTGGTGCCACCTTATTCTTAACCACTTTAATCCGCGCACGGTTCCCGATCATATCGGTCCCATTCTTGATGGTTTCAGCACGCCGGACTTCAAGCCGAACGGTTGAATAGAATTTCAATGCGCGACCACCAGGTGTGACTTCGGGGTTCCCGAACATCACGCCGACTTTTTCACGGATTTGGTTAATGAATAACGCAATCGTCTTTGTTTTATTGATTGTTCCTGATAATTTCCGTAAGGCTTGTGACATCAAGCGGGCTTGTAACCCAACATGCGCGTCACCCATTTCGCCTTCGATTTCAGCACGAGGCACTAAGGCTGCGACTGAATCGACAACTAAAATATCAACAGCCCCACTTGAAACTAAGGCATCGGCGATTTCTAAGCCTTGTTCCCCAGTATCTGGTTGTGACAAGAGTAAATCGTCAATATTAACCCCGAGGGCAGTTGCATACTTAGGATCCATTGCATTTTCAGCATCGATATAAGCAGCAGTCCCACCTTGCTTTTGCACTTCGGCAACAGCATGTAAGGCAACGGTTGTTTTACCTGAACTTTCAGGACCATAAATTTCAACGATTCGGCCACGTGGATACCCACCTACACCGAGCGCTTCATCCAATGCAAGGGAACCAGATGAAACAGTTGAGACTTGTGTATCAACCTTTTCACCCATTCGCATGATTGAGCCCTTACCAAAATTCTTTTCAATTTTCTTTAATGCAGCATCTAAGGCTGCTTGTCTTTCATCTTTAGCCAATTAAGTGCCCTCCTCAAAAGAGTCCTTTTCAGTACTCTCTTAGTTTACCGATTTCACGAAATAAAAGCAAGTAAAAATCGAACAAACGTTCTATATATTTTTTAAGCTACTCTACTATACCCGAATCACCGCGTTTTTTTCGTGCTTTTTGGGTTAAAAAAACTGGCGTGGGATTCCCCGCCAGTTTAAGTTTATTTAGAAAATGAGTCTTTAAAGACGCCTCTGTTCTTGATGAAATAATCGGTACCCGAATAAACTGTAAAGAACAAGCAAACGTATAACATGATCTGTGCCATTGGAATGCCGATATTGTTAAAGAAGACGTTGTTGAGTAGCAATAGAATAATCGCTAACATCTGCGTCGTCGTCTTAATCTTACCTGGCATAGCTGCGGCCATCACTTCGCCACCTTCGCTTAATAATAAACGTAGGCCAGTAACGGCTAATTCACGCCAAATAATAATCGCAACCACCCATGCTGGCGCTTGATCTAGCGCCACTAAGAAGATAAATGCTGTCATCACTAATAATTTATCAGCCAATGGATCAGCAAACTTACCGAAGTTGGTCACCAAATGTTGTGATCGGGCAATCTTGCCGTCTAGTAAGTCCGTCAAAGAGGCTACAATGAAAATCACTGTTGCAATAATCGCACTGACTGGAATACTTGTCCCAGCGACCATAATGGCTGTCGCAGGCACATCCAATACTAAAATCAAAGTAAAAATCGGAATCAAAATAATCCGAAACATCGTTAATTTATTTGGTAAATTCATGTTGAAGACTCCTTAATGTCCTTTATTTAGCCAATGTTGCTGTGAAATTAATCGTCCGCACAAACGTTGCTTCGTTATTTGGACTAAGGTTAATATCGGTGCCATTAATCTTCATCTTCGTTGCAGGTGCATTCCCAGTTTGAATACTAAATTGCGTAACGCCTTCAGGTAATTCAGCAGTTTGTTCGGCACCAACTGCGACAGAACCTTGCCAAATTTGTTGGCCATTGGCCGTTAAGCTGACCCAAGCAGCTGATTTATCAGCTGAGAACGTAATTTGGTTGGCTTTAGCTGGCAAGTTCTTAATTTCAAAAGCTTGTTGTGACCCATTAATGCTGGTCATCTTCGCCGTTAATTCTTGCTTCTTAGCCTTATCTTCAGCAGCTTTCTTGCTAGCTTCTTGTGCCTTACTTTCAGAAGCGGCTTTCTTACTGCTTTCAGCAGACTTGTCTTCACTACTGCTATCCTTCTTAGGATCTGGTTTATCCCCAGAAACCGTAACCGATGAGCTTGTTTCGTTTAACGTTTCGCGGTCTTTACCACGGTTGCTGAGCGCAATCCCATAGACCACCCCAATAATGATGACCACAATTGCCACAATCGTAATTTGTGGGACAAGGTTGCGCCATTTCGACCATTTAGAATCTGTTGTTTCGCGCGTCAATCGGGTTTGATTTTCAACGGATTTTTCAACATATTCTTCTGGTTTCGTATCTGGTACAGCATCTTGGTATTCTGCCAACAATGCATCATTATCTAAGCCCACTGTTTGGGCGTATTGCTTGATAAATGCCCGCACGTAAAAACTGCCAGGCAAGGCATCAAAATTGCCCTCTTCAATGGCGATTAAATATCGTTTTTGGATTTTTGTGATTTGTTGTAAATCATCGAGTGTGTAGCCCTTTTCAATTCGTGCTTCACGTAATTTTTGACCAATTTCATTCATAATCAATTCCACCCACTATTATCCCAGTATCATTATCCATAATTATAGCATATTGGTACGTATGTGCATTATTAAGATTTCTTTATTTTAACCAACCACCATTAACGTACAATGTCTGTCCCGTCATATAATCGGCTGCAGGTGCCATTAAACTCAATACCCAATAGGCAATCTGTGCTGGGGTTGCAAAAGCACCGGCCGGGATCTCCGCTACAACAGCAGCCCGTTCTGCTGTTGTGAACTGATTGTTCATTTTCGTATCAACTGCGCCTGGTGCAACCACATTAATTGTGATTCCAAGCGATGCCACTTCCTGTGCATAGGCGTTCACAAAGGCGGATTGTGCGCCTTTAACTGTACTATATGGCACTTCCATTGCACTGCCCCGGCCACCATAGATTGAACCAATTAAAACGACGCGTCCTAATGGACTTTGCGCTAGTTTCGCTTGCAGCTGCTGCATCAATAGCATTGGTGCTTTAACGTGCACCTGCCATAAGTGATCGAGTGCCGTTGCACTGACCTCTGGCAATAAGCCATACGTCGTCGCACCTGCTGTATAAATGACCGCATCGACTTGAAAAAGCTGGCCTGTCAATTTTCCAACAGCGTCCTCTTGGGTTAAATCAGCTTGAAGCGCAAAAAAATCCTGTTTTGGGTAGTCTTGCAACAATTGCTTTTGCAGCGTCGTAACCCGCGTCTGATTTTGATGATAGTGTAAATAAAGCGACCAACCGTCCGCCGCCATTTCAGTCGCAACCGTCATCCCAATATCACCGGATGCACCGATAATTAAGGCTGATTTAGGCATGGTTTGCTCCCTCCGGTAAGATGTGGCAGACTGTCATCGTTTCAATTTTGAAATAATCGGTTGCCATCTGTTGCAAGTCCGCTAAAGTCACTTGTTCGATCAAACCTAAGACATCAAATGGACTGATTTCGGTAAAGAATTCATCACTATATTGGTTCGCAATGGCTTCTAGCGAATTGAACGCTTGCAAGTATTCACCAATTGCGGCTCTTTTAACCAACGCCAAGTTATCCTCTGAAAAGTCAGGACTTTCCGTGGCATGTTCTAAGATATTAATAATCGCATCCGATAATTCTTGGGCATTGTCCGCATCGCCACCAAGGGTCACAAAATTAAATGACCGTTGAATGGCAAATTCGTAACCAAAACTATCATCAAGTGTGCCATCATCGTACAACTTTTGCACTTGCGTTGATGAATCACCAAATAGCAATTCAAGTAACAAGTTCATCTTCAACTTTGTTTCAAGTGCTAACTCACCTGTTCCGTAATCCGTTAAACCTTTAATCCCGACCATGCTCTTGCTACGCGCAATTGGCATTTCAAGTGACCGATACGGAATGATATCATGACCATCTTCAGCTTCTTCAGGCAATGAACGTACAATTTCTGTTGGTTGGGCAAATGTTTTTGCCGCTTGATTGGCGTTCAACCAATCAACCACTTCATCCGGATCATCAATTTGCCCAACGATAAAGAGGTTCATATTACTAGGCTGATAGAACGTTGCATGTGCTTGATAGAGCGCTTCTGGTGTAATTTGCGCAATACTATCCACCGTCCCAGCAATGTCCGTCCGCACTGGATGACTCGGATAGAGATTGCCAATCACTGTATAGAATAAGCGCCAATCCGGTTCATCATTATACATCTGGATTTCTTGGCCAATGATGCCCTTTTCTTTTTCGACCGTCTCAGTTGAAAAATAAGGTTCCTGCACAAAATCAAGTAGAATATCCAAATTTTCTTGCAAGTGACTGGTTGTTGAAAATAAATAACTCGTTCGCGTAAAACTCGTAAACGCATTTGAGCTTGCCCCGTAGCGACCAAACTTTTCAAACGCATCGTAATCTTTTTTCTCAAATAATTTATGTTCCAGAAAATGCGCAATCCCGTCTGGCACTGTCACATAATCCGTTTCCCCAGCTGGGATAAACGTCTTATCGATTGAACCATAATTCGTCGTTAAGATTGCATATGTCTTATGATAACCGCTCTTAGGGTATATTTTAACGGTCAAGCCATTCTCTAATTCAGTTTCATAGAGGGTTTCACCTAAGCGGGGATTTTGTCTAAGCTTCATCTGTATCGACCCCTTTCAGGAAGTAAATGGCTTGCAATTGCATCTTTGCGGCTTGTTCTTGAACCGCTTGTTTAGAAACCGCCAAGATGGCCTGTGTAAATCGCTCTGCATCAATTTCAGTTTCAGGCACAAACAAACGATTAAATTGTTGTTGCCCCAAATAGGCCGCACTATCGAGACTCGATTTAAATTGATTAATCAAGGCCAACTTAGTTTGTTCAAAGACCGCCTGTTCAAAGTCACCCGCGATAATCCGTTGACGTTGGGCTTCGATAATCTCTAAGACGCGATCTTTTTGGCGACTTTCAATCCCAGTCTGTACCGTAATGACACCCCGAAAAGCATCGATTGCACTTGAGGCATAGTAGGCTAGACTCGCTTTTTCACGCACATTGGTAAAAAGTAACGACAGCGGTGTGCCACCGAATAAGGCGTTCATCACCATTGTGGCATAATAATCAGCTTGATAGAAATAAGCTGGCATTTGATAGGCCATGTTTAACTTGCCTTGTTGCACCGTTTGTACTTCTGTTTTAGTTTGCACTTGTGGATATAATGATTGTTGATAAAAAATCGTTGGCAGTTCAACATTACGCGGTGCAAATGGCAATTGTGCCAAATCCGCGACCGTTTTGGCTTCGTCGATATTACCGACAAACGTCATTTGGACCCGATCGTTTGCAATCATCGATTGATAATACGCATATAGTTCATCCGGTGTGATGGTTGCTAAATCAGCTGCATCCCCATAATTGGGAATTTGTTGCGTCGCATCTTTAAAATAGAGTTTGCGTAATTCAACCGCCGCGTATGATTGCTTATCATCGGCAACACTTTCGATGTAACGCACTAAGTTCTCTTTTTCACGGTTAAAAATGACCGGATTGAACTGGCCATCAACCACATCTGGATGCAATAATAATTGCCCGATAAACGCAATCGCTTGCTCTTGCAAGTCGATTGTATCCCGTAGATATTGGGGGCTCACAATTCGCATTGAGATGCTAAAAATCGCCAAGTTTCCTTGTCGATAGGCATTCATATTAAAGCCGGCACCATACATGGCTTGTAATTCATTCGCAATTGCGACTTGGTCACGATAGGCTTGGCTACTAGCACCTAGAACGCTCGCTAATAATGAGCGTCGGGTCATCCCATCAGCTGTGACGGGCGCAATTAATTGAACGGTTAATCTAATTGTTTTAAATTGGTTAGTTTGTAAAATATTCAGGTAGACGCCATCCGTTATTTTCTGATTCACGTTATATTACTCCTCACTGTTTCAACAGTTAAAATGGCTCTTTTCAACTTATCCTTTTTCATAGCACGGATTCTATCATACCAAAAAAAGAAGGTGAACTCAAAAAAGGCCGCGACAAAAGTATTTTTTGTCGCGGCCTTTTTCATTTAATAGTTTAACCGAGTTCCATCAACCAGCGCCTTTCAGTTAATCCTGAATGTCAATCAATCGCTGACGCGCTTATTCGCCATTTTAGGCGATATTTGACTTATGTCACACGCTATTGTTCTGTTGGTTCTTCTGGTACGTTTTGTAATAACACCTTGCGTGGCTTACTACCTTCTGATGGTCCAATCACACCACGGCTTTCCATCTCATCAACCAAGCGTGCAGCCCGGTTATAGCCGACTCTAAAACGGCGTTGGAGCATTGATACGCTAGCGGTTTGCTGTTTAACGACCAATTCGACTGCCTCTTGGTAATATTCATCTTCTGGTTCTTCAGTTGATTGCTTTTCCTGCTCAGTGGTTGGAATCATTTCTTCGTCGTATTCAGCCGTTTGTTGTGCTTTAATAAACGACACGATACTTTCGACATCCTGACTCGAAATGAAGGCGCCTTGCACCCGTAATGGTTTGCTCATCCCGATTGGCATGTAAAGCATATCACCACGGCCAAGCAGTTTTTCCGCGCCACTGCCATCTAAGATGGTCCGTGAATCAATCCCACTGGATACAGCAAACGCGATCCGCGATGGAATATTGGCCTTAATCAACCCAGTAATAACATCGACAGATGGGCGTTGGGTAGCGACAATCATGTGAATCCCCGCCGCCCGAGCCATTTGTGCCAAACGAATAATCGCACTTTCGACTTCGTTGCTGGCAACCATCATCAAATCAGATAATTCGTCCACGATGACAACGATATAAGGCAGTGGTGCACCTTTAATTTCGCCGTCTTCGTTGTGGCCTTGAATATACTGATTATATTCAATCATGTTCCGCTGACCTGTATCGGCAAATAATTGATAACGTCGTTCCATTTCTTTTACAACCTTGTTCAAGGCGTTCGCAGCCTTTTTGGCATTCGTCACGACAGGAATCAATAGATGGGGCACGCCATTATAGACGTTTAATTCGACCATCTTCGGATCGATTAACATCAATTTAACTTCGTGTGGTTTGGCACTCATTAAAATACTTGTGATAATCCCGTTAATTGCAACGGACTTCCCACTCCCGGTTGAACCGGCGATTAATAAATGCGGCATCTTGGCTAAATCCGACATGATGACCTTACCCGAAATATCTTTACCTAACGGCACAGCGAGTGGTTTGCCTGGATGTGGGGGTTCTTGTTCAATCATTTCTCTAAAGGAAACGGTCGAAACGGTCGTGTTCGGCACTTCAATCCCGACATACGGTTTACCTGGAATTGGTGCTTCAATCCGAATATCCTTCGCCGCTAATGCAAGCGCCAAATCATCCGCTAAGTTAACAATTTTAGAGACCTTCACCCCAACTGCCGGTTGAATCTCGTACTTCGTTACGGCTGGTCCCAGACTAGCACTCTTAACCGTCACATCAACACCAAACGAATCAAATGTTTGTTTCAAGACCTGTTGATTTTTCTCGATAGCTTTATATTCCGCACTCTGATCAGACGCCGGAATTTGCGTTAATAATGCTGGTGTTGGCAATTCGTAATCATCATCCGTCTCGTTCAGTGGTGCGAGTTCTGCCACATCTGGAACATGCTCATCTTCGTCAGCCACCGGTTCGGGTGCAGTTGGTTCTGCTTGCGTCGCAATTGGTTTTGGTAGATCCTTGGGACCGTTTATTTTAAAAGGTTCCAATTTTTGCTTCGGTGCATTTTCTGGACCATCCGTTGCGACCATTTGCTCTTTAGTCTCTGACGTCTCTTCTGCTTGTTCAGTTGCATTTTGAACAGCTTTTTGCGTCTGTTCTTTTAAAGCACTGACTTGCGCTTTACCTTTTTCAGAGACCTTTTGGAACCCTGATTTCGTGTAGCTGCCAACTTTAAAGAGCCCATGCACAAACCGTTGTGTACTCTGAACAACGACGCTGAATGGAATATCTAAGAAAACAAAAACGCCGATAATCACAATCAAGACGGCTATCAGATAAGTCCCCATCTGCGCGAACAAGAAGTGAAAAACACCATACAACGCGGCGCCAATTAAGCCCCCACCAACTTCCGTCGTAACGGCCATCTTCTGGAAGTCTTCCAATAAAAGCTGCCATGTGGCGGCCAAGAAATGGTTATTGACCGCTTGATGGTGCAAGACGAATGCTGACAACCAAATTAAAATCCCGAGATACGCGATTGCAAATCCAAGCGTCTTTTGGTGCCATAAGGAGGGCTGCTTGCCATAAATCAACAAATAGACCCCCAAAAGGGCGAATAAAATAGCACTAATAATGAACGTATCGCCAACAAACAGACGGAATACGTTAGCGCAAAGCGCGCCGATAAAGCCCAGCTTTAAACCCGCAAATAAACTAATTAAAATAAAAATAAACCCGATGATGTTAACTGTGAAATCAGTTTGTTGTTTTTTCTTTTTGCGTGCTGCTGGTTTTCTTTTTTTACTTTTAGTGGCCATGAAAATCTCCTTCAACCTTAAATCCTACTATCCATTATACACGAACATCTGTACTACTAAACCCTTAAATGTCAGTCCCGTACCGTTTTTAATCACGGTACTAAAAAAGGCCACGGCAAAATTGCCGCAACCTTTCGCTGATTAGTCTTCGTTGGCTTGCGCTGTAAATTGGAGTTGAACGCCCCGATTTAAAGCAACCGCCGTCACTTGATACGTCAATGTTTCGATGTATTCAATCAATGGTCGTGAAAGCTTTATCATGTCTTTTTGATCAATTTCATTTGGTTCACTAAAGAAATCTAAGAGTTGAACCACTTGTGAAATTTGACCTGACACTGCAAAGCCACTCTTTTCTGGTGCAACTTGGAAAGGCGTCACAATTTGGTAAATATTCCCCGCGCTCAAATCAGCTTCTTGTAAATATGGATCTTCTTCGCTGATGGTGACTAAGCTGACTTGGATATTTTGTTGTGGTTCTACATCAGGTGAAACACGGTCATAATGAAAAGCATCAACAGTAATTGGATCTTTCTTCGTTTGCATCAAAAACACTCCCTATTTTAATTTATCATTGTCGTACAAATGACTCTTTTCGAGTCCTGGAAAATCTTGTTGGCGCAATGCCTCAAAGATCACTAATGCCGCACAGTTCGAGAGGTTTAATGCTCGAATATGGTCGGACATTGGGATTCGTAAACACCGATCTTCATTTTCACGCATGAAAGTTTCAGGTAATCCGGTCGTTTCCTTACCAAACATAAAATAATGATCAACACTTGTATCCGACACATCTTGATCAGAATAAGCTTGCTTAGCAAACTTCGTAATCAAGTATAAATATTGACGATCGGGCACAGTTGCTAAAAAGGCATCCAAGTTCTTGTGATAATTAATCTTAACTTGGTCCCAGTAATCAAGACCAGCCCGTTTTAAATGTTTATCATCGGTTTCAAAGCCTAATGGTTCGATTAAATCTAAAACAGTATCTGTTCCTGCACATGTCCGCGCAATATTACCGGTATTGGCAGGAATCAGTGGTTCGTATAATACAATATGATTAGTCACGGTCTAAACTTCCTTAAAAAAGATTCAGTAGATTAATTATACAATAGAATTCACAAAAGCTCTACCTTGCTTTGCAAATAAAAAAACGTAGTCCCTCGGTTATTCACGGCGAGAAACTACGTTAGTGTCATTTCATCACTAGCTTTTATCAAAATAAGTTCTGATAAAAGTTAGGGAAAAAATTCCTTAAAAACATTATAGCGCCCTTATTTTAGAGTTGCAATCAGATTTTTAAACTTTCTTTAAATTCTCATCATTTTCCCACTAAAATCGTGACATCTAATGAAATTTCAGGTAGCGCTTCTAACGTGATTGCCGCTAATTGTGCCTTAGAAGCCGTCCACGTCAATGGCGTCATTTCGACCAAATCGCGCAATGTCTCGGGTGTTAACGTCATTGTTTTTTGAACTTGCATTTCTTGATAATCTGGAAAATGTTGCGCAAACAATTCTAAGACCGGACCATGATCATAGCTTTCCTTAGCTTGACCATGATACAGTAACTCCCGTAACTCATGTAAGTAACCCGCATTGGGAATCACCTTAATTAGTTGACCGCCCGGTTTCAAGACACGTTTAAATTCTTGATATTGCGAAGGCGAAAAGATATTGAGCACCGTATCTAACTGGTGATCAGCAAATGGCATCCGCGCTAAGTCTGCTGCACAAAACCACGCATCGGCATTGTAATCACTTGCCAATTGAATCGCAGGTTTAGAAATATCAAACCCGATATAACGCGCGGAAACTTGCGCATTGAGCTGTTGCACTGGCGTTCCTTCACCACAACCGACATCAAGGACTAAACTATCGGGGGTAATCCGTGATGCAATTTCTTTTAAGAACGGTTGAAAGAACCCTGCTTGTAAAAAAGCCCGGCGATGTTGCAACATTTCCTTGGTATATTCAGACTTCATTTGCTTTGCTAAAAAATATAACGTGCCATTTTTAGCGAGGTCAAAACTATGCCCATTGACACAAAGTAATTGGTGCTCGGCTACACTTGCAAATACGTCCTGACAGATTGGACATTGTAATACGGCCAAGTTCGTCGTTAAAAACTGCTTGGCTAGCTCAATTTTTTTCAAATTTCTGATTCTCCTTGATTTAACGTGCTTTCAAAAGCATCCCGTTCCGGTTAGCTACATTAGCCAAACAATCGGCTACGCCGCTTATTCGTCTAATTAGGCTAATCCTCAAAGGATACCCGGTTTGAACGCACTTCTTTTATACCGCACTTTACATTCTTAAAATATCCGGTAGACTTAACAGTAAGTTATTGATGAAGGAAGTGACACCATGCTCGAAACCTATCGCTTCGACAGTGCTAAGAAAAAGCTCACCAAACATGCTAAAATCCAGTCCAACAGTTGGATTAACGTAACTGATCCCTCGACTGAAGAAATTGAGCTTCTCACTAAGAAGCTCCACATCCCATCTGATTTTATCTACTATAGTTTAGATGCTGATGAAAGTGCGCGTGCTGAGCACGATCCTGATTATAATGCGACCCTGATTATTTTCAACATACCAATTCTTGAAAAAGACCCGCAAAAACCAGATAAATACCTCTATAAAACAAGTCCCTTAGGAATTATTGTAACAGATTCGACCGTCTTAACCATCAACAAAACGCCAGTCACCTTTTTACAGAGCTTTGTTGATGGCCAAATTAAAGGTTTCAATCCACAAAATCACCGTAGAAGTGTCCTCCAGATTCTCTTCCGCATTTCATCCATCTATCTCCAATATTTGCGGGACATCAACCGCTCTCGTGAACAAATCGAAACTCGCTTGCAGAGTTCCCTACAGAATGAAGAACTCTTCGATCTGATGACCATTCAACGCGGCTTAGTTTATTTCATGATGTCCTTAAAGACCGATAAAATGGTACTCGCTAGTTTAATGCGGACCAATATGTTAGATCTTAATGAAGATGAAATTGAATTGCTTGATGATATTCAGATTGAAAATCAACAAGCCATCGAAATGGCAGAAATTTCCAACACAATTATTAACGAAACAGCCGATACTTACTCGTCAATTATTAATAATAACATGAATAGTGTTATGAAGTTCTTGGCATCTTATTCAATTATTCTCACCATCCCTGGATTAGTATTTAGTTTTTACGGGATGAACGTGGACCTTCCACTGTCTCACTCTAAAACAAGTTGGTTGATTACTTTATTCATTTCTCTGATCATTTCTGGTGTGCTAGTCTATCGCTTCTGGCGCAAGCGGTACATTAAATAGAGCGTGTGCCAGCTCCTGCGGATTAGAACCCGTTTAACTTACAAAAGGCCCACTATCATCAAACACATTCTCCCATTCTTTGGGTTCGAATGTGTTTTTTATTTGACTTTCATAAAAAAGTTCGTTATTATACGTTATGCACGGATAAATTCCGTGTTATCTAAAATAAATGTTCGTGTTTAAGGAGAATTCCCAATGGACGTATTTGATTACGAAGATGTTCAACTGATTCCCAATAAATGTATTGTGAAAAGTCGGAGCGAGATTGATACTAGCGTCCGCTTTGGCTCAGAAACGTTTAAAATCCCAGTCGTCCCTGCTAACATGCAGACGATTATTGATGAACCGCTTGCCATCTGGCTTGCCGAAAACCATTACTTCTACGTCATGCATCGCTTTCAACCTGAAAAGCGTCCCGCATTCATCAAGATGATGCACGAGCGCGGCTTATTTGCCTCAATCAGTGTCGGGGTTAAAGACGATGAATTCGACTTTATTAATCAACTCGCAACCGATAACTTACTACCAGAATACATTACAATCGATATCGCCCACGGCCACTCACAAGTCGTGATCGATATGATTCAACATATCAAAAAAGTACTGCCTAAGAGTTTCGTCATTGCCGGCAATGTTGGCACCCCTGAAGCCGTTCGCGATTTGGAACGCGCAGGTGCGGACGCAACCAAAGTCGGGATTGGCCCTGGTAAAGTTTGCATTACCAAAATCAAGACCGGCTTTGGGACTGGTGGTTGGCAACTGGCAGCCCTCAGATGGTGCGCGAAAGCTGCTACCAAGCCGATTATTGCCGATGGGGGAATTCGAACCAACGGTGACATCGCTAAATCAATCCGTTTTGGCGCTAGCATGGTGATGATTGGGTCCCTCTTTGCAGGACACGCTGAATCACCTGGCAAATTAGTCGAAGAAGATGGTCAACAATTCAAAGAATATTTCGGGTCAGCTTCAGAATTCCAAAAAGGCACACACCAAAACGTCGAGGGTAAACGCATTTTAGTGCCTTATAAAGGTGCGATTAGTGACACGCTCACCGAAATGCGCCAAGACTTACAATCATCGATTTCTTATGCTGGTGGTAAACGCTTATCATCATTGAAGAAAGTCGATTACGTTCTTGTTCGCCATTCAATTTTTAATGGTGACATGCTTTAAAAAGCAGTTAAAAGAGCCAGACTACCTTTTAAATCGGTAGTTTGGCTCTTTTTAGTTAGGTACCTAAAAACTTCTCTGAAATGGTTGAATCCGACTTGAAACAACTGTATAATTACCCGTGTCGCTTTTAACCTTAGCGTCTACATTGATCAGAAAAGGGTGTGAAACAAATGGATATTAAACATACACTTGGAGATAACAGTGTTATCTTTCGTGATGCAACATACATTAGAAGAACGGTGTTTGTCCGAGAACAAAATATGCCGGAAACCCAGGAAATCGATGCGCACGAAGATCACACGATTCACTATGTAGGTTACCTCAATCAAGACCCAGCAGTAACCGCACGCGTGCACGTCTTAAAAGACGGTGGATTTAGAATTCAGCGCGTTGCTACCATCAAAGCTTTCCGTGGCCAAGGACTCGGCTATCAATTAATCGAAGCCATCATTGAAGACGCTAAACGCACTACAACGCCTTATATTATTTTATTCGCACAGGACCACGCCATTGGTTTCTACGAAAAATTAGGCTTTATTGTCACAAGCGAAGGCGAAATGGAAGCGGGCATCCCCCACCACTACATGAAATTAACGCTCTAAAAACCAAAAAACGCACGATCCGCATTTATTACGGATCGTGCGTTTTTTATTGCTCGTATAAGCCTGAAACTGACTTGAACCATTCAAAAAGGTGACTAATTAATATCTTGATAATCGCATATACTGGAATACCGAGAATCACACCGGCAAGGCCGAATAACTTTCCTGAAGCCAGCAACACAATGATTGTCGTGACCGGATACATTGCCATCTTGCTCCCCAAGACCAATGGGGAAACTAAACGACCTTCCAAGGTCTGTTCAACAGCAAACACGATGAGTACTTTAATCAATAATAACGGCGAGATAAACGCTGCAATAATCACTGACGGGACCATCGCTAGGAAAGAGCCTAAATACGGAATTAAGTTTAAAATCCCCGCTAAAATTCCCAACGTCAACCCGTACTTCATCCCAACAATCCAGTAGCCTACAGTAAACATGACTGCAACCCAAAACGCTACTGTCAATTGGCCGCGGATGTACTGACTGACCTGTGTGTTAATTTCTTCCAACACTTTCCCAGTTGTGGCGCGTACTTTAACCGGGAAGAATTTTAACAAATAGCCTTTCATTCGGTGACCATCTTTTAACATGAAGAATAAAATGAACGGCATCGTTACAATCGCGATGACTACGTTCGTCACCACTCCGACCGCTGTTCCAATATGACTAACGGTCGAAGTCAGCATTTTATTTACTTTACTTGATAAATTACTAAACACATCCGTATTGATATCGTTTAATTGTTTTTGAATCGATTTGAAGGCTGGGTCGTTAAACCATTTCATCGTCTGAGTTTGAATATTCGCCCAATAAGACGGCCACTGATCAATTAAACTCGTTGTCTGGGATTGAATGATTGGAATAATCGTCGCAATTCCCCAGACCAGTAAGCCAACAATTAAAATAAAAATAATCGTAATCGACAATACCCGATTTAAATGCCAACGCCGTTCAAACCAATCAATTAACGGGTTGGTCAAGTAATACAAGACGGCCGCAATAATAATCGGTAACCCAATAATCAACATCAACGACTGAATTGGTTTTAACAGCCAAGCAAGTTTTGTTAATAAAAGTATAATCAGCAACGTTAATAACATGTTTAACAAAACAATCGGTAGCTTCTTATTTAAAAACCATTTAAAGAACCATGAACGTTCTGTTTGTGGCTGTTTATTCTCTGTCACACCAATTCACCTAATTCCTACATAGTTTCTTGATACGTTATCTGCGTTCCTACTTTGAATTCAGGAACAGCCGGAACACCCGCGGCGGCTGGTGTTAAATAAAGCCCACTTTGCAGTTGATCTTCTTGTGGCGCAGGTCCAAAAACTAAAGCGACATGACCAATACTGTTGAGGTTAGGATTTACCAACGCGCCCACATACGTAATCGTATAAGGTTGTTGATTAATAATAACCGCAGAATCTGTCGTCAGTGTTAGCTGTTTTTTGGCCGCTTCGTCCATAAAATGTTGAATCAATGCCACGTTTTGAATGGCAGTTGTCGCATGTTCATCGAATAAAATGACCATCGGTTCTTGATCATCAATGGCGTCGTTGCCAATTGAAATGACTTCTGCTTGCGTGTTCATAATGAAATCTCCTCTTAGTTAAGATAGTATCATTGTAGCATATTCGCGACTTAGTTTTAGCGACTAGTGAATCCTTTTAGTAACAAATTAAACCGTTTTCGCAGGAATATGCTATACTCAAAGAGTATTTGACGAAGGGAGTCTGATTATGACAGAAGAAGTTTTAATTGGTGGTTATACCCGCCGGATTGGTAAAGGGATCTACCGCGGAATTTTCGATGCAACAACTGCAACCGTGAGTGACATCCAACCATTCATTAATCTCGATAACGCATCCTATTTAACGATTTCAAACCGTAACATCCTCTACACCGTCATTAAAGATGGGGACCAAGGTGGGATTGCTGCCTATGACTTAGCTAGTGGCACCCCTGTCTTTTTGAACGCGGTCTTAGCAGCCGGCGCACCACCAGCATACGTGGCAGTCGATGAAGACCGCCAACTCGTTTATGCAGCCAATTACCATAAAGGCGAAATACTCGTTTATCAAATCCAAGCCGATGGCAGTTTAACCTTAGCGAGCACGACAGTTCATGAAGGCCACGGTCCGCGTCCTGAACAAGCTAGCGCCCACGTACATTATACCGACCTAACACCTGACCACCGCTTAGTGGTCTGTGATTTGGGCACCGATGAATTAGTAACTTATGCCGTCGACAATGCTGGTCAATTAACCAAAGTAGCAATTTACAAGAGTGAACCTGGTTTTGGCACACGGCATTTAGTCTTCCATCCCAATCACAAGACAGCTTACCTATTGGGTGAATTGTCCAGTGAAGTGACGGTCTTAGATTATCATGCAGCCGATGGGACTTTTAGCGCGGTTGCTACCTACTCAATGTTACCTGCAGATTGGCACGAAGCAAACGGCGGCGCTGCAATCCGTGTTTCCAAAGACGGTCGTTTCCTTTATGCTTCCAACCGTGGGTATAATTCAATCGTTGTGTATGCCATCAGTGATGACAGTCGCCAACTACGAGCAATCCAACAAATGTCAACGGATGGTGAATTCCCCCGTGACTTCAATCTTTCCGCTAACGACGATTTTCTATTAGCCGTTAACCAAAATAGTGATAATGGTACGCTTTATCGGCGCGATGCCCAAACTGGTTTATTAACCGCCTGTCAAAAAGACTTAGAAACACCTGAAGGCGTCTGTGTCTTATTCCATTAAAATAAAAAAGATTGACCGTATTGGTCAATCTTTTTTATTTACTTCTTTTACGATCCATTAAATTAATAATAATTGCAATGGCAATTAACACAATTGACGCAAAATAAATGAAGTGTAAACCATTGTATAGAATATGGCGTAATGTTGGTAATAATTGTTTAGGTAAGTTCAAAGCAGTTTCTGGATTAATCAATTCATTTAACATGTTTTGATCTAATCGACCATCACCAGCAATCCCTTTTGCCAATTGCCGATTCAAAATAATCCCATAAACTGAAACCATCAAGGTTTGACCTAAAGTTCGACTTAACGTATTAAACGACGTTGCAACACCAACTTTGTCAGCACCAGCAACGCTTTGTGCCGTAACAGTCGTCGTGGTAATGATTAAGCCAAAGCCAATCCCTAAACCAGCAGCAACTAATAAGAAGAACCAAAACGGTGTGGTTTGTGGGACCAATGCTAAGATGAAGCTCCCAACAAGTAAAATACACAAACTACCGGCTAGAATTGTTCGTGGTGCGTGCTTAACAAGTAATAGGCCTGCCCATAATGAGGCAAAAATCCACATCACAGAACTAGGCGTCACAACAAACCCCCCCATCGAGGCTTTCAATCCGAGGATCCCTTGCATCCACATTGGCATATAGACTTCAAAACCAATTAAGAAACCACTCACTAAAGCAGCCACTGCATTTTGGACAACAAATGTTCGATTTTTAAATAATGATAATGAGATAATCGGATCTTGTGCATGTTTTTCAACGCGGATAAAGAGGTAAAAAGCAACCACTGCAATCACGAGCATTGACCCTAAAACGAGCACTGACGGTTTGGCTTCACCCATGACTTGGAAGCCATATAGTAAACTCAAAAGGGCCGCCATCAACCATAAACTGCCCCAATAGTCGACTGGTTCAGCACTCGTCTTCTTCTCTTCTTGAAGGAAGTACCAGATTAAACCAATCGTAATAATCCCAATCGGTACATTGATGAAGAAAATCCAATGCCAGGTCAACTTATCAACAATGAAGCCCCCTAAAAGCGGCGCAATGATGGAGGCAATCCCCCATGCTGACCCATTAAAACCCAAGACTTTCGCCCGTTTTTCAATCGGATAAATATCAGCAATAATCGTAAATGATACCGGCATAATCGCCCCGGCTCCCAAGCCTTGAATTGCCCGGGAAATAATTAACGTCCCCATATGATTTGACAATCCACATAAGGATGATCCGATGACAAACAAGGCCAAACCAAAGATGAAGATTGGTTTACGCCCAATCCGATCTGCCATCTTACCATAGATTGGCGTCATCATCGCATTCGTTAATAGGTAGATTGAAAAGACCCAGTTCATCAATTTCATACCGTGTAAATTACTAATGATGGTTGGCATTGCCGTTGAAACAATCGTCCCTTCAATGGCTGTCATGAAAGTTGCGACGAAAATCGCAATCGTCACGAGTAATACATTCGTTTTTCTTCCCTTACTTTGTTCCATTCTTAGCTCCCTCTCTTATTCTTGGGCATAAAAAGAGCCTTTTCTTAACTCAAATAAGCTAAGGAAAGGCCGCCTCTTTTACTCGTCTAATAATACATTAGGCATTTAGTTTAGCAATACTTGCCTTTAAGGCATCCACTTTATCTAAACGTTCCCATGGAAATTCGACATCTGTACGCCCAAAGTGCCCATATGCAGCTGTTTGCTTGTATATAGGTCTTTGTAGATCTAACATTTGAATAATCCCTGCTGGTCGTAAATCAAAGTTTTCACGAATTGCAGTTTGAATCTTTTCTTCACTGACGGTCCCTGTTTCGAAAGTATTTATTGAAACAGAAACGGGTTGCGCTACACCAATTGCATAGGCCAATTGCACTTCACACTTGCGCGCTAACCCAGCCGCTACAATGTTTTTAGCAATGTAACGGGCTGCATAACTTGCTGAACGGTCAACCTTAGTAGCATCTTTCCCTGAGAAAGCACCGCCACCATGACGTGCATAACCGCCGTAAGTATCAACAATGATCTTACGACCAGTTAAACCTGAATCGCCTTGTGGTCCACCGATGACAAACCGACCAGTTGGATTAATGAAATACTTGGTTTGATCATCCAAGTATTTGGCTGGAATAACGGTTTGAATCGCTTGTTCAAGCATATCCTTTTGAATGGTTTCTAAAGTCACATCTGCATCGTGTTGGGTACTGATAACGACGGTATCGACACGAACAGGTTGTTCGTTTTCGTCGTATTCAACAGTGACTTGCGCCTTAGCATCTGGTCTTAGATAAGCGAGTTGCCCGCTCTTTCTTAACTCAGCGACTTTGCGCATTAAACGGTGTGAAAGGGCAATTGGTAACGGCATTAGTTCTGGTGTCTGATCGACAGCAAACCCAAACATTAACCCTTGATCCCCCGCACCAATCTTATCAAGTGGATCTTCATCCTTTGCACGAGATTCAACTGAATCGTCGACCCCTTGTGCAATATCAGGTGATTGTTCATCAAGTGCAACAATCACAGCACAGTTATCGCCATCAAAGCCATAATGCCCATCACGATAACCAATCCCTTTAATAGTCTCTCTGACCACTTTTTGGATATCAACGTATGCCGTTGTTGAAATTTCGCCGACAACTAGGACTAACCCAGTTGTAACGGTTGTTTCACAAGCAACTCGTGCTTGTGGATCTTGTGCTAACATCGCATCTAAGATGGCATCACTAATTTGATCCGCAATCTTATCTGGATGGCCTTCAGAAACGGATTCCGAAGTAAATAAATGTCTTTCTTGCATTTCTATGTTTCCCCCTATATATGTGTCGGTTACAAGGCCTCTTCACGGTGTGTGAATCCTATCGGGAACTTCTTATAACTCTACTATCCTAGCACAAAATACAATCCATTTCAAAAGCCGTTGACCTTCTTTTCAAAAAAAGTTAAGATGAGACACATATTCTAAGAAAGAAGTGTTGCTATTGTTCTACCTTAACCAACAACATCTAAAGGCTTCAACTCAGCCACAATTACTGACTTTGTTTAATTATTTAAATCTCGGTTTAATCGTCGGGCTGACAATGTGGTCTTTTCCAAAGCAATTCGGGCTTTCATTTTATCTAACTGCGATTCTAGGGGCGCTATTAGCCATTTTACTCGTCTTATCACCCCGGTATAAACCAAAGCGAATAATTGCAACTGCTGCCCTTTTAGTCGCAATTATTCTAGCCGCAATCATCGGCTGGCGTGATCTACCTTTGATTGGGCTTCTATCAGGGATTACTAGCATTTTTGTTCTAATCCCTTTTATCTACCCAGACCAGTTCAAAGACCGTACGTTACGGTTATCATTTCAATTCTTACTAGCCCCATTTTTCTTTTTAATTACTCAGATTTTCAGTGGCATTCACTTTATCCCCGAGGATTTACTCGTAAAATTAGGCCTATTCTTAATCATCATTTATCTTCTCGAACTAACGACTCACAATCGGATGATTACTATCCTCAGTTATGTAGTATGGGCGTGCATTATTATTGTAGTGATTTTAACGCATTTAATTCACGGTTGGCATTTAATTCTCTTTGCAGGTGGCCAGTTATTATTAATTGCGTTACAACTCGGCCTAATCAAACGTAACTGCTATTTACAAGAGTTTGGATACTTGCTATTAATCACTGGCGTCTTTAATTAAAATGATTAAACAACAAAAAAGCGTAAGCAATAAATTGCTTACGCTTTTTTTAAGACGGTCACAACGGGACTCGAACCCGTGATCTCCTGCGTGACAGGCAGGCGTCCTAACCAGCTAGACCATGCGACCGAATGGAGGTTACAGGGCTCGAACCTGTGACCCTCTGCTTGTAAGGCAGACGCTCTCCCAACTGAGCTAAACCTCCAAAAAAATGACCCGTACGGGATTTGAACCCATGATACCGCCGTGAAAGGGCGGTGTCTTAACCACTTGACCAACGGGCCATGTCATTTATTATTTAACGGAGAGTGAGGGATTCGAACCCTCGAAACAGGTTAGACCCATTTACATGATTTCCAATCATGCTCCTTCGGCCGCTCGGACAACTCTCCAAATAATTGACTCCGGTTGTCAGGCTCGAACTGACGACATCATGATTAACAGTCATGCGCTCTACCAACTGAGCTAAACCGGAATGAAAAAGCGCGGCAACGTCCTATCCTCGCAGGTAGTTTCCCACCAACTACTATCGGCGCTAAGAAGCTTAACTTCTGTGTTCGACATGGGAACAGGTGTATCCTTCTTGCTATCGCCACCACACTATTTTGTGCTTGCGCACTGAGAAGAACTTCGTTCTCTCAAAACTGCATAATAAGTAATATTTCATTTCAAAAGCCTAACATTGCACCTTTGGTTAAGTCCTCGACCGATTAGTACTAGTCCGCTCCATACATCGCTGTACTTCCACTCCTAGCCTATCTACCTGATCATCTTTCAGGGGTCTTACTTCCATAAAGGAATGGGAAATCTCATCTCGAGGGGGGCTTCACACTTAGATGCTTTCAGCGTTTATCCCGTCCATACATAGCTACCCAGCGATGCGCCTGGCGGCACAACTGGTACACCAGAGGTATGTCCATCCCGGTCCTCTCGTACTAAGGACAGCTCCTCTCAAATTTCCTGCGCCCGCGACGGATAGGGACCGAACTGTCTCACGACGTTCTGAACCCAGCTCGCGTACCGCTTTAATGGGCGAACAGCCCAACCCTTGGGACCGACTACAGCCCCAGGATGCGATGAGCCGACATCGAGGTGCCAAACCTCCCCGTCGATGTGGACTCTTGGGGGAGATAAGCCTGTTATCCCCAGGGTAGCTTTTATCCGTTGAGCGATGGCCCTTCCATACGGAACCACCGGATCACTAAGTCCGACTTTCGTCCCTGCTCGATTTGTCAATCTCACAGTCAAGCTCTCTTATACCTTTACACTCTACGAATGATTTCCAACCATTCTGAGAGAACCTTTGAGCGCCTCCGTTACACTTTAGGAGGCGACCGCCCCAGTCAAACTGCCCACCTGACACTGTCTCCCGCCACGCTAAGTGGCGCGGGTTAGAGTGGTCATACAGTTAGGGTAGTATCCCACCAACGCCTCCATCGAAACTAGCGTTCCGATTTCTACGGCTCCTACCTATCCTGTACAAACTGTACAAACACTCAATATCAAGCTACAGTAAAGCTCCATGGGGTCTTTCCGTCCTGTCGCGGGTAACCCGCATCTTCACGGGTATTATAATTTCACCGAGTCTCTCGTTGAGACAGTGCCCAAATCATTACGCCTTTCGTGCGGGTCGGAACTTACCCGACAAGGAATTTCGCTACCTTAGGACCGTTATAGTTACGGCCGCCGTTTACTGGGGCTTCAATTCTGGGCTTCGCTTACGCTAACTCATCCTCTTAACCTTCCAGCACCGGGCAGGCGTCAGCCCCTATACGTCATCTTTCGATTTTGCAGAGACCTGTGTTTTTGATAAACAGTTGTTTGGGCCTATTCACTGCGGCTGACCTGACGGTCAGCACCCCTTCTCCCGAAGTTACGGGGTCATTTTGCCGAGTTCCTTAACGAGAGTTCACTCGCTCACCTTAGGATATTCTCCTCGACCACCTGTGTCGGTTTACGGTACGGGTAGTTTATTTCTCACTAGAAGCTTTTCTTGGCAGTGTAACATCAGGAACTTCGCTACTTAATTTCGCTCCCCATTACAACTTGTCCTTAAAGAATCAAGCATTTCACTCAACTCAAGACTTGTTGCTTAGACACACATTTCCAGTCGTGTGCATTCCTTAGCTTCCTGCGTCCCTCCATCGTTCAAACAAAATAAACTAGTACAGGAATCTCAACCTGTTGGCCATCGACTACGCCTTTCGGCCTCGCCTTAGGTCCCGACTAACCCTGGGAGGACGAGCCTTCCCCAGGAAACCTTAGTCATACGGTGGATCAGATTCTCACTGATCTTTCGCTACTCATGCCGGCATTCTCACTTCTAAGCGCTCCACTAGTCCTTACGATCTAGCTTCATCGCCCTTAGAACGCTCTCCTACCGCGGACACTTACGTGTCCACCCACAGTTTCGGTATTATGTTTAGCCCCGGTACATTTTCGGCGCAGCGGCACTCGACTAGTGAGCTATTACGCACTCTTTAAATGGTGGCTGCTTCTGAGCCAACATCCTAGTTGTCTGTGCACCGCCACATCCTTTTCCACTTAACATAAATTTTGGGACCTTAACTGGTGATCTGGGCTGTTTCCCTTTCGACTACGGATCTTATCACTCGCAGTCTGACTCCCGGAACTAAATCAATGGTATTCGGAGTTTATCTGAATTCAGTAACCCATGACGGGCCCCTAGTCCAAACAGTGCTCTACCTCCATGATCCAATATTCCGAGGCTAGCCCTAAAGCTATTTCGGAGAGAACCAGCTATCTCCAAGTTCGATTGGAATTTCACCGCTACCCACACCTCATCCCCGCCATTTTCAACTGACGTGGGTTCGGTCCTCCAGTGTGTTTTACCACACCTTCAACCTGGACATGGGTAGGTCACTTGGTTTCGGGTCTACATCTATATACTCACTCGCCCATTTCAGACTCGCTTTCGCTACGGCTCCAGCTTTTCACTTTAACCTCGCATATAAACGTAACTCGCCGGTTCATTCTACAAAAGGCACGCCATCACTCATTAACGAGCTTTGACTAATTGTAGGCACACGGTTTCAGGATCTATTTCACTCCCCTTCCGGGGTGCTTTTCACCTTTCCCTCACGGTACTGGTTCACTATCGGTCACTAGGGAGTATTTAGCCTTGGGAGATGGTCCTCCCGGATTCCGACGGAATTTCACGTGTTCCGCCGTACTCAGGATCCAGAACGGAGGTTAAGTTGTTTAATCTACGTGGTTATCACACTCTTTGACTCAGCTTCCCAGCTGATTCGATTACAACTTAACTTGGTAACTCCAATGTTCTGTCCTACAACCCCAAGAAGCAAGCTTCTTGGTTTGGGCTCTTCCCCGTTCGCTCGCCGCTACTTAGGGAATCGATTTTTCTTTCTCTTCCTGCAGGTACTTAGATGTTTCAGTTCCCCGCGTCTACCTTCATTAAGCTATGTATTCACTTAATGATAATACCCGACTAAAGGTATTGGGTTCCCCCATTCGGAAATCTCCGGATCAAAGCTTACTTACAGCTCCCCGAAGCATATCGGTGTTAGTACCGTCCTTCATCGGCTCCTAGTGCCAAGGCATCCACCGTGCGCCCTTTATAACTTAACCTAACTTTACCTACGGTAAAGGGTTATTATTTGAGTTTAGCGATATGAACTAATTCATATTTCTATTAAAAAACTCTTTAAAACGCAATGTTTTCTCGGCTTTTAAAACTAATATATTACTTATTATCCAGTTTTCAAAGAACAAAGTTTGAGAGTAGACCTCTCAAAACTAAACAAAGTTTCGACTTCGCAAATGTACAAGGTTTTCCGTATTATTCCTTAGAAAGGAGGTGATCCAGCCGCAGGTTCTCCTACGGCTACCTTGTTACGACTTCACCCTAATCATCTGTCCCACCTTAGACGGCTGGCTCCCGAAGGTTACCTCACCGGCTTTGGGTGTTACAAACTCTCATGGTGTGACGGGCGGTGTGTACAAGGCCCGGGAACGTATTCACCGCGGCATGCTGATCCGCGATTACTAGCGATTCCGGCTTCATGTAGGCGAGTTGCAGCCTACAATCCGAACTGAGAATGGTTTTAAGAGATTAGCTAAACCTCGCGGTCTCGCGACTCGTTGTACCATCCATTGTAGCACGTGTGTAGCCCAGGTCATAAGGGGCATGATGATTTGACGTCGTCCCCACCTTCCTCCGGTTTGTCACCGGCAGTCTCACTAGAGTGCCCAACTAAATGCTGGCAACTAGTAATAAGGGTTGCGCTCGTTGCGGGACTTAACCCAACATCTCACGACACGAGCTGACGACAACCATGCACCACCTGTCACTTTGTCCCCGAAGGGAAAGCTCTATCTCTAGAGTGGTCAAAGGATGTCAAGACCTGGTAAGGTTCTTCGCGTTGCTTCGAATTAAACCACATGCTCCACCGCTTGTGCGGGCCCCCGTCAATTCCTTTGAGTTTCAACCTTGCGGTCGTACTCCCCAGGCGGAGTGCTTAATGCGTTAGCTGCGGCACTGAAGGGCGGAAACCCTCCAACACCTAGCACTCATCGTTTACGGCATGGACTACCAGGGTATCTAATCCTGTTTGCTACCCATGCTTTCGAGCCTCAGCGTCAGTTACAGACCAGACAGCCGCCTTCGCCACTGGTGTTCTTCCATATATCTACGCATTTCACCGCTACACATGGAGTTCCACTGTCCTCTTCTGCACTCAAGTTTCCCAGTTTCCGATGCACTTCTTCGGTTGAGCCGAAGGCTTTCACATCAGACTTAAGAAACCGCCTGCGCTCGCTTTACGCCCAATAAATCCGGACAACGCTTGCCACCTACGTATTACCGCGGCTGCTGGCACGTAGTTAGCCGTGGCTTTCTGGTTGGATACCGTCACTACCTGATCAGTTACTATCAAATACGTTCTTCTCCAACAACAGAGTTTTACGATCCGAAAACCTTCTTCACTCACGCGGCGTTGCTCCATCAGACTTTCGTCCATTGTGGAAGATTCCCTACTGCTGCCTCCCGTAGGAGTCTGGGCCGTGTCTCAGTCCCAGTGTGGCCGATTACCCTCTCAGGTCGGCTATGCATCACGGTCTTGGTGAGCCTTTACCTCACCAACTAACTAATGCACCGCGGGTCCATCCTAAAGTGATAGCCGAAACCATCTTTCAACCTTGCACCATGCGGTGCTAGGTTTTATGCGGTATTAGCATCTGTTTCCAAATGTTATCCCCCACTTTAGGGCAGGTTACCCACGTGTTACTCACCCGTCCGCCACTCACTCAAATGTTATCAATCAGAAGCAAGCTTCTTCAATCTAACGAGAGTGCGTTCGACTTGCATGTATTAGGCACGCCGCCAGCGTTCGTCCTGAGCCAGGATCAAACTCTCGATTAAAAGTTTGTAGCTCTTGTTTTGTTACTTAATTTATTTGCTAGCGAAATTGACTTTGCAAATATGTTTTGTGCCCCGAAGGGCGACCCTACACATTTGGTTTGTCGAAACTTTGTTCAGTTTTCAAAGATCTACTGTGTTGAAACAGCTTAATTAATATATCATTTCTAACGAACACTGTCAAGCGATTTTTATAAATATTTTCTGAATATTTATTCAATCTCGTTTGACCCGTTATTTCGTTAGCGATGAGCTTTTCTCTCGCTGACAACATAGAATACTATACCAACATCTAAATCTATCGTCAAGTAAAATTTGCATAAAATTCATCTTTTTTTTAAATATTCAAACAACTTAGTTATTTGCAAGCTTTGCTTGGCATTCTGGACAGATACCATGCACTTCCATTCGGTGCCCAGTTACCATAAACCCCGTTAGATTCTCAGCAATCACTTCTACATCATCTAACTCCGGATAAAAAACATCAACTACTTTTCCACAGTTCTCACAAATAGCGTGATAATGCTTGGTCTGCGCAAAATCAAAATGACTGGATGCATCTCCATAAGCCATTTCTTCAATAATCCCTAATGAGGTAAACAGACGCAAGTTATTATAGATTGTCGCAACACTCATATTCGGAAAGCGCCCTGCTAGCGCCTTATAGACATCGTCTGCAGTCGGATGCATATGAGTGCCAATCATGAATTCCAAAACAGCTTGCCGCTGTGGCGTGATCCGTACGTTGTGTTCTTTGAGTTTCCGTAACGTTTGTTGCACGATGTGACTCATTTTGCCACCACCTTTCGCTAATGATAATCATTATCATATATCCTTATTGCTGTAATCGTACCTTTTTTTGACGAGACTGACAAGTATCTTTGCTCAAAAAAAGACGTTACGCGAGTCCCGTAACGTCTTTACATACTTTACTTCAATTCAGGTGCATCCGTTTCATAAAGGTCCATTGTTGACTTACCATTATTTTGCTGGATAACACTCGTTTTATTGTTACTGTCTTTCAACTTAGCTTTAGCATCTTTCACCTTGTAGCTAATCTTAGACTTATCTGGTTTTTCGAATCCTTGTGGTGTATAGAATCGAAGTAGATCGCCGGTGATTACCTTGTCAGAAAGTGACAATTCTTCCGTTACATGTTCACTGATTGCCGTTAATTGCTTCTTCTGCGCTGCCGTTAAATTCGTCAGCGTCTTCCCATTAGTCGTATCGTAATAGGTGCTGCCTACCTTCGTATACTGTGGTGTGACAAAGTCCCCATTTCTAAAGACAACCGTCTGATTGCGGTTAGGCGCAAGTAAATCCGAACCAAATTGGATGGTATCGTCATTTTTTACACCTAATAGGTTCAATAAGGTTGGTAAAACGTCAATTTCACCACCATAGGTATGGTTAACGCCACCTTTTAACCCATCCATATGCACCATGAACGGTACTTTTTGGAATTGCGCATTATCAAAATCAGTAAATTTATCCTGATTCAATAACTTCGCAACAGCCTTCTTATGGTTCCCTGAAATCCCATAATGATCGCCATATAGAACGAGCATACTATTCTTATCTAAGCCAGTCTTTTGTAACCAAGCTAAGAATTCACCAATTGATTGATCCAAATACTTAGCGGTTTGCACATAACCATCAACTGTATCATCACCAGTATCGGTCTTAGCAATTGATTGATTTTGTTTATCCAATAAGTATGGATAGTGATTTGTCACGGTGATTAATTTAGCATAGAACGGTTGTGGTAATTGTTCAATGTATTGGGCTGAGTCTTGCATGAAGATCTTATCTTTCAAGCCATAACCCACGTTGTAGCCTTTACCTTCTTTAAAGTATTGAGAACTGAAGAAGTAATCATAGCCCCATGACTTGTAGGTATTATCCCGATTCCAGAAACTTGGCACATCCCCATGGAATGAAGCGGTTGTGTAACCTTGTTGATCTAGAATTGATGGTGCTGCTTGGAAGGTATTGGTTGTCCCTTGAGTGACCATGGCGGCCCCTTCAGGTAACCCGAACAATGAGTTTTCGAGCATTAATTCAGCATCAGCCGTCTTACCTTGACCAACTTGGTTAAAGAAATTGTCGAAACTGAGGGTGTTTTGGTCGTGATATAGCTTATTGATATTTGGTGTGACTTCTTGACCGTCCCACTTATAATCAATTAAAAATTGTTGGAAACTCTCTAAATGGATAACAAAGACGTTCTTACCCTTAGCCACGCCAGTGTATTCAACATTGGGTGCAACCCGGTTGTCCTTCATATACTTCAAGACACTGCTCATACTACTACTATCAGCATTAGCCTTAATCGCATTATTCTTGGTCGTCTTCACGCCATCATAGACAGTGTATGCATTCATCCCAAGATACTTAATGATGTAGTTGTTATCGAACGTCCGGGTTAATAACCCAGAACGATCTGCTTCTGCAATCCCGAGGTTGGCACCGAATAACACAACAGCTAACCCAGTAATTGCAAATGCATTCCGCTTCATAAAGACACGGTGATCAATCTTCACTAACTTAGTAGCCAATAAGATGATTAGCAATAAAACATCAGCGAAAACTAGGAAATCAGAATATTCAATAATCCCAGCAATACTCTTGCCCAAGTTATTTGATACCGCACCAGAGCCCTTCATTAAGTTAAACGTTAAGAAGTCTGAAAATTCACGGTAATACAAAATATTCGAGAATAACCAAGTTGAGGTTATTAAATCAATAATAATCAACGTAATGTATGACTTTCGGCCATTCATAAACAAGGCAATCCCAAATAGCAATAAGGTTGTTGGAATGGGATTAATCGTCATTAAGAAGGCCTGCATGCCACCTTTGACGCCTAAGTTAAATTTTGTTTGATATGCGTAAATTGTTTTAAGCCAGAATAGCGCAACTGCGAAAAGGAAGAATCCCCATCGTGTGCTTAATCCTGATTGAATTTTATGACCAATTTGTTTCATCGATACAGTAGCCTCCGTTAAAGGTCGTTGGGCTTTAAAAGCCGTTGACAATCTGAAAGTTAGTTTACACATCCGTGAAATGAAAAGCAATATGTAACCGGCTTGAATGCCAAATATTAAACCATTTTTAATAATCTGAGTCGCAACTGAGCAAGGCTATCACCTGCTTAAGTAGCAAAAAAACCATCAAGTAATTCGATACTCAATGGTTAATTAACTAGTCTGCTAATAAATCGTATAGTTCCATTGCAACTAAATCAATATTGTCAAATTGGAATTGTTGATGTGTGTTGCTGTCTTCAAGTTCAAATGCTTGAGCTTGAGGATCATAGCTAACAGTTGCTTTTAAATCGCCGTCCTTTTCAAAACGTCTTTCTTGAACCTCAGCGCTTTGATCTTCTTGCATTGCTACCAGACGTTTGATAATCGCAACTAACTGTGATGATTGCATGGCGAAGCCTCCTTTAATAACTAACTATCAGTTTATCAGAAAAAGAGCACTTCTGCACCGTTTATATCCAATTATTTTGCAGAAGGCCACCATAATTTAATTAAAGCTTGGGTGCCATCGTCGCCTAATTGTTTATCATTAACGAGCTGCGCATAGAGTTTCTTAGCTTGAAGCGTAGCTGGTAAATGGAGCCCCATCTTTTCGGATTCCGTTAATGCAATCTTTAAATCCTTCAAAAAATGTTTTGCGAAAAAGCCTGGTGTATAGTCTTGCGCTAGAATACGTGGACCATAGTTTGCAAGGCTCCAGTTCTGAGCACTCCCACCATTAACCGTGTTTAAAACCGCTTCTAGTTCTAATCCGGCTGCTTTAGCATACACTAACATCTCTGTCATTCCGGTCATTGTGCCAGCAATCATGATTTGATTGGCCATCTTTGTATGTTGGCCTGTCCCGGCAGCACCGAAGCGATGGACAGTCTTACCCATTGCTTCAAAAACGGGTAATGCCGTTTCATAGGCAGCTTGATCGCCACCGACCATAATCGTCAACGTCCCGTTTTGGGCGCCGATATCGCCACCAGAAACAGGCGCATCTAATGCTTGCAGACCTTTGTCAGCTGCTGTTTTGGCAATTCTCTGCGCCAATGTTGGCGTGCTGGTCGTCATATCCACCAAAATCTGATCAGGTTGTGCAGCACTAAAAATTCCGTCTTCACCATAATAGATGGCTTCGACATCTTGCGGATAACCGACGATTGATAACACAATCTGACTTTGCGCGACAACCGCTGCTGGTGAATCAGCCCATGTTGCACCGAGTGCCACAACTGCATCCGCTTTTTGTTTTGTCCGGTTATACACGACAACTGGATAGTCTGCCTTCAATAAATTCTTGACCATGCTACTACCCATGACACCTGTTCCAATGAAGCCAATTGTTGGTTGCATCAAAAACGCCTCCTACTTTTTATCAGTTACTCGTGGTTTAACTGCTAACGCCCCAATCCCCATGAACATCCCGAGATAGTACGTAAACAATCGCCAGAGCAACATGCCTAACACCAGTTTACTTGAACTCGGGATAAAAGTGGCAAATAACGTCTTAAAACTATATTCTGCCCCACCAGAACCGCCTGGAACTGGAAAGAGCGAGACAATCATGACAATCATGATGTGTAAGACCATCACCTCTAAATAATTAACATGCGGGATGCCAAGTGCCAATAAGACAAAGTATGGCACACTATAATAGAAAAAAAGTTGCCCAAGGGTTAAAATACAGCCCTTGATTAGTTTCTTTTTCTCGCGTTTAAGGTGTAGACTCTCCGCGTAAAAGGTATCGATTTTGGCCATTAACATTGTCCGCCATTCCGTCACCCGTTTTTGGGAGACGAACCAGCCCACCGGAATTAATAACCAGTGCACTAACTGTTTCGTAAATCGATTGTAATACATGATTAGCAACAATACGGCTAACACAACCACATGCACGATTAATCCGAAAGTAATCAAAATCGACAGCGTCCCAAAATGCTTGGAAACTTGCGAGAAACCAATCATCATACTTAATAAGAAATTCACCAGTACCATGAATTGGTAAACAATAAACTTCATCAGCAGTACTGAGCTAGCTTGCCCAGCTTCTACACGGGATTGCATCAACGCTACCAGTTGTGCCGGTTGTCCACCTGAAGAAAACGGTGTAATCGCATTGAATAGTTGTGCAATCAACGGAATCCGAAGCGCATTGTATAAAGAAAAGTGTTCTGTGCGGTCTTTTAGAAAGACGCGTAAGACAAGTGCTTCGAAAAACCACGAAATTAACATACATAATAAGGCGACCAACAGCCACCAAAGTTTCAGATGACTAATATCGATAAACAGCTGTTTCAACGCCAGCGTGCGACTTTCATAGGCAAAAATCCCACACCCAATCAACAGCATGACTGCAAAAACAATCTTATTCGTTCTACTCATAAACGACCCTTTTTCTTGTTATTAGCAACGATATGAAAAAACTGTTGATTAAATGATCAACAGTTTTCCGCCAACGCGACTTATTTTTTAGTATCTAAATCTTCTAATTCCAATAAATCATCTTGGTCTAACTTTAATTCGTCATATAATAGCTGTGATTGCTTATAGAAATGAATCATCTGTTCCGCAAAGTAATCCGCCGAAATAGCATGCAACTTCTTTCGGCGCGGTGCTGGATCATCAAATGCATGTGGATGATTCAAATAATTCGATACTTGATGGATCATTTCATCTTCGTTCGTAAATGTCGTCCCAATTGAAGGATCAGTTAATAACTCAGCCGCATATGGACTTGTCATGACGACAATCTTGAGTTCAGCGGCCATCGCTTCAATATAAGTTAATCCTTGTGATTCAGAGTCACTGGCGGAGACAAAAAGATTCGCCATATGATAATAATTTGCAACTTCATCGTTATCAACCATTCCAGTGAAAATCACGTGGTCGGTCATGTTTAACCTGGCAACCTGAGCTTCTAAATCTTCTCGAGCTGGACCTTCACCAACAATCACTAACATTAAATCTGGTGTTTGGGCGACTAGTTTGGGTAACGCATCAACTAAGATATCAATCCGTTTTTCATAAGCAACGCGACTCAATGATAAGAGCACAGGTTGTTCTGGCGTCAAGCCCAATTCGGCCCGTATGTCGCGGGTCACTTCGCGCTCAAAGCGACTAATATCGACCCCGGTCGGAATAATCCGGATGGGGGCCTTCACTTGATAGCCATTTAAGGTTTGAGAAACCCGCTCTGATGGTGCCACGATGCCTGACATGTGATATAAAAAGGCCTTTGTCATTTGCTTAACATGGTATGGCCGTAATAACTTCCCGTTTAAAACATAGTGTAAATAATCCTCGTACATCGTATGATACGTATGTAAACAAGGAATTTTTAAATTTTTAGCGACAAACTTCCCGATGTAGCCCATCGAAAATTCGGTCTGGGTATGCACGATATCGAGATCCAATTCCTTAGCCACTTGATAAGCGTGAAATAAGCCGCGCACAGCAATTCGCCGATCCGTAAATGAGACAAACGGGACACTAGCAAACCGGAAAATATTCGGTTCGACTGCATCTTTGTCAACATGTGGATCGGTCGTTGTAAATATGTAGACCGAATGCCCTTGTTTTTCTAGGGCTTCTTTTAATGTTTTAATGGAGGTTGCCACACCACTGACTTGTGGAAAGTAGGTGTCCGTAAATATCCCAATATTCAATTGGTTTCCTCCTCCTTATCTTTGGACATTTGATTTCATTATAATAATTACATCGCCTAGATGCAATCAATGTCACTAATTGTAATCTATTCATACTAGCATAAAAACCGTCTTTAGACCTAAAAAACAGCCAATTTACGTTAAAAAACGGGCACTGCACAGTTTTTGTGCGGCGCCCGTTTTTTTATTTTAGCGTAACCAATACGTAATTGAGAAGATTATTAAACACCAAATCGGTAATGCCACTAACAGGCCGTTGCGAATACCCATAAAAAATTTCATCATCCCACCTCATTTCATAAACCAATACGAACAGCTTGCTATTTAGGGTCACTGTCTACTATGATAAAGGTAAGTTTAGGCTTCATTTATTAAGAACTACCGTGCTTTTACTTAAGAATGATTAAAGGAGCAAGCGATGCAAACTTATCTCATTAAAAAACCTCAAAAACTCGAATTAACCTATGACGAAAATATCCTAACAATTCACTATCCCGGACTGTTTAAGAAGAAACAAAACCAGGATCGTGACATTCCGTTTAGCAAATTAAAATCGGTCCGCTTTTTTGAAGCGACTTATCGGCATGGTCATCTCCAAATTCTCTACCAAAAACCCAACCACGCCCTCGAAAAAATCGTCATCAGTTTCGAACCCGACGATAACCTCGCTGTGCGCAAGTTATACACAGCCTTAGCGGACTTCCTCGAAAAACCAACCGTTGAAGAAGAAGACCTCAGTTACGTTAAAACTGGTGATCTCATTATGGCCTACCTCAAAATGCGCGACGATGGCCTAATGACCCACGAAGAATTCGAAGAAAAAAAGAAAAGAATACTAGGAATGGAATAGAGTGCGCAGTAAGCCCGGTTATCTTCTGAGGATTAGCTTAATCAGGCGGATTGCCGACAAAGTCGGTGATTTGACTGATGTCGCTAACCGGAAGAAGATGGCTTACGGAGCACGTTTCAAAATAGAGTGCGACGGCAGACGATTATACGCTGAGGATTAGCCTAATCTCGTGAATAAGCGACGACGTCGATTGTTTGCGGGACGTAGCTAACCGGAAGCGGATGTCTGTCGGAGCACGTTTTAAATCAGAGTGCGCAGTAAGCCCGGTTATCTTCTGCGGATTAGCCTAATTCACCACAAAAAAAAGGGCCAACGACAAACATGTTTGTCGTTGGCCCTTTTTTTAATCCTCGCGAGATACTGAGCTAATAAACCACTCTTTATTTCTTTATAAAACCAATTGCCATCCCGATGATTAAGATGACCAACACAATAACCGTAATCCAAACGTAGAGGTAATCCCCTTCTTTAGCAAATGCGTAGATTGATACCACCACACGCAAGACTGGCGTTAAAATGAGGCAGAATAAGCCCAACATAATCACAGCGCCAGCCTTAAATGCAGCAATGCCACTGAAAATTTCGGTAAAGGTCGTTGGAAATTGATATTCTGAATAACCTGTACCGCCATGAATAATCGCAAGTAACATGCCAATAATGAGCAGCGTTGCTGAAACCGCCACCCCAATGCGTAAAATTTTACCGATGACGAGTTCAATTTGAGCCATCTCTGCTTTTTTATCTGTCATTAAATATGCACCCCGAATCCTTTAAGCACCATTTGTAAACCTGTGTATAACAAAATGGGGATAAAAATCATGCGAATCACACGTGGTTGCAAATACTGCATAATCCGTGAACCCACAGTGGAACCTACCAAAATTCCGATTGCTAACGGTGCAGCAACGCTGGGAATAATCGCACCGCTGAAGAAATAAACAGTGGCCGAAGCTGCTGCCGTAACCCCCATCATCAAATTACTCGTGGCACTTGATGGTTTCAATGGCATCTTCATAATCGTATCCATGGCGGTCACTTTGAATACCCCACTCCCGATACCGAGCAAGCCAGAAGCAATGCCGGCCCCGAACATCATGGCAAAGCCGCCTGGTACTTGTTCAACAGCGTAGTCGACTTGTTCTTGGTTGGCCTTATCGTAGTAAGTGCCATTTAAGTTCAACTTCTTGGCCCACTTATCTTCACCAGCGCCGACGTGTTGTTCTGCAACTTTACCACGTAATTTTTGAATCATGTTGTACGTTGAAAATAGCAAGAATGCGCCGAATAAGATGAATAAGAATCCAGTTGGTACGATGCCGGTCAATAACGCCCCGATAATCGCCCCGACGGTCGTTGCAATTTCTAGGAACATCGCCACTCGTAAGTTGAGCATATCATCTTTCAAATAGGCGATAGTTGCACCAGAACTTGTTGCAATCACGGCAATAATGCTGGCCCCAATCGCGTATTTAATATCTAGGCCAATCGCTAGCGTTAATACGGGGGTTACAATGATCCCGCCACCAATCCCTAAGATTGAACCCAACACGCCGGCTAAAACACCGACGGCAAGTAATAAAATAATTTGTTGCATCTCTTTTCTCCTCTTAATGCATTTTTATAACCGTTTTTCGCCTGTTAGTGCACGGAGTTCCGTTAAATCCTGACTGACTTCTAAACAGCCTAAGTATTGTCCCTGTGGATCACGAACCGCAAAATAGCGAATATAGACGAACATCCCGCGGAAGTTCAACCAAAAATCAGCATGGTCTTCTCGCCCCGCATGAAAGTCCGCTAAAATTTTCTCAACCTTATCCACACTCTTTGGTGGATGGCAGTTCACAACCGCGCGGCCAATCACTGCCCGGGTTCTTGGGAAAATACGATGCTCGTTATCTGAGAACCACTGCACAATATCGTTTTGATCGACAAAGGTTAAATCAAGCGGTAGTACTTGGAGAATCGCCGTCAATTCACTAATATTCATCGACCCAGATGGTAGAACGATTTTAGCTTGGTTATCCACGCCAATTTCGATATGGGGTTGTGGTGCTTCTCGACGTGCTTGAACCTTCGCTTTTGGTGCCGCTTCTTTTTCGTCAGCTAACATTGCCTTCACAAAATCAGGCATTTCTGGTTTTCCTTCATCTTTTTCAGCGGGGGCTTTTGGTACAGGTTGTCCGTGAATTTCAAACGGAATATTAGCCGCTGCCGCCATCGAAGTTGGTGCCGGTTCTGGTGGCGTTGTTTGGGTCGTCATTTGCGCATCCGCCAACGATTGCGCCATCGCATTCAGTTCTTGCGCAATCTTCGGCACGGTCCGCTTTTCGGCCGCCGCAATAGCTTCAGCACTTGGTTGCCATGGTAATGGGTCTGGAATTAAGGTATACCCGATTGGTTGGCTTTCAGAAGCAATTAGTCCCCAGTCAGCTGGTGTAAAGACTTCATTAACCATCGGAATCATGATTTCTTCTTCTTTGAAAATCATTTCTTGAATTTCTTTGCTCATCTTTTCAACGGCTGCTTCAATTGCATATTTATCCGGAATTGGTTCCGCAGTTACCATTTGATAGGCCGTCTTCACCAACCCCCGAATTTGATCATCCACACCCCACATCACTTTGGGTGGTGCAGTAATTCCATATTGATCCATCAACGGAAAAATTAAGTTTTCTTTCCGTAAATAGTGGCGGTCGATCAACTGTAAATCTTTTAACGCTTGTTGCATCCGCACGAGATAATTTTGATCAGTCCCTGACTGCTGCCATTTCTTCAAACATGGCAGTAATTCATCATTTAAGAGCGAGTTCATGACCAAATTTTCTAATTTCATCACAGCGACTGGGTGTCCTGGCTGTTCTTGTTCCGGCGTTTCAGCCCCGTTTGAATTAATCGCCCCCTTGAAAACCGCAGCATGGACATTACACAAATGTTGAATCTCCATCGGGTTCAAGCCACTGGCAATCAATTCCCGTTCAGCAGACGTAATTTCAGACACATCAACCCCAGAGAAGGACTCATCAAAAATCCGCTTAGCCTCTTCAAACGAGCCACCTTCATGCAGCATTTTTAAGATCTCCACGATTCGTTTTTGGCGGTACGCACTGCTATACTGTTGCTCAGTCATCAGCTAACACCTCGAATCCTTGTGCTTCTAGACTAGCGATAATCGTCGTCAAAGGAATTTGCTTCATCTTAGCCCCTTTAGGCAATGTCATAAAACGCCCCGCAGTATTCAAAAGCGCTGGGTTCGTGACCCCATCAAGTCCGATTTCAACAAGCACTGGCACCACTTCAGGATAGGCCGTTACCAATTCATAAACGGTTTGACTTAATTTAATTTGTTTTGCCATCATAATCTCCTTAGTCAGCGTTATTTTTCAATCCAGCCACCATCAATTGGAACGACGGTACCATGAATGTAATCCGCAACCTCACTCGCCAAGTAAACACTTAAGTTCGCAACTTCAGTTGGTTGCGCCCAACGCCCCGCTGGTGTCTGACGGGCAACTTCTTGTGCCATCTCACCAGTCCCCGCAAAATCGGCTGCGTTCATCGGCGTCTCAATCGCACCTGGGGCGATACAGTTGGCGCGAATCCCTTTAGCGGCGTAATCATAATCAAGCTGCTTTGTATAGCCAATGATGGCGTGTTTCGATGCCGTATAAGCCGCACCACCGCCACCAGCAACTAGCCCAGCAATCGAAGCCATATTAACGAATACCCCACGCTTTTGCGCAACCATTGTTGGCAAGATCGCATTTGTTACAAGATATTGACTTTTTAAATTCGTTGCCATAATTCGATCCCAATCCGCACTACTGGTATCAAGCGTTGGTGCATAAGCATCCAACACACCTGCCGTGTTGCAGACCACATCGATTGGGCCATATTCTGCCAGTAAAGTCGCTAATGTCATTGTTAATTGCGTTTCATCACAAACATCAACCTGCGCTGTGATGCACCGACTATCAACAGGGACTTCAATCGGCTGGCGATCAAGTGCTAACACCAATGCCCCCTCTGCTAAAAAAGCGGCCACTTGAGCGCGCCCAATTCCCGATGCCGCCCCGGTAATTAAAATGGTTTTAGTCGCTAAATCTGCAAAATGCCCCATTAGTCGACCAATTGCCAATCATCAGCCAATACATCACACGATGTTGGTTGGAACATTGAGTATGCTGGTGTTTCGGTTGTTTTAATTAATAGGTAGGGACTAATTGCTTGCCCCTCGAATGTCCCATCGGCCACTTGGAAAATAAATAATTCTGGACCATCCCAGCCAGTCCGTACCACTTTTTTGCCAGCCTTAATTGCATTAATCGCTTCATCAAATCCCATGATCATTACCTCATTTAACTTAATTTTTTAAAATGTTGAACAATCAACCTTATATGATATTCTAGCACGCCACTCAAATCGGTACCAATTAAAATCACAGGCAATTCGATTCAAAAAAGGTGTGACCAATATTGGTCACACCTTCCTGAAGTTAATTTGATTTGCGTTTAAACACACGCTTAATCACATCCCAGACCCCTAGTGATTGAACTAAGCGTTCTGCGGGCACATACTCGCGAATGGCGCGGAGCAATTTTTTGGGTTCCTTTGAAGCAAAAGTATACGTCCCATTTTTCTTTGTTTGGATAGCATAGCGGGGAATCCACTTGCCTTTGAACATGACTGATGCAATCACATAGTCAACTTCTTCCCATGGAATTTGAATAAATTGTCGTGCGTCACGATCATTGAAAAATTCAAACCCTCTATCCCCGATCATGATTTGTCCATAATCAGAGAGTGCTGTAAACGACGTGGCTTTAATCACTAAGTCCACCTTTGTATTAATCGATTGAACCATAATATCGACTCCATTTCCAAAAACTTACTTTCATTATACGCTTTTATAAAAAGGAGGGGCTAGGACAAATTGACTTTGTCCTAGCCCCTCCTTTGTTTTCTAAACGTGCTTCAGTAGGCATATTCCTGCGGTTAACCAAATTTGCCAAATCACCGACTTTGTTGGTAATTCGCCTGATTAGGCTAATCCTCAGAAGATACCCAGCTTATTGCGCACTCTTTTACATTAAGTGTAATAGATGGAAGACAATTCCGACTACGAATAAGCCAAGAATAATCACGATTGGTGAGACTTTCTTCTTAAGTAACCACATACAGAATAATGTTAATCCTAATGCAGCTAACCCAGGAATCAAGCTGTCCAAGTTGTCTTGCAACGTTGTCACTTTATTGCTTGTCAATGACAAACCTTGAGCCTGTTGTTGTAAGGCTGATTGAATGCCCTTAGCACCGCTAGGTAATTTATCCCAGTCGATGAATGCGCCTTTGTCCAACTTAACAGATGAAACAACTGGCGTAAACTTGACAGATACCCAACGGTTAACCAACGAACCTAAGATGAACATCCCAAGGATTGAAGCACCCTTTGTGATGTCTTGCAAAATACCACCAGATAAATCTTCTGTAATCTTTGAACCAGCACGGTAGCCGAATTCTTGTGTATACCACATGAATGACATCCGGATAGCATTCCAAGCGATAAAGTAAATGATTGGGCCAAGAATGTTACCACTCATAGCAAGTGAAGCAGCCAAAGCACCGATGATTGGTTTAACAGTGAACCAGAATACGGGATCGCCGATACCAGCCAAAGGTCCCATCATCCCAACTTTAACCCCTTGAATTGTAACATCATCAATTGGTGCACCATTAGCACGTTCTTCTTCAAGTGCCAAAGTTACCCCGATTATTGGTGAAGCAACATAAGGATGAGTATTAAAGAATTCCATGTGACGAACTAAAGCAGCTGCCCGGTCTTCTTTTGTTTTGTATAATTTCTTAATTGCTGGGATTAATGAGTAAGCCCAACCACCATTTTGCATACGTTCGTAGTTCCAAGAACCTTGAAGGAAAGTTGAACGTAGCCAAACAGAAATACGATCTTTACGCGTTAATTTTAATTGTTCTGCCATAATTGTTAGCCTCCTTCTTAGTAGTTGTCGATAATATCGCCAAGTGGGTCACCAGTATTTGAACCGCCGCCATTACCTGAGCCGCCTTGTTTTGAAAGGGCTAAGTATAATAGGGCAAGTGAAACACCGATTGCACCAAGGCCGATAAGTGTCAATTGTGAGATAGTAGCAAGTACGAAACCAATTGCGAAGAATGGCCATACTTCTTTAGTTGCCATCATGTTGATAACCATTGCGTAACCAACGGCAACGACCATCCCACCACCGATTGCTAAACCGTCTGTTAACCAGATTGGCATTGCTGTCAACATTTCTTTAACAGGGCCAGCACCGATTGCTAAGATTAAGCCTGCAGGAATAGCGATTCGTAAACCTTGCATGATAATAGCGATATATTGCCACATTTCGATCTTACGGAAGTTACCTTCTTTAGCAGCAGCATCCATGATGTGCACGATACCAGTTGCTAATGTCCGTACGATGATTGTTAATAATAACCCGGCTACGGCAAGAGGAACAGCGATAGCGATAGCTGATGTAACGCCGGCTTTTCCTTGGCCACCAAGTATTAAAATAATTGCAGATGCGATTGATGCCAAAGCAGCATCGGGTGCAACAGCGGCACCAATGTTAGCCCAACCTAAGGCGATCATTTGTAATGTCCCACCTAAGATAAGACAAGGTAGTAATTGACCGGTTACAAGACCGATTAGTGTACAAGCAATAACTGGCTGATGGAAATGGAATTGATCTAAGATACCTTCCATACCAGCTAGAAATGCGATAAAAATGACCAAAATCACTTGAATGAAATTCAAATCCATGATTATTAATCCTCCAATTTCTTCTGATGTTATTTGTTATTTTGTTTGTCTAGTTCTGCTTGTGCTTTTTTAAGGATACTATCCATGTTACCGTTTGAGTCACTTGGCACTTTACGAACATCGAACTTGATGCCCTTAGCTTTTAGTTTTTCAAAGGTATCAATATCATCTTGGTCAAAAGCCAAAACAGTATTTGGTTGCACTTTACCAGTTGAGTGCGCCATTGAACCAACGTTAATTGTTTCTAATGGAACGCCACCTTCAACTGCTCTAAGTGCATCTTGTGGTGATTCAAATAATAACAAAGCACGTTCCTTACCAAAGTGTTGGTCATCTTTTGCCAATTTAATCATTTGATCAACTGGCACGACGTGTGCTTTGATGCCACTAGGAGCAGCTTGTTTAATTAAGTTTGTCCGTAATTCATCTTTAGCAACGTTATCTGAAACAACGATAATCCGTGTTGGGTTAGTTGTCTTCGACCATGTCGTTGCAACTTGACCATGTAATAAACGTGAATCAATTCGTGCCAAGACATATTTGAACTTACCAGGTGTGCCTGAGTTTGAAGTCGTTTGTGCGGCTTCTGCCTTAGGTGCTTCTTCTGGTTGTAGTTCTTCAGGTTTAACCCGTACCCCTGCTTTAGCTTCATCAATGATATGTGCTGCGATTTCATGAGCAGATGTCATAGATAAACGAGATGCGTAAGCTTCAATCAACATTGGTAAGTTTAATCCTGTAACGATTGCCCACTTATCTTTATGTGCTTCGAACAACCCATTAGCTTGATTAAATGGTGAACCTCCCCAAAGATCAACTAAGAATAAGACGTCATCATCTGCATCAAACGTTGCAACGGCAGCTTCTAAATGCGCTTTCAAATCATCTGGTCCTTCATTTGGCATAAAAGTAACAGCTTGTACTTTTTCTTGTTCGCCAAAAATCATTGAGCCAGATTGCATGATTCCTTTAGCAAACTCCCCGTGACTTGCAATAACGATTCCAACCATTCACAAAAACCTCCTTAATAAAAATAGTTGTCATACTCATCAATAAAACGCTATCAATTAATATAAAAAAATAATGGCTTAAACATTATTGACTGAGTTAACAGTTCCACGTTTTTATTTTTTAAAACGCTTTACTGAATTAATTTTACCACAAAATTCTAATCTGTCTAATCATTTTTTAGATTATCTGCGAAATTGGTCTAGATAATCGACAAAAAAGCGCTAAAAGTCGCATTACTTAAGCTTTTATAATTAGATACCGCTAATGTTTGCGGTGTGCTAAAATCGTTTTTTATACAAAAAAGACCTTAAATCGATTGATTTAAGGTCTTTGCTTTATTTAAGTTCATTGCCACTCATATATTGTTGATATTTTTGTTCATCAAATTCGTTCTCTGACTTGGCAATAATGACTGCTGCTAATGAGTTTCCCATTACGTTAACGGCAGTTCGTCCCATATCCACAATCCGATCAATCCCCGCAATGAAGGCGACACCAGCAGCCGGAACGCCGATTGTGGTGATTGTTGCTAATAAGACAACGAATGAAGCACCAGGGACCCCAGCCATCCCTTTAGAGGTAATCATCAAGACCACCAATAGAGTAATTTGTTGGGTGAGGCTTAAATGAATGTGATAGGCTTGCGCCAAAAACAGCGCCGCTAGCGATTGGTAGATTGCCGAACCGTCCAAGTTAAATGAATAACCCGTTGGAATGACAAAAGAAGCAATCCCTTGACTAACACCGTAATTTTGCACTTTTTCCATTACTTTGGGTAACGCTGCTTCTGAACTCGCCGTTGAAAAGGCTAGCACCAATTCTTCTTTGAAAACTTTCAAGATTTCAAAGATATTGATGTGCCAAATCCGCGCGACCAACCCAGCCACAACAACCACGAAAAATGCCATCGTTGCGTAACAAACGATGATGAAATAGAGCAATGGTTTCAAAGCTTCAAATCCGAATTGGGCAATTGTAACCCCGATTAATGCAAACACCCCGATTGGTGCTAACTGCATAATCCAGTTTGTCATCTTGAACATAACCTCTGAAATCATTTCAAAAGCATCGATGAGCGGGGTTGCCTTTTTACCAAAGGTCGCCAACCCTAAACCGAACATGACCGTAAAGAAGATGACTGGAATCATTTCACCAGACCCCAAGGCCGCAAAGAAATTCGTTGGCACGATATCCATGATGATATCACCCAAGCCATGATTTCCAGCGGTCTTAGCGGCTGCTGTGTACTGACTAATTGAGCCATGTGCCAAACTATGAATGTCAATCAGCGCTCCTGGTTTAGCAATATTGCCGACAGCTAATCCGAGAATAATTGCGAAGGTCGTCATCACTTCGAAATACAATAACGTCTTACCACCAATTCGGCCAAGTTTTTTGATATCACCCATCTTGGCAATCCCAACGACCAAACAGGAAACAACAATTGGTAACACAATCATCTTAATTAAATTGATGAACAAGGTTCCAATTGATTGTAAGATTGAGATAGCGGTTTGATTATGGTAGAAAAACCGACCAACCACTAACCCTAGGCCGATTCCAATTAAGATTCGCCAACCTAGGCTAATTCTAAAATATCGTTGCTTTTTCATGTTTTATCCACTCCTCTTGAATGCCGCAAATCGGCTTTTAAATTGCCAATAAGTCCATTAAGTGTTCAATTTCGTGTGTTGGCTGTATGTCTGTCATTTGATTTGCTAGCTGGTTCGGGTTATACCACGCTGTGGCGACACCCACGTTCTGCCCACCTTGCACATCTGAAGTAAGTGAATCACCGACAATCAAAGCTTCTGCTTGTGAGATCCCCTCTAATTGTTGGAAGACACTTTGGAAATACCGTGGATCTGGTTTTTGATATCCCAACTCTTCCGAAACAAAAACGGCATCGAAATATGTGATTAATCCTGAATCTTGTAACCGCCGATATTGCGTGTTGGCAACCCCGTTGGTTGTGACATATAGCTTAATGTTAGCTGCTTTTAACGCCTTTAACAGAGCTTCTGCTTGTGGCATTAAATCATGGCCTAATGCCAAGTTGTCTAAATAATTTTGGGACAATCTTGGTCCATCAACTTCCTGATTAAACTGTTCTTTAAAGAAGGTTGCAAAGCGTGTGTTCAATAATATTTCCCGGGTTAACGTACCTTCTTCATACTGCCGCCACAAGTTTTGATTAAAGGTCTGATAAGTTGTCTTAATTGTTGGGATCAATTGAACCCCTTGATCTTTGAATAATTGGGCCAAAGCTTGATCTTCATCCGCATCAAAATCGAATAAAGTATTGTCCATGTCAAAAAATAAATAACGATACTGCATTGTAAATCCTCATTTCAACTAATCTAAATATTGTAATTTGCCTCTAAAGTCAGACAGTTTAGTATAACCTTTTTGAGCCATGCTTGTCTGTAATTCGCGCGTTAAACGTTCAAAAATAATGGGGCCTTCTTTTTGAAGCGCTGTCCCAACTTGGACCATGCTAGCCCCACATAAAATATGTTCAAATGCATCTTGACCAGATTTAATCCCACCAGTCCCAATAATTTGAATGGCTGGATTCAAACGCTGATAGAAGGCATGGACATTCGCTAAGGCGGTTGGTTTGATATAATCGCCACCGATGCCACCGAAACCATGCTTAGGTTTAATCACAACCCGTTCAGTTGCCACATCAATTTTCAAGCCATTTCCAATGCTATTCACCGAATTGACAAACGCTAATGGAAATTGATTCAAAATCGCCGCCATCTGATCAAAATGCACGATATCAAAGTACGGCGGTAATTTAACGCCTAATGGACCGTGATAAACCGTAAAAACTCGCGTTAGAATTCGTTCCACCATTTCAAAATCATAGCCCGTTTGCGGCTTCCCCGGTACGTTCGGACAAGATAAGTTCAATTCCACCACACCTTTAAAATCAGAAGCACTAATCTGTGCCAACAGTTGCTCGTCTTCTTCAATATTAAATCCCGTAATCGATTGAAAGTATGTCTTGTCTGGCACTGCCTTTTGCTGTTGACTCACATAGTCTAAATAATAAGGTAGGCCTTCATTCGGCAAGCCCATTGAATTGATACTGCCTAAACGCGTTGGTTGATAACGTGGTTCTGGATTTCCAGAGCGGGGCATAACGGTGGCACTCTTGGTCACGAAAGTCCCTGCCATTGAAGCCTGCACTTGATTTAACTCAGCAGCATCATAACAATAAACCCCCGCCGCGTTCATGAAACAGTTATCAAAGTGGTACCCAGCTAGTGTCGTTTCAGTCGAAATCAATATTCTTGCCTCATCTCTAATTTGTTTTTAATTTATTATACGTTAAATGGCATCAAAAAACCACTGTTTATGAATATCATTCGTAAATAACGTGATATAAAATCCATTCCCTCTTTTTTAAACCTAATTAACCGAACAACCAATAACGCAGCACATATAAAAATCCCTTGGTAGTGAATAGAGATAATACTTCCATCTATTCATTATCAAGGGATTATTTTCGAATCCATTCTAATCGATGACGCGCTCAGGATTGGGACTTCATTGAATCAGGCTTTTTTCGCTTGTCGTTTTAGAAAAATAATATACCCAACTAAGAGCACCAGGAATATGCCACCGCATGATATACCACCAGTTAATGGTTGTTTTTTGTAAATCAACGGCTTGGTCATTAGCTTGATGGGCTTTTTGCTCTGTAATATTAAACCGACTCGTAAAATACCACTAACCGCCCGACTTATCAGTGGCGGTTAGCTTAAGCATTTATTTGCCCGGCTTCAGCGCTTCATTATCCCAGTTGATGGCGTACTCAAAGTTCGAATTCGGTGCCATCGCAATGTCTGATTTGACTGTCCGGTGAAGCACTTGATCAGAGCCTAACTTGGTAACCACCGCATCAACTTTCAAGCCTCTGATCATAACAGCCTTTGTATTCTGTAAATTAGCCGTAATTGCTGTCCGATAGTTAACGAGCCCCGCTTTGATGTGATTCAGTTTCAGATTTGGCGCAATAATGGCATCACTTTCGGTCACTTTCAGACCGATTACATAAGCGAATTGGTTACGCAATGTCACGCGATTCTTTTGCTTTTTAACGGTAGGCTGCCCTTCACGAACAATATTAAAACCACCTAATAAAGTACAATGGAACTTCTTAGCAGGCATTTTAATTTTAAAAATGGCGTCCTTGCTACTGTGAGCCGGCACCGTTACTTTTTTATCCCCCGTAATCAGTGAGGCAATATTAGCAGGCGCCGTTTCATCCGCTTTTTTCTTTGACTGGCTATAATCAACGACCCCGTTTTGATTAGTCACCGCCGTATTCGGACTGATGTTAAAGATATGCGCTTGGTTATCCTTATTTTGCACCGTGATACTAATCGTCTCTTCCTGATTAGGTGCCAGCCTTAAATCAAAATACGTTACACTTTGATTGTTTTGACTGCTGGGTAAATTCGCTTTAACTTGGTAATTCATACTCTGATCAGCCGCTTGGACGGTCGTTGTATTCAACCACAACGCGATGCCGCCCATTAAGATGACGACGCTGATTCTTTGTAAAATATGCATCCATTTCATTTTTGAAGTCCCTCTCTTTAATCACTTTGCACATCGATTAAAATTTAGTCCGTTGCAGTAACGACTTAACACTTGCCTCTTTCAAATTTAGCGGCTGCTGCCAGCTAATTGAAGCGGTGTATCCCCAAGTGTCCAGGTCAAATCAGCATTATAGCTGCCAGCATAAGCGCCACCAGCGATATCCAGTGTAATGCCGTCAGTTGTCATCACATCTGCCCATGTTCCCATCCCTTTATCTTTATCAGCACTCATCAAGATTTGCGCATTATCCAACCCATCAGCAGGAACAGTAATCGCTTTAGCTGTTGGTGCAGCAGTATTCGTTGAATCACTAGCGACTACTTTACCGACTGGAAAATTAATCTGTGCGCCTTTTAAGATATGCGTTGAATCCGTTGTGTCTTTAAATTCTGAACTTTTAACGGTAATATTCCAGCCAGCGCCAGTTCCCCGTTTATCGGTGACTTGTACGTTAGGATCTTTAACGATATTCTTAACGTTTTGCGCGCCACCAGTCAGTTTCACCTTATCAAAATCAAGTGATGTTAAATTATCAATCGTGATATCCCCTGTTGCGCCAGTTGGTCCGTTTCCGTTTCCATCTGTCCCTGGCACAATTGGTGGGTTAGTCGTTGTTGTGTCCCCTGCTTCTAGTGCAATTTTCCTCGTAGTTGTTTCATTCGATGTTGTCGCAGCCTGTACACTTGGTGCCATCACGATATGGCCTAATGTTACTAATGATAAATAATCACCATTTTGCGGTTTTTGAAGTTGTAGATGGTTTAGCGCGTACAAGCGACTTGGTAAACGCTGATATGCACTATCTTGTCCTGGAAAATTATAAGCAACATGGCCTCTATCTGGGCCATCATTGGGTAGCAAACCGTCAAAATCATTGCCATTATGGTACGTATCGAATTCAACGGCAAATGACTTGGCGATTGCTGAGTTATCTTTTACCCAAGAAAATGGATTCCGCCAAACACCAAGGGCGCCACCGGTCACTTGCTGCCAATTCTTAACCTTGTCTGGGTCATTCATCATTGCAAAGGCCATCCCGTCAACCGATTGCGCTTTTTTGTCCCCTAAATTGACATACATTAAACTTGTAAAATTATGTGTCAAATCAATCTTATACTGCTCTTCCGACCAAATTGCCCCCTTCTTGTTCTGGCTATCTGGTGTCACTTGCACAATTCCACCTGCTTGAACGGAACTATCTACCCCAATGGAGGGTTTAAAGATGCCATCGATTGGAATATGGGCGGGTATCGCTGCTTGAGTACGACCACTATTGATACAGATAAACGTCAATAACATGGTCAGCATTGTTGCACCCAGCGCTAATTTTCTTCTATCCATCGTCTACCTCCATATGATTTTTCTATTTTTCCATTCATCACTACACCTTTGGTACGATCTAGTTATCAATTGGGATATCAAAGATTCAATCAATTAATCACCAATTGGACTTAATGTTTTTTTATTCTGACAAGCTATTAAATTGTGTACAAGTTGTTTTAAAACGAATCTGTTAAATCTTTTAAAGAGATAATCCCTATCTATGATTATGCAACATGTGTAAACTTCTTTAATGCCGATATTTGTATTCGGTTCCATGTCATCAAAATGGTCGCGCTGGAGCTTCATTTTATTCGCAATTTTTATCATCTAATTTTAATCTTTTTCTAATTAACATTGGTAGAATATTTTCACAACAATGCTTATATATCAGTATTTGTACCCATAAACATCACTTTAAACATTAAATTTCAGGCATGCAAAAAAGCCCCCAGAGATGGTTAAATGAAATGCATTTAATTTCCTCTGGAGGCTTTTTTCAAATGGTTGTTTATTCAGTCAATTACGGCATTAACGAATTGCAACTGCTTCTATCTCAACAATTGCGCCAGCTGGTAGTTTATCAACTTGAACGGCACTTCTAGCCGGTGCGATATCACCGAAGAAGCGCGCATATACTTCATTGAATTCGTTAAAGTCATCCAAATCAGTTAAAAAACAATTGGTTTTCACAACGTTTTCTAGGGATAATCCTGCTGCCGCTAACACGTGTTGCATATTCGTGATTGCTTGTTTTGTTTGACTCGCTAAGTCTGGTGCCAATTGGCCATCTTTTAATCCGAGTTGCCCTGACATAAAAACCAGTTGATCCGTTGCAATCGCTTGACTGTATGGTCCCAATGGTTCAGGTGCTAAGTTGGTGTAGATTTTCTCTGTCATGCTGTCGTCCCCTTTACATTATTGAATCCGTTTTCATTGTAATGCACTTTACCGCCTTTGACAACATTCTTTGTGTTTCTTTGCACAAAAAAAGCGCCGTCTCAATTAATTGAGACGGCGCAATGGGGGTAAAATTTAGGGGAGTGTCAGCTGAACGACACATTTAAGCTTTAGATATATTGAACAATTTGCATTAAGATTGGGACAACAACTACGAACAAGACAGTACTTGTTGTGACAACATTCGTTGCATATTCAACATCACCATGTGATTGGCCAACTAAGATTGGTAAGACAGCCAAACCAGGTGTTGCAGCTTGAATAATCAATGTGCTTTGTTCGATTGATGGGATTGAGGTTGTGTTCTTGAAGAATAGCATGATGGCAATCATGATGGCTGGTGCCACAACGAAACGGCCTAATAACGCAAGGACTGTATCGCGGTCGAAATGGATTGATTTCAAACCAGCATCAGCTAAGATAATCCCAATGTAGATCAATGACATTGGTGTTACGATGCCACCGACCATTGAGAATGTCTTATCAACAAGTTCTGGTAATGGTAAACCAGTTAGAAGATAAATTAATGCGGCTAAGAAACCGATTAATGGAGAAGGTAATAATTTACGCCAGTTAAATTTGCCTTTAGCAGCGCCTTTTTCTTTGGTTGGATCATCATTTGAGATGAAGAAGACCCCGATTGCCCATGTTGAAACCGTATTGGCCACATAGTAGATCAAGAAGTAAGGTAAACTCTTGTCACCGAATAGTGCCAAGTTCAATGGTAACCCAATGAAGATGGTATTGGCATTAACGAACATATTGATAAATGTCCCACGACGACCTGGCCGAATTCGGAAAGCCTTGGTTAGTAACCATGCCACGAGATAACCGAGGGCGAAACTAATTAAGACGTAAATCAAGCCGCCAGATAAACCGACCAACTTTTCACGGGTTAAGTTATCTAGAACTGAGACGAAAATTGATAATGGTAAAGCGACATTCATGATTAAAAATGAAATTGTGCCTTTAAAATTATCATCGAATTTTTTTGAACTCCGTAGCCAAAACCCCAATGCAATGACTAAGACGATTTCGACAACGCTTGATAATGATGTTAGAAATGCTGCCAACTCTTTCACGCTCCTACCGATTTATATTTAAATTATAGTGCTTTGTATTCTGGTTCCCATTTCATGTCTGCGACGGCTTTTTGCACGTCAGCAATTGGTTCTTTATTCAAACCTTGATCAACAGCGCTTTGAGCAACAGCGTTCGCAACCGTTTGTGAGAAGATATCTAGTTTTGTCACAGGCGGTAAGACAGCTGCGCCAGGTTCTGTTGGATCAACGATGCCACCCAATGAGTGAGCTGCTTTGCTAATCATTTCGTCATTTAAGACTTTCGCAGTTGACGCGATTGTGCCTAAACCAAGCCCTGGATAGACTAAAGCGTTGTTTGCTTGACCGATTTCATATGTGACACCGTTGTATTCAACAGGTGCAGCAGGAATCCCAGTCGCTACTAAAGCTTTGCCGTCAGTCCACTTGATTAAGTCTGCAGCAGTTGCTTCAGCTAATTTCGTTGGGTTTGACAATGGGAAAATAATTGGGCGTTCTGTGTGAGCAGCCATTTCCTTCACGATTGATTCTGTAAAGGTCCCAGGTTGGGTTGAAGTCCCCACTAAAATAGTTGGGTGGATTGCTTTGACAGCAGCTTCTAAAGTTGTTAATTCATCAGCATTCGCGAATTCACTCCGTTTGCGCGCAAATGGTTTTTGTTCTGGTGTTAATTCTGGATCATCATCAAACAATAGCCCTTGCTTGTCAACCATGTAGAAACGGCTACGTGCTTGTTCTTCAGTTAAACCTTCTTGTAACATTTCTTCGAAGATGCGATGGGTAATCCCAGCACCCGCAGTCCCAGCACCAAAGCTCATGTAAACTTGGTCGGTCATCTTGCCACCAGAGATATTTAAAGCGCCCATAATCCCAGCTAATGTGATAATCCCTGTGCCTTGGATATCATCATTGAACGTCACGATTTGATCTTTGTACTTGTTCAAAATATTAGCAGCATTGCTCCGGCCAAAATCTTCAAAGTGAAGATACATATTAGGGAATAGGTCTTCAGCTGTTTGCACGAATTGATCGACGAAATCGTAGTAACGATCGCCGCGAACCCGTTCATGACGGTTGCCTAAGTATAACTCATCATTGAGTAAGCTTTCACGGTTCGTCCCAGCATCTAAAACAACTGGTAAGACTTGACTAGGATCAATCCCGGCAGCAGCCGTATAAACCATTAATTTACCAACTGAGATATCCACACCTTGTGTGCCCCAGTCGCCAATCCCTAAGATTCCTTCGCCATCAGTCACAACGATTAATTTAATTTCGCGACCATCAGCAGCGTTTGCCAAGGTTGTCTTCATTGAATCAGGATCGTCGATTGATAAGAAAGCAGCGTTTTGGGGGTTCACATATAAAGCACTGTAGTTTTCGATTGTGTCAGCGATCGTTGGATCGTAAACCACTGGCATGAATTCAGCAACATGTTGGCTGAATAATTTAAAGAACAACACACGGTTTTCATTAAAAATTGACATTAAGAAAATCCGTTGTTCAAGCATGTTGGCTTTTGATTGATATTGGGCATAAGCTTGTTTAACTTGTTCATCAATGGTTTGCACGTGAGGTGGTAACATCCCCGTTAAACCAAATTGTGCACGTTCTTCAGCAGTGAATGCTGTACCCTTATTTAAAAATGGATCATTTAAAATTTGTTGTGCTTTCATATTAAAAATCTCCTTTTCTTTTATATCATGTTGGTCACTATACACGCCTCAACATTTGATAGTCAAAACTTACATTTATGATAAAATAGATTTATATGAAACGTCTAAACTGCATTAAACAGGAGTTTTTATGAAGATTAAAGATTTGGCCTATTTTGCTGCGCTAATTAAATTAAAAAATTTTACGGCAGTCGCTGATCAATTCAAGGTCAGTCAACCGACGATCACTTACGCGGTCAAACGCCTTGAAGATGAATTCGCGACCAAACTCATTCAGCGCGATCAATCACACCAATCATTGATTATTACCCCTGGTGGTGAGCAACTTTATCAACATGCCGCGCGAATATTAGCGGAGATTGAACTAACAAAGGCCGACATGCTCAATCTCAACGCTACTGATTTGCGTTTTGGCTTGCCACCAATTATCGGCACTTACTACTTCTCAAAATTAGCACAAAAGCTAGCCGCTAACGGCACGATTCAACATTTTAAGACAGCTGATGGGGGTTCCAAAGAATTGTTGGCTTCATTAGAAGCCGGTGAACTAGATGTCGCGCTTCTTGGCTCTGCGACGCCACTTCAAACCGATACCATCACAGCTAAAGTCATCGAACGTCACCATTTTAAGATTGTAGTTGCACCTGATAGTCCCTTAGCCCAGAAACCAGCGGTCGCCTTTCGTGATTTAGCCCACGAGAAATTTATTATGCTCGCGGAAGGATTCGTGCATCCCGTGGTCTTCAAGAACTTATCGGACGTCAATCAAATCAAACCCGAAATTATTTACCGCACCAATGACGTTAGTGTCTTAAAAAGTATGATTCACGAAAATGTCGGCATCGGTTTTCTAACTGAAACCAGTATTACGCCTGCTGATGACTTAGTGGTACTTGATTTATTGGATGAACCACAACCAATCTTTTATATCTCGTTAGCCTATCGTAAGACCCAGTTCTTCTCGCCAAAACAACAAGCTCTCATTTCGAATCTCGAACAAGCAGCGCGAGACTACCGTCTTGAACATTAAAAAAGTGGTGGCGACAAAATTAATTTTTGTCGCCACCACTTTTTAAGTATGTTTTACCATAAAAACGCTAAGACAGTTTGATTGACTGCATGATTTTCGTGTAATTGACTATGCTGCGCTTTTTTACCAGTAAACTTCTTTTCTTGATAGGTCTTCGCACCAGGCGTCACCAAATACCGCAACGACTGTGACGATGCATTACTAACACGTCCGTCAGAATGCGTCCCATCGCCTAAATCCCCATAGATATTCAACACCGTAATCGATTTAGCAGGGAGCTGGTTACGCAGTCCCATCAGTTGCCGATAAGTCGCGTTCATTTTTTGTGGTTGGCCATCCTTTTTAACCTGGTTTTGATTAGGCTGATCATCCATCCCGATAATCCCATCAAAATGACCCGCAATATTCACCATCTTCGCCATACGGGGTAACTGTTTATCAGTCGCATGATTCAATAAATAATAAACAGCCGTCAAGTTGCCCATCGAATGTGCCACCACGTTGAATCGTTTGAAGCTGTGCTGCCGATTAACCGCGACTAAGACGTTTTTAAACCACTCACCATCTTGTTGATAGTCAGGATTGCGATTATCTTCGAAAACAACTTGCACGATTGGTCGTGTCGTTTTAGCTAACCAACGCCCCTGTAAATCAACTGAACCATCCTTACGAACGGTTGCAGTGAGAACCTGTGTCGCATTCTTTTGTTCGCGAGCAGCTTTGATCATGCTATCAGTCGAACGAGCCGAACCGCCATAACCATGCAAATAAAAAGTGGGCTGTTCATTTTCTGTTTGCTTGATTTGCTGCGCTTTTTGCGTCGTTGCATGCCCTAAAAGCCACCATCCACTGCCAATCAAAACTCCTAAACCAATGATGATTATTATCCATTTAGAACGTCGCATGCGCCCGCATCCCTTCGCTTTTCTAATTACGCCTATGGTACCATACCATTCATAAAGGGTGTCAATTAATTTAGCGTAAGTTGATCAAAAAAATAACCCGGGTCAATTGACCCGGGTTATTTTGCTATTAATGGTAATAAATTGTAATTAATGTTACCAGCCCAAATATGATTCCTGGGACATTTGAAATGATGATTGGCCAATCTTTATGTGGTTTAAACCAACCGTAACTAAACCACAAAGTCGCATTAACCATCGCAACGCTTGGTTGAATCGCCGACACAGGGTGCCCAGCTAAATTAGCCATAATTTGTTGGATATATGACACGTACATCAAGAAACATGTCCCAACTGCTATCTTTCCAAGCCAAGCCAGTTGATTGCGATCACTATGAACCGTCGCTGTTTTTTGATACCTAATCGTTACATCTTTTGTTTTCATCTTCTACCTCGTCACTAGTCTTCGACAGTTATAGTGGCTACGCGATCAATTAAATGTGTCCCATATTGAAAAGCATTGGCATAAATTGTTAGCGTCCCGTCTAAAGCCTGCTCAAACTCAAACAACGCTTGATTATCTAACCAAGTGATGCTAGTTACGCGTTGCGGATATTGATTAAACACTATCTTCCGCGCCTTTTCGCCACCCAGCACAACATTACTATTACCTATATTACCTAAACCATAGACAAACAGATAGTTTCCTTTGATAAAATCGGTTGTCTCGCCACTTGCCAAGTAGGTCTGATTTTCATAATGATTTGTCGCATAAATTGCTTCTCCATAAACTGACATCCATTGTCCGACAATCTTCAATAACGACTGTGAAAATGCTGGAATGGCACCGTCAAATTCAAGCCCGGTATTAATTAATAAATTAGCACCGACTTTTCTGGAATTACAAATTTGATCAATAAGTTGCTTCGGTGACACATAGTTAATGTCATTTTTAGCAACCCCCCAATGCTTATTAGGTAGATTGTAAAATTAATCCGAACGCTGTTCGGACAAAAAAGATCAGCTTCCTTTAAAATGGTGTTTACCACAAACCCATCTTTTAGGAGCTGATCTTTTGTCTAGTATAACCTATTCCGAACGAATTAAAATCGAAACCTTTTGTGAACTAGGGCTGTCCAATATCCAAATGGGCGTTCGGCTGAACCGATCACCGTCAACAATTTCTTATGAATTATCTCGATGTCAACCTTATCAGGCTGAATTAGCACAAACAGATGCCGAATACAAGCGATCACGATGTGGTCGGAAAACTAAGCTGAGCGATGAGTTAAAGCAAAAAATTCTCAACCATTTACGTCTAAGCTGGTCACCAGGAATGATTGCTCACGAATTTAAACTAGCTACTAAATCTATTTATAATTGGCTAAATCAGGGGAGAATTGGTTTCTCCTTGAATGATCTACCTGAACATGGCGTACGCCAACGGCGTAACGTTGACCAACGATCCAAATATAATCAATCTTTGGGGCGATCAATTGAACAGCGTCCCATGATGATTAATCAACGTAAGCGCATCGGCGATTTTGAACTAGATACAGTCGTTGGTCCTCGTGGGCATAGTAAGGCAGTTTTATTAACTTTAATCGATCGCAAATCACGGTTCCTTTGGGCATACCGGTTAAAAGATCGGACGACAGCGACTGTTAATGAAGCACTAACTAAGTTCCTAACCACTTTTAATGGTCCGGTGCACAGCTTTACTGTGGACCGTGGCACTGAGTTTAGTGGGCTAGTATCACTTGAATCACAATATGGTATTAAGACCTATTACTGCCATGCTTATACTCCAGCTGAACGTGGTAGTAATGAACGCTTTAATCGGAATTTACGTTATTTTTATCCTAAAGGGACTCGTTTTGAGCACATTAGTGCTCAAGATTTAACGACGACGTTACTCCAAATTAACCAGCGACCGCTTAAAATACTCGACTGGCAAACACCGTATCAGGTTATGCTGACAAATTTGTCCAAAAATTCGGATTAAATTTGCAATCTACCAATTAACTATTAGTATTCAAAAGAACCATGGTATTAACGCAACAAAAAAAGCCCTATCTCTAAGGCTTTTTAAAACTGTATAATGTTCAATTATACCGGTGATCGGGGTCGAACCGATACTTCCGTGAGGAAACGGGATTTTGAATCCCGCGCGTCTGCCAATTCCGCCACACCGGCATTTTGACCAATTAAGGTTAGCGCCTAAACGCAAAGGCGGTAACCGGATTTGAACCGGTGATAAAGGTTTTGCAGACCTCTGCCTTACCACTTGGCTATACCGCCATAAAAGAACAAATCCTGTCCCTTAAAAAGTAAATTGGGCTAGCTGGATTCGAACCAGCGCATGACAGGATCAAAACCTGTTGCCTTACCGCTTGGCCATAGCCCAAGAATAAAGGCGGTATGTGGGAATCGAACCCACGTATGTCGGATCCACAAACCGATGTGTTAACCACTTCACCAATACCGCCATCATTAACATGAATAATTATACTACATTCACACATAATATGCAAGCTATAATATAAACAGGGATAGTAGGAATTGAACCCACACTGACGGTTTTGGAGACCGTAGTTCTACCTTTAAACTATATCCCTAAAAAATATGGAGGAGAGTGGATTCGAACCACCGAACCCGAAGGAGCGGATTTACAGTCCGCCGCGTTTAGCCACTTCGCTACTCCTCCAAAAATGGCGCAGGACAGAATCGAACTGCCGACACATGGAGCTTCAATCCATTGCTCTACCAACTGAGCTACTGAGCCATTTTGAAACGGTCACAACGGGACTCGAACCCGTGATCTCCTGCGTGACAGGCAGGCGTCCTAACCAGCTAGACCATGCGACCAAATTGCGGGAGTAGGGTTTGAACCTACGACCTTCGGGTTATGAGCCCGACGAGCTACCAGACTGCTCCATCCCGCGATAATATAAAGGAGAATGAGAGATTCGAACTCTCGCGTGGGCAGAACCCACCTGACGGTTTTCAAGACCGTTCCCTTCAGCCAGACTTGGGTAATTCTCCATAAAACATATAAAATGTAACATTGTTACAATGACCCGTACGGGATTTGAACCCATGATACCGCCGTGAAAGGGCGGTGTCTTAACCACTTGACCAACGGGCCATACAAAACGGAGAAGGAGGGATTTGAACCCTCGCGCCAGTTTCCCGACCTACACCCTTAGCAGGGGCGCCTCTTCAGCCACTTGAGTACTTCTCCATATTATTTAGATAATGGGCCTAAATGGACTCGAACCATCGACCTCACGCTTATCAGGCGTGCGCTCTAACCAGCTGAGCTATAGGCCCATGAAAAGCGGGTGACGAGAATCGGACTCGCGACAACAGCTTGGAAGGCTGTGGTTTTACCACTAAACTACACCCGCATATTCATGATATGGCGCAGGACAGAATCGAACTGCCGACACATGGAGCTTCAATCCATTGCTCTACCAACTGAGCTACTGAGCCATTTTGAAACGGTCACAACGGGACTCGAACCCGTGATCTCCTGCGTGACAGGCAGGCGTCCTAACCAGCTAGACCATGCGACCAATTGCGGGAGTAGGGTTTGAACCTACGACCTTCGGGTTATGAGCCCGACGAGCTACCAGACTGCTCCATCCCGCGATAATATAAAAATATTATAACCACCTACAAAATCTCACCAAACGATGGACCTTGTAGGACTCGAACCTACGACCGGGCGGTTATGAGCCGTCTGCTCTAACCAACTGAGCTAAAGGTCCAAGTTTTTTGAAAAATAGCGGCGAAGGGGATCGAACCCCCGACCTCCCGGGTATGAACCGGACGCTCTAGCCAGCTGAGCTACACCGCCAAAAAACTTAAATTTATAATATGTAACTTACGTTACAATCGGGAAAACAGGATTCGAACCTGCGACCCCCTGGTCCCAAACCAGGTGCTCTACCAAGCTGAGCTATTTCCCGTTATATGCACCCAGTAGGAGTCGAACCTACAACCTTCTGATTCGTAGTCAGACACTCTATCCAGTTGCGCTATGGGTGCATTTTTCATTATGATGCCGAGGACCGGAATCGAACCGGTACGGTAGTCACCTACCGCGGGATTTTAAGTCCCGTGCGTCTGCCAGTTCCGCCACCCCGGCTTAATCATAATGAAAGCGGAAGACGGGATTCGAACCCGCGACCCCCACCATGGCAAGGTGATGTTCTACCACTGAACTACTTCCGCATCTTAATGCCGACTAGACGATTCGAACGCCCGACCCTCTGATTACAAATCAGATGCTCTACCAACTGAGCTAAGTCGGCATAATAAGATAACTTTCATTGAATATTCAATTGAATGCGGGTGAAGGGACTTGAACCCCCACGTCTATATAGACACTAGAACCTAAATCTAGCGCGTCTGCCAATTCCGCCACACCCGCATTTTGGCGTGTAACTTGGCCGATGAGTCGTGACAGGCTCGAACTGTCGACCCTCTGATTAAAAGTCAGATGCTCTACCAACTGAGCTAACGACTCAATGGAGGTTACAGGGCTCGAACCTGTGACCCTCTGCTTGTAAGGCAGACGCTCTCCCAACTGAGCTAAACCTCCATCAATAAAAGCGCGGCAACGTCCTATCCTCGCAGGTAGTTTCCCACCAACTACTATCGGCGCTAAGAAGCTTAACTTCTGTGTTCGACATGGGAACAGGTGTATCCTTCTTGCTATCGCCACCACACTATTTTGTGCTTGCGCACTGAGAAGAACTTCGTTCTCTCAAAACTGCATAATAAGTAATATTTCATTTCAAAAGCCTAACATTGCACCTTTGGTTAAGTCCTCGACCGATTAGTACTAGTCCGCTCCATACATCGCTGTACTTCCACTCCTAGCCTATCTACCTGATCATCTTTCAGGGGTCTTACTTCCATAAAGGAATGGGAAATCTCATCTCGAGGGGGGCTTCACACTTAGATGCTTTCAGCGTTTATCCCGTCCATACATAGCTACCCAGCGATGCGCCTGGCGGCACAACTGGTACACCAGAGGTATGTCCATCCCGGTCCTCTCGTACTAAGGACAGCTCCTCTCAAATTTCCTGCGCCCGCGACGGATAGGGACCGAACTGTCTCACGACGTTCTGAACCCAGCTCGCGTACCGCTTTAATGGGCGAACAGCCCAACCCTTGGGACCGACTACAGCCCCAGGATGCGATGAGCCGACATCGAGGTGCCAAACCTCCCCGTCGATGTGGACTCTTGGGGGAGATAAGCCTGTTATCCCCAGGGTAGCTTTTATCCGTTGAGCGATGGCCCTTCCATACGGAACCACCGGATCACTAAGTCCGACTTTCGTCCCTGCTCGATTTGTCAATCTCACAGTCAAGCTCTCTTATACCTTTACACTCTACGAATGATTTCCAACCATTCTGAGAGAACCTTTGAGCGCCTCCGTTACACTTTAGGAGGCGACCGCCCCAGTCAAACTGCCCACCTGACACTGTCTCCCGCCACGCTAAGTGGCGCGGGTTAGAGTGGTCATACAGTTAGGGTAGTATCCCACCAACGCCTCCATCGAAACTAGCGTTCCGATTTCTACGGCTCCTACCTATCCTGTACAAACTGTACAAACACTCAATATCAAGCTACAGTAAAGCTCCATGGGGTCTTTCCGTCCTGTCGCGGGTAACCCGCATCTTCACGGGTATTATAATTTCACCGAGTCTCTCGTTGAGACAGTGCCCAAATCATTACGCCTTTCGTGCGGGTCGGAACTTACCCGACAAGGAATTTCGCTACCTTAGGACCGTTATAGTTACGGCCGCCGTTTACTGGGGCTTCAATTCTGGGCTTCGCTTACGCTAACTCATCCTCTTAACCTTCCAGCACCGGGCAGGCGTCAGCCCCTATACGTCATCTTTCGATTTTGCAGAGACCTGTGTTTTTGATAAACAGTTGTTTGGGCCTATTCACTGCGGCTGACCTGACGGTCAGCACCCCTTCTCCCGAAGTTACGGGGTCATTTTGCCGAGTTCCTTAACGAGAGTTCACTCGCTCACCTTAGGATATTCTCCTCGACCACCTGTGTCGGTTTACGGTACGGGTAGTTTATTTCTCACTAGAAGCTTTTCTTGGCAGTGTAACATCAGGAACTTCGCTACTTAATTTCGCTCCCCATTACAACTTGTCCTTAAAGAATCAAGCATTTCACTCAACTCAAGACTTGTTGCTTAGACACACATTTCCAGTCGTGTGCATTCCTTAGCTTCCTGCGTCCCTCCATCGTTCAAACAAAATAAACTAGTACAGGAATCTCAACCTGTTGGCCATCGACTACGCCTTTCGGCCTCGCCTTAGGTCCCGACTAACCCTGGGAGGACGAGCCTTCCCCAGGAAACCTTAGTCATACGGTGGATCAGATTCTCACTGATCTTTCGCTACTCATGCCGGCATTCTCACTTCTAAGCGCTCCACTAGTCCTTACGATCTAGCTTCATCGCCCTTAGAACGCTCTCCTACCGCGGACACTTACGTGTCCACCCACAGTTTCGGTATTATGTTTAGCCCCGGTACATTTTCGGCGCAGCGGCACTCGACTAGTGAGCTATTACGCACTCTTTAAATGGTGGCTGCTTCTGAGCCAACATCCTAGTTGTCTGTGCACCGCCACATCCTTTTCCACTTAACATAAATTTTGGGACCTTAACTGGTGATCTGGGCTGTTTCCCTTTCGACTACGGATCTTATCACTCGCAGTCTGACTCCCGGAACTAAATCAATGGTATTCGGAGTTTATCTGAATTCAGTAACCCATGACGGGCCCCTAGTCCAAACAGTGCTCTACCTCCATGATCCAATATTCCGAGGCTAGCCCTAAAGCTATTTCGGAGAGAACCAGCTATCTCCAAGTTCGATTGGAATTTCACCGCTACCCACACCTCATCCCCGCCATTTTCAACTGACGTGGGTTCGGTCCTCCAGTGTGTTTTACCACACCTTCAACCTGGACATGGGTAGGTCACTTGGTTTCGGGTCTACATCTATATACTCACTCGCCCATTTCAGACTCGCTTTCGCTACGGCTCCAGCTTCTCACTTTAACCTCGCATATAAACGTAACTCGCCGGTTCATTCTACAAAAGGCACGCCATCACTCATTAACGAGCTTTGACTAATTGTAGGCACACGGTTTCAGGATCTATTTCACTCCCCTTCCGGGGTGCTTTTCACCTTTCCCTCACGGTACTGGTTCACTATCGGTCACTAGGGAGTATTTAGCCTTGGGAGATGGTCCTCCCGGATTCCGACGGAATTTCACGTGTTCCGCCGTACTCAGGATCCAGAACGGAGGTTAAGTTGTTTAATCTACGTGGTTATCACACTCTTTGACTCAGCTTCCCAGCTGATTCGATTACAACTTAACTTGGTAACTCCAATGTTCTGTCCTACAACCCCAAGAAGCAAGCTTCTTGGTTTGGGCTCTTCCCCGTTCGCTCGCCGCTACTTAGGGAATCGATTTTTCTTTCTCTTCCTGCAGGTACTTAGATGTTTCAGTTCCCCGCGTCTACCTTCATTAAGCTATGTATTCACTTAATGATAATACCCGACTAAAGGTATTGGGTTCCCCCATTCGGAAATCTCCGGATCAAAGCTTACTTACAGCTCCCCGAAGCATATCGGTGTTAGTACCGTCCTT